>NZ_JAVDUX010000005.1:0-372228 GCF_031456575.1 Ancylobacter sp. 3268
CTGTCGGGATCAACCGAGGAGCGTCAGCACCGCGTCAGCGGCGCGCCCCGTCGATGAACGGCGTTATAGGGGGGGCCGTTCCGGGTGTCAACAGCGATTTGGCAGGGCATTCGAAAAATCGACATCGATGCGTCGCCGAACCGTCACGAGAGCCGCCCGAATGCCTTGTGACGCAAGGCTTCCGTGCGGCTCAGATTTTCACACCAGATAGCCCTGGCGCTGTAGATAGGCCACGATCTCATCCGCCAGCACTTCGGGAGCCTGCTCCCCGGCCGCAAGATGGATCTCCGGGTTCGCCGGCTCCTCGTAGGGGCTGTCGATACCGGTGAAGTTCTTGATCTCGCCGCGCCGGGCACGGGCATAGAGGCCCTTGGGATCGCGGCGCTCCGCCACGTCGAGCGGCGCATCGACGAAAATCTCCACGAACTCGCCCGGTTCGAGGATCTCTCGGGCCATTTGCCGCTCCGCCCGGAAGGGCGAGATGAACGAGGCCAGCACGATCAGACCGGCATCGACGAACAGCTTTGCGGTCTCGCCCACCCGGCGGATGTTCTCCACCCGGTCGGCCGCGGTGAAACCGAGATCCTTGTTCAACCCATGGCGGACATTATCGCCGTCCAGCAGGTAGGTATGCCGGCCGAGTGCATGGAGCTTCTTCTCGACCAGGTTGGCCACCGTCGACTTTCCAGAACCCGACAACCCGGTGAACCACAGCAGCACCGGCTTTTGCAACTTCATCGCCGCACGGGACGCTTTGTCGACCTCCAGCGCCTGCCAATGGACATTGGTCGCCCGGCGCAGGCCGAAATCGATCATCCCGGCGCCGACGGTAAGATTGCTCATCCTGTCGATGACGATGAAGGCACCGGTCTGAGGCACGTCGGCAAAAGGATCGAAGGCGATCGGCTGCTGGGTGGCGAGATTCACCACCCCGACCTCGTTGAGCGCCAGCTGCTTGGCGGCCAGCTTCTGGAAGCTGTTCACATCGACCTTGTGCTTGATCTCGGTGACGCTGGCGCTCACCGTGCGGGTGCCGATCTTGATGAGATAGGGCCGGCCCGGCAGCAGCGCGTCGTCATGCATCCAGATCAGGTGCGCCGCGAACTGGTCGGACACCTCCGGCCGCGCGGCGGCGGCGGCGATGATGTCGCCACGGGATATGTCGACCTCGTCCTCCAGGGCGAGGGTAACGGCTTCGCCGGCTTCCGCCCGCGGCCGCGCACCATCCTTGGTGACGATCGCCTTCACCTTGCTGGTGCGCCCCGAGCCAGCCACCACGATGGCGTCGCCCGGCCGCACCGAGCCGCTCGCCACCGTACCGGAGAAGCCGCGGAAATCGAGATTGGGCCGGTTCACCCATTGCACCGGCATGCGGAACGGCCGCGCCAACGCATCGTCGGCCACCGGCACGCTCTCCAGATGCTCGACCAGCGTCGGGCCATCGTACCAGGGGGTGCGCGGGCTTCGCTCCAGCATGTTGTCGCCATAGCGGGCCGAAAGCGGCACCGCGATCAGACTTTCAAAGCCAAATCCGGCAGAAAATTCGCGATAGGCGGCGACGATGTCCTCGAAGACCTTCTGCGAGAAGTCCACTAGGTCGATCTTGTTCACCGCCAGCACTACATGGCGGATGCCCAGCAGCGAGACGATGAAGGAATGCCGCCGCGTCTGGGTAAGGATGCCCTGTCGGGCATCGACCAGGATAACCGCGAGATCGGAGTTCGAGGCGCCCGTCGCCATGTTGCGGGTATACTGCTCGTGGCCGGGCGTGTCGGCGACGATGAACTTGCGCTTGTCGGTGGCAAAGAAGCGATAGGCGACGTCGATGGTGATGCCCTGTTCGCGCTCGGCGGCAAGGCCATCCACCAGCAAGGCGAAGTCAAGATCGTCGCCGGCAGTGCCATGCTTGCGCGAGTCGGTCGACAACGCCGCGAGTTGATCCTCGAACAGCAGCTTGGTGTCGTAGAGCAGACGCCCGATCAGCGTCGACTTGCCATCATCGACACTGCCACAAGTGAGGAAACGCAGCAGGCTCTTGTTTTCCTGCGCGAAAAGATAATCGGCGACGACGGTCGCTTCGGCGGGCACGCTCATCTCAGAAATACCCTTCTCGCTTCTTCTTTTCCATCGAGGCCGAATCGTCGTGGTCGATAAGTCGCCCCGCCCGTTCCGAGGTGCGGGCGATCAGCATTTCACGCACGATGTCCTCCAGCGATGTCGCCTCGCTGTCGATGGCGGCGGTGAGCGGGTAGCAGCCGAGCGTACGGAACCGCACCATCCGCTGCTCGGGCGTCTCACCCGGTTTCAGCGGCATGCGCGTGTCATCGACCATGATCATCTGCCCATCGCGCCACACCACCGGCCGGCGGGCGGCGAAATACAGCGGCACGATGGGGATGCGCTCGGCCAGGATATATTGCCAGATATCCAGTTCGGTCCAATTGGACAGGGGGAAGACGCGGATCGATTCACCCGGCCGGACCCTGGTATTGTAGAGGTTCCATAGCTCGGGGCGCTGGCTCTTCGGATCCCAGGCATGGGTTTCGGTGCGGAAGGAGAAGATGCGCTCCTTGGCGCGGCTCTTCTCTTCGTCGCGCCGGGCACCGCCGAACGCCGCGTCGAACCCATAATGAGTCAGCGCTTCCTTCAGCGCCTCGGTCTTCATCACATTGGTGTAAAGCGAGGAGCCATGATCGAAGGGATTGATGCCCTGCGCGATGCCGGCCTGGTTGGTGTGGACGATCAGATCGAAGCCGAGTTCCTTCGCCATCCGGTCGCGGAAGGCGATCATCTCGCGGAACTTCCAAGTCGTGTCGATGTGCATCAGCGGAAAGGGCGGCCGGGAGGGATAGAACGCCTTCACCGCCAGATGCAGCATCACCGCCGAATCCTTGCCAATGGAATAGAGCATCACCGGCTTTTTGAACTCGGCCGCCACTTCGCGGATGATGTGGATCGACTCGGCCTCAAGCCGCCGCAAATGGGTCATGCGCTCTGACGACACGGCACAGTCCTTTCAACATACGCGCCCAAAGCTCCGTGGAAGAGCCGATCGGGCAGCGCCTCATTCATGATGGCGTCACGTCCGGCAACCGAGCGACGCCCGCTGCGAGCGCCGGATCGCCGAAGGCGACGAAATACGGATTGGCGAAGTCTGAATCGCCAGCCTGCCGGCGCTTGCCGTAGTGCAGCGGAGCACCGTCGAGCCTCACCACCGCGCCGCCGGCCGCGCGCAGGACGGCGTCGCCGGCGGCGGTGTCCCATTCCATGGTGCGGCCGTGGCGGGGGTAGAGATCCGCCACCCCTTCCGCAAGCAGGCAGAACTTCAGCGACGACCCCGCCGAGACGAAGGCATGTCCGGGGAAGCGCTTCAGCCATTCCGCCGTTTCCGGCGAGCCATGTGAGCGGCTGCCCACCACCTGCAGGCAGGATGTGGCCGGGCGAACAGCAATAGCGGTCTCGCCGACCAACGCGCCGTCTTGCACCTTCGCCTTGAAGGCATGCCCCGGCCGACCGGCGTAGAGCAGTCCGAGCGCGGGGGCGTGGACGACGCCGACGGTGGGGATGCCGTTCTCGATCAGCGCGATATTGACGGTGAACTCGCCATTGCGGGCGAGAAACTCACGGGTCCCATCGAGCGGATCGACCAGGAAGAAGCGTTCACCGATCTCTGGCATACGCCCGGCAGCACACTCCTCCTCGGCGACGACGGGTATTTCTGGCGCGATCTCCCGCAGGCCCGCCAAAATCACCGTCTCCGCGCGCTCGTCCGCCTCGGTCACCGGTGAATTGTCCACCTTGTTCGAAACGGCGAATTCCGTCGCGTAGACGTCGAGAACGACCCGGCCCGCCTGCAGCGCCAGCTGCGCGAGACGAGAAAGAAATTCTTCGTTACGAGAAAAAACCGCTTCTTTCATGTTTTGGCTCTATATCTTACACAAGCCATCAATGGAATATATTTAATTACAATTATTCTATGTTGTTTTAGCTTGGCCGCGGCCCGGCATGAGGCGCCTCAGCGGCCCACCGCTCGCTGCTCCCGGCGAGATATGATAGGCAGCCCCCG
This sequence comes from Ancylobacter sp. 3268, assembly GCF_031456575.1. Classification (NCBI taxonomy): domain Bacteria; kingdom Pseudomonadati; phylum Pseudomonadota; class Alphaproteobacteria; order Hyphomicrobiales; family Xanthobacteraceae; genus Ancylobacter; species Ancylobacter sp. 3268. Next base: position 4,067 of record NZ_JAVDUX010000005.1, read on the forward strand.
GTCGCAAAGACCCTGTTTTCCTGCTGGCAAAAGCAAGAAAGGACAAGGCTGTGAGCAGCAATGCCAATCTCTATGCGGCAATTGAGGCAAGTGCCCGGCGCGCTGACGACGCGGTCGCCTTCTCGCTGGACGGCTCGACGCTCAGCTATGCCGAGCTGCTCGCCTTGGTGGCCCGCTATGCCAATGCCTTGACCCAGCTCGGCGTCGGGCGCGGGGTGCGCGTCACCGTGCAGGTGGACAAGTCACTCGGCAATGTCGCGCTCTATCTGGCGACGCTGAAGATCGGCGCGGTGTACCAGCCACTCAATACCGCCTACACCGCCGCCGAACTCGACTACTTCCTCGGAGACGCCGAGCCGACACTGCTGGTCGCCGATCCGCATCGGGTTGAAAAGCTACGCCCGATCGCCGCCGCTCGCGGGGTGCGCCACGTCGAGACACTGGATGCCGCCGGCGAAGGTTCACTCGCCGAACTCGCCGCCACGCTGGCAAGCGAGGCGCCGACCGCCATTTGCGAACCCGATGATCTCGCGGCGCTGCTCTATACCTCCGGTACCACCGGCCGCTCCAAAGGAGCGATGATCACCCATCGCAACCTGTCTTCCAATGCCGAGGCGTTGCTGGATAGCTGGGCCTTCCAGCCTGGCGACGTGCTGCTGCACGCCCTGCCGATCTTCCATGTCCACGGGCTGTTCGTGGCACTGAACACCGCGCTGCTGAACGGCTCGGAGATCATCTGGCTGCCGAAGTTCGACCCCGACACGGTCATCACCCATCTCCCGCGCGCGACGGTGATGATGGGCGTGCCGACCTTCTACACCCGCCTGCTCGCACATCCCGGCCTCACCCGCGAACTCTGCGCCGGCATGCGGCTGTTCATCGCCGGCTCGGCGCCGCTGCTCGCCGAAACCCATCGTCAGTTCCAGGCCGCCACCGGTCATGCCATTCTCGAGCGCTATGGCATGACCGAATGCGGCATGATCACCTCCAACCCCTATGTCGGGGAGCGGCTACCAGGCTCGGTAGGCTATCCGCTGCCGAATGTGTCGGTGCGCATCGTCGGCGAGGATGGGACGGAGCTGCCCCGCGGCGAGGTCGGCATGCTGGAAACCAACGGCCCCAACCGGTTCCTGGGCTATTGGCGCATGCCGGAGAAGACCGCGGCCGAGATCCGGCCCGATGGCTTCTTCGTGACCGGGGATCTCGCCAGCATGTCCCCTGACAACCGGGTGACCATCGTCGGGCGAGGCAAGGATCTCATCATCTCCGGCGGGCTGAACATCTACCCCAAGGAGATCGAGATGGAGATCGACCAGTTCCCCGGCGTGGGGGAATCCGCGGTCATCGGCGTGCCGCACCCGGATTTCGGCGAGGCGGTGGTGGCTGTGGTGGTGGCGCGAGCCGCCCCGACGCTCGACGATCAGGCGCTTGGCGAGTGGCTGGCCGGCCGGCTGGCCCGCTTCAAGCTGCCCAAGCACATCGCGATCGTGGAGGAGTTACCGCGCAACGCCATGGGCAAGGTGCAGAAGGCCGAGTTGCGCACGCGCTACAAGGCCCTGTTTCCCGGCGAATGAACGTCTCCAGGTTCGAGACGCCGGTGAAAGGATGACGAAAGCTCTGGAACCGCCGGCCCTTCCACGACGTTTGGCTAGAAATCACCATTCGCAAGCGGGCCAACCTCAAGGTCCGATAGGGAGATTCACGCCATGGGCTTGTTGTCCCGGGATATCAAGTCACTCAACGATCTGCTGGTCCAGGGGCTTGGCGAGGCGCTTTATGCCGAGCGGCGTTGTGCGCGCGTGCTGCCAACCCTGAACGTCAAAACTTCCGACATCCAGCTAAAAGGCGAGCTGAATGCGGTACTTGCGGGCAGTGCCGCGTGCGTCGGCCGGGTGGAGGCGGTGTTCCGCCTGCTCGACCGATCACCCAAGGCGGCGGAGTGTCCGGCTATCGATGGGCTGTTCATCGGCGCGGAGGAAATCAATGGCGAGATCGACGATCCGCATGTGCTCGATTCGGCGATTGCCGCGGCGCTGCTGGACGTTGGCACCTATAAGACCGCCCGCTACGCCACGCTGATCGGCTGGCTGCGGCAGCTCGGGCGGAAGGACGCGGCGGAATTGCTGCAGCCCAACCAAGCCGGGTGCCGGCGCTTCGTGGAGGCGCTGCACATGCTGACCGAACGCCGGTTGAACCCGCGCGCCGGCGGACGACTGGAGCCGGCGCCGCGCCTCGCCAGCTGAGGCCGGCGAGGTGTACGATGCGGCCGATCCGAGGCCGATAGACCGATGTCAGCCGCCGCACGAGCAGCGCGCCGGCCGATAAGCGTATGGGCGGCGTCAGCCCCAGCCGACGATGCCCTTGATCTCCAGGAAATCGTGAATGGCCCAGTCGGCATATTCACGACCGTTGCCGGACTGCTTGTAGCCGCCGAACGGCGCCATCGTGTCCCATTCCGGGTAGTTCAGATACACCGAGCCGGCGCGCATGCGCGCCGCCACAGCGCGGGCATGCTCGATTTCCTGCGACTGGATATAGGCGGCGAGGCCGTACACCGTATCGTTGGCGATCTCCACCGCCTGGTCCTCGCTGTCATAGGACAGCACGGAGAGCACCGGCCCGAAGATCTCCTCGCGGGCGATGGTCATGTCGTTGGTGACATGGCCGAACACCGTCGGGCGGATGTAGTAGCCGCGATTCAGCCCCTCCGGCCGGCCGGGGCCGCCGGTAACGAGGGTGGCGCCCTCCTTGATCCCCGCCTCGATCAGCCGCTGGATCTTGTCATACTGTATCTGGCTGACCACCGGGCCGAGATCGGTGGCCTCCGCCTTGGGATCGCCGGTGACCAGGGCCTCGGCGGCCTCCTTGGCGATGGCGATTGCCTCGTCGTGGCGTCCGGCGGGCACGAGCATGCGGGTCGGGGCGTCGCAGGACTGGCCGGTGTTGGAGAAGCAGGAGCGCACGCCCTGCGCCACCGCCGCGGGGAAATCGGCATCCGGCAGGATGATGTTGGCCGACTTGCCGCCGAGTTCCTGCGCCACCCGCTTCACGGTATCCGCCGCGGTCTTGGCGACGATGATGCCGGCACGGGTCGAGCCGGTGAAAGACACCATGTCGACGTCCTTGTGGCCGGCCATCACCTGGCCGACATCCGGGCCGGTGCCGTTGACAAGGTTGAACACACCCTTGGGGGTGCCGGCCGCCTCCATCACCTCGGCGAAGACGATGCCGCTGATCGGGGCGATCTCCGAGGGTTTCAGCACCACGGTGCAGCCGGCGGCGATGGCCGGCGCCACCTTGCAGGCGATCTGGTTGAGCGGCCAGTTCCACGGGGTGATCAGCGCACACACCCCGATCGGCTCCTTGACCACCATGGTGGTGCCGCGGTGCTCGGTGAATTCATAGGCCTCGAAGGCCTTGATGGTGGCCTCGATATGGGCGCGGCCGGCCCAGGCCTGCGCGTCACGGGCGAAGGAGAGCGGCGCCCCCATCTCCTGGCTCACCGCCTGCGCGATGTCCTCGAAACGCTCGTTGTAGGCGGCGAGGATGCGGTTGAGCAGCGCCAGGCGCTCTTCCTTCGGCACCTGCGAAAAGGTCGCGAAAGCGGCCTTGGCGGCGGCCACCGCCTTGTCCACATCGCCCGCCGAACCGATGGCGATCTGGGTATAGGCTTCCTCGGTCGCGGGATCGATGACGTCGAGCAGGCGCGGCTCGACCGGATCGACCCAGGCGCCGTCGATGTAGAATTTCTGGTGGTGGCTCATCTGCGCTCTCGTTTGAACGGATCGGCAAGAAAATCGGCAAGAAAACCAGCGGTGCCGGCGACAGGGATTCGCCACGCCGGCCACGCCGATTTATGCACGGCGGACGCGGGATGAACATGGCGCACTTCCGATGATGTCGCCGCGTTACACCTTATGCCATATACCACGCCGTATATAAGGTACGCGCGCGCGAGGCCGGTCCGCCGAACGCAGGCGGGCCGAACGCAGATCCGCCTCAAGCGGCCTCGTGCGCCCCGCTTGCCGGCATGGCGAAGCCGAGCGTCTCGGCCCGCGCGGCCAGACGATGCCGGACAGACTGGGGCAGCTGGCGGGCCGACTTCACCCGCGGCAGGTCGAGCTCGGCAATCGGCGCTTCCGGCGCGTCCCGCCAATTGTCGAACCGGCGGCGGGTGACATTATCGACGAAGGTCTCGGCGGGAATGCCCTCGGCGAGCACCAGCGCGTGGTCGTCGAGCTCCACATGGTAATAGACGAAGCTGAGCGGCAGGGCGCCATAGCGCGCGATACTGGTGCCGTTCACCAGCGCGCCGGCCTGTACCATCAGCCCATCGACGAGCAGCGCATGATCGGCGGAGACGAACAGATCGCGCCGCGGCAGGTTCTCGTCCAGCGCGCCGGCGGCGATGCGGATCGGCAGCACCCGCAGCGGATCGGCGAACAGCCGGCTTACGGTCTGCCGGGCCAACCAGCGCACCGGCCGGGCCGGGCCATCGCTGGTGAGGACCAGGTCGCCCACCTTCAGCGTCTCGATCGCCACCTCGCCCGTCGGCGTTGCGATCCGGGTGCCGGCGAGGAAGCAGACCACGAAGCTGTCACCGTCCCGCTCCGCATAGGCGCCGGCGATCTGCGACGTATCGGTGAACCACAAACCGACCCCGCTGCCGAGTCCGGCGACCAGCCCGTCGCCGCTCGCCCAGTAGAAATAGGCATTGCCCGATCCATAATCGGGAGCGGAATAGGCGAAGACCGGATTGAGGGAATCCAGAACCGGATCGTCGACCGTGCCGACAAGTACATCAACCAGAGGATTGTCGGCCTGTCCGGGTTCGCTGCCGCCGATGACATACCCATCGGCGTCCACGCGATAGGCGAAGCGAAATATCTTGATGTCCATGCACCGCCCCCACCGGCGTCATCGGCGATGCCGCGACGCCTTGAGCGCCCCGCCTCCGCCAGCGGGCACCCAATCGGCGACAGGAGTATCAAACCACCGGCGATCTGGAAATGGCCGCCAGGTGGGCCCGGATGGCCCCGCCCGGATCGCCCAAGCATTGGGCAGCCGATCGGCGACGCATCGGCATACCTGCCCTTGCGTCACAAACAAAACCGTATCACCACAGGCTTGGCGGCGGATTTGCATGCCGATTGGCCTCCCTTGCCGCCGGACGCGGCCGCCGGCAAGGACTGCGTTCCGCCCATCGCCCGACCGGAGGTGCCCACCATGTATCGCGTCGTGTCTCGTGCCATCTCGCGCGCCATGCCCCGCCTGATCCGCCGTGTCCCGTCCCACCACGCGCCGGAGTGCCCGCCGCAGCCGGCCGCCTCATCCATTCGCGCCGCCGGCTGGCGCGCCGGAGCGTTCGGGCTTGCCGCGACGATGGCGCTGGGTGCCGCCGGCGGCGCGCAGGCCCAGACCCAGGCACCCACACCGGTCAAGTTCACGCTCGACTGGGTGTTCCAGGGCCCGACCTCGCCCTTCCTCGTCGCGCTCGACAAGGGCTACTACAAGGCCGAGGGGCTGGACGTGACCATGGATCCCGGCCAGGGCTCGGCCGGCGCGGTGCAGCGCGTGGCGTCGGGCGCCTACGACATCGGTTTCGCCGACGTGAACTCGCTGATCGAATACAACGCCAAGAACCCCGGCAAGGAAGTGCTGTGCGTGTTCATGGCCTATGATTTCCCGCCCTTCGGCGTGTACACGCTGAAGAAGACCGGCATCGCCAAGCCGGCCGATCTCGCCGGCAAGAAGCTCGGCGCGCCGGTGTTCGACGCCTCGTTCCGGCTGTTCCCCGCCTTCGCCAAGAAGGTCGGCATCGATCCGAAGAGCGTCGAGCACGTCAACCTCACCCCCCAGCTGCGCGAGCAATCGCTGGTGCAGGGCGCCGTCGACTTCATCTCCGGCCACTATTTCTCCTCGGTGCTCGACCTCAAGGCGCGCGGGGTGAAGCCGGAAGACATCGTCGCCTTCACCTATAGCGACGCCGGCATGGACGTGTATGGCAACGGCATCATCGTCTCACCCGCCTTCGCCGGTAAGCCGGAGGTGGTGAAGGGCTTCCTGCGCGCCACCGCGAAAGCCTGGAAGGAGGTCGCCGCCGACCCCGCCCTCGGCATCGCCGCCGCCAAGGCCCGCGACCCGCTGATCGACGACAGGCTGGAGTTGGAGCGGCTCAACATGTCGCTCGCCATGAACGTGCTCACCCCCTATGTGAAGGCGAACGGCATGGGCGACGTCGACCCGGCGCGCTTCGCCCGCTCGGTGAAGGATGTTGCCGAGGCCTTCGGCCTGCCGACCGCGCCGACGCCGGACAAGGTGTTCACCAATGCCTATCTGCCGCCGAAGGAGGAGCGGATGGTGGCGCCGTGAGGTGCCGCCCCGGCGCCTGCCGGCGGCGGGCCTCGATCCCTTCCTCGTGAGTTTCTTGCCCGCATGACCGCCTCCGCCTCTCCTCCCCTCGTCGAACTCGACGCCGTCAGCCTCGCCTATGGCGAGGGGCGCGAGCGCACGCTGGCCCTGGCCGACGCCACCATGACGATCGCCAAGGGCGAGTTCGTCGCGGTGGTCGGCCCCTCCGGCTGCGGCAAGTCCACGCTGATGAAGCTGGTGACCGGCCTCATCCCGCCGAGCTCCGGCGAGGTGAAGGTGCGCGGCGTGCGCGTCACCCGCCCGATCAAGGGCGTCGGCATGGCGTTCCAGAACGCCACGCTGCTGCCCTGGCGGACCACCCGCGACAACGTCATGCTGCCGCTGGAGGTGGTCGAGCCGCACAAGAGCCGGCTGCGCGCCGAGCGCGGCGCCTATTTCGACAGAGCCCAGAGGTTGCTCGCCTCGGTGGGGCTGGGGGAATTCGGCGACAAATATCCCTGGCAGCTCTCCGGCGGCATGCAGCAGCGCTCGAATGTCTGCCGGGCGCTGATCCACGAGCCGGAAATCCTCATGCTCGACGAGCCGTTCGGCGCGCTCGACGCCTTCACCCGCGAGGAACTGTGGGGGATCATGCAGGCGCTGTGGCTGGAGCGGCGCTTCACCGCCGTGCTGGTGACCCACGACCTGCGCGAGGCGGTCTATCTCGCCGACACCGTCTATGTGATGAGCCGGCGCCCCGGCCGCATCGTCCAGATCCGCACCGTCGACCTGCCGCGCCCGCGCACGCTGGAGACCACCTTCCGCGCCGAGTTCGTCGATATCGTGCACGAGTTGCGCGAGCGCATCCAGATGGAGCACGGCTGATGGCGCTGACCGCCCGACAGGAACGTCTCGCCCGCCTCGCCATGCCCTGGCTGACGCTGGCGGTGCTGCTCGCCGCCTGGGAGCTCGCCTGCGTCCTGCTCGACGTGCCGGAGATCGTGGCGCCGCGTCCCTCCCGCGTGTTCGAGGTGATCGTGCAACGCTGGGACCTGCTGCTGCGCTTCTGCCTGGAGACGCTGTGGACGACGATGATCGGCTTCGTGCTGGCGATCGGCTTCGGGCTGCTGCTGGGGCTCGCCATCGGCGCCTCGCCCTTCGTCTATTCCGGGCTTTATCCGCTCTTGATCGCCTTCAACGCCATCCCGAAGGTGGCGATCGTGCCGATCCTGATGATCTGGCTCGGCATCGGTGCGCTGCCGGCGATCATCACCGCCTTCGTCATCTCGTTCTTCCCCATCGTGGTGAACGTCGCCACCGGCCTCGCCACCATCGAGCCGGAAATGCGCGACCTGATGCGCTCGCTCGGCGCCAGCAATTACGAGATCCTCACCAAGGTCGGCATCCCCCGCGCCATGCCCTACCTGTTCGCCAGCCTGAAGGTGGCGGCGACGCTGGCCTTCGTCGGCTCGGTGCTCTCCGAGACGGTGGGCGGCAATCGCGGCATCGGCTTCCTGATGCTGTCGGCCTCGGCGCGCAACGACAGCGCCACCACCTTCGCCGGGCTGTTCGCCATCGCCATCATGGGCGTCGCGGTGTACGCCGCCTGCGCGCTGGTGGAGCGGCGCATGACCCGCTGGGCGTTCCGCGGCGAGCTGGTGCGCTAGATCCCGGGCCGGAGGCCGATGGGCGCCGGCGCGCCCGGAGGATTCCGACCGCCTTATGCAAACGATATTCGGCGCGCCGGCGGGCGGGCGCCTTCATCCAACTGACACATGCCGCGGCTAACCAGCCCTCGGGCGGTGTCCCTCACCGGGCCGCCCCGCGGCATCGGCGCGGCGACCGGCCGAAGCGGTGCAGCCGAAGGAGCGCCGTCATGCCCATCCGCCGCCCGGTCCACTTTTTACCGGACAGAACCCCGCCGGCCGCGCCGTCGCGGCGCCGGCTTCTGCTCGCCTCCGCCGCCCTCGGCTTGCTCGCCCTCCGCCCGGCACAGGCGGCGGACCGCCTCGGCTTCGAGGAGCTGTATGGCAGCCAGGGCGTGTTCGGGCTCACCTTTTCCGACAAGACCAAAAGCCTTGCCGGCCGGCGCGTGGCAATGCGCGGCTTCATGGCGCCGCCGCTGCAGGCGGAGGCCGATTTCTTCGTGCTCACCGAGATCCCTATGGCGCTGTGCCCGTTCTGCTCCTCCGATGCCGACTGGCCGGACAACATCATCGTGGTGCGGCTGGGCCGCGCCCAGACCTTCGAGCAGGCCAATGCGCTGATCGAGGTGACCGGCACGCTGGAGGTCGGTTCCTGGACCGACCCCGTGACCGGCTTCGTCAGCCTGCTGCGCATTGTCGGCGCCCGTTTCGGAAAGGCGTGACGTGCCGACCCTCACCGTGGAAGAATTGGAGGTCCGGTTCCCCGGCCTCGACACCCCGGCCCTCGCCATCCCCCGGCTCGGCATCGCCGCCGGCGCCCGCATCGGGCTCACCGGCCCTTCCGGCTCCGGCAAGACCACGCTGCTCAACCTGATCACCGGGCTGGAGCGCGCCGGCACCGGCCGCATCCTGTGGGATGGCACCGACATCGCCCGCCTCTCCGAGGGAAGGCGCGACCGCTGGCGGGCCGCCAATGTCGGACTTGTGATGCAGGATTTTCACCTGTTCGACGGGCTCTCCGCCCGCGACAACGTGCTGCTGCCGCTGCGGCTGGCGCGTTTCGCCCTTCCCGCCGGCGCCGGCGAGGAGGCCGACCGGCTGCTGGGCCGCGTCGGCATCGAGCGGCGCGGTCAGAAGGTGGAGACGCTGTCACGCGGCCAGAAGCAGCGGGTGGCGGTGGCGCGGGCGCTGATCGCCCGGCCGGGCATCCTCATCGCCGACGAGCCGACCGCCAGCCTCGACGCCGAGGCCGGGGCGGTGGTGGCGGCGCTGCTGACCGAGCTGGCGATGGAAGCCGGGGCGACGCTGATCGTCGCCAGCCACGACCCGCGCCTGCTGGAGCGGCTCGACCGCGTGGTGCGGCTGGAAGCCGGCCGCATCCGACCGGCGGAGGGCTGAGCCATGTTCCGTCTCGTCGCCGCCGACCTGCGGCGCAACGCGCTCGGCGCGCTCGCCATCGTGCTGATCGTCGCCTTCGCCGCCGCGCTCGGCGTCGCGGTGACGCTGCAGGAGCGGGCGCTGCGGCTCGGCAGCGCCCGGGCGGCAGCCGCCTTTCCGGTGATTGTCGGCGCCGCCGGCAGCGAGACCCAGCTGATTCTTTCGGCGGTTTTCCTGCAGCCGGCGCCGCTCGGCCTGGTGCCGGGCAGGGTGTTGGCCGCGCTCGCCGCCGATCCGCGCGTCGCCTGGGCGGCGCCGGTGGGATTCGGCGATTTCGTCGAGGACTACCCGATCGTCGGCACCACGCAGGCGCTGGTCGACGGCCTCGGCGGCCTGCGCGAGGGCCAGGGCTTCGCCCGGCTCGACCAGGCGGTGGTCGGCGCCCATGTGCAGCTGCGGACCGGCGACCGGTTCCACCCGCTGCACGGCCAGGCCTCCAGCGGCGGCCACATGCATGGCGAGACCACCTATGAGGTGGTGGGCCGGCTCGCCCCGACCGGCACGCCCTGGGACCGGGCGGTGCTGGTGCCGATCGAGGCGGTGTGGCGTACCCACGGCATGGAAGCGCTTGAGGAGGCGGCCGAGGGCGCGCATGGGCACGCCGGCGAGACGCCGGGCGAGGACGGGCATGCGGGGCAGCAGCCCGCAGGGGACGAGCCCGCAGGGGAGGAACTTGCTGGCGACGGCCATGCCGATCCGGCGCAGCAGCACGCCGGGCCGGCGACCGACCCGCATGCCCGCATCGATGCCGCGCGGGTGACCGCCGCCGGCGCTCCCGGCGTGCCGGCCATCGTGGTGAAGCCGCGCAGCATCGCCGATGCCTACAAGCTGCGCCAGGAATGGCGCACCGACACCACACTGGCGCTGTTCCCCGCCGAGGTGCTGACCCGGCTCTATGCGACGCTGGGCGACGCCCGCCGCGTGCTCTCCGCCGTCGCCATGGGGGCGCAGGCGCTGGTGGCGGCGGCGATCCTGCTGGTAATCCTGCTGCATGTCGGCCAGCGCCGGCGCCAGATCGGCGCGCTGCGTGCCTTCGGGGCGCCACGGCTGGCGGTGTTCGCGGTGGTGTGGATGGAAGGCTTCGCGCTGCTCGGCCTCGGCCTGCTCTCCGGGATAGGCCTCGGCTATGGCGCGGCGCTGGCGATCGCCGCGCGGCTGCAGGCGCAGAGCGGCGTCGCCCTGCCGGTGCTGTTCACCGCCGACGATCTGGCGCCGCTGCTGCTGCTGGCCGGCGCCACCGCGGCGCTGGCCGCGGTCCCCGCTTTGCTCGCCTATCGCCAGTCTCCCGCCGCGGCGCTGCGCGGCTGAGCGGCGCGACGGCGCGGGGCCCAGCCGCTGGGAGAGAGTGGAGCGCCGTTCCGCGAGCCCGGCTGCCTCGATGGCCGGAGATGACGGAACCGCCGAAGCGGGCAACGACGGCGCTGGCCTCCCGGAAGGGACTACAAATATTGAATAAAAACAACATCTTATGGAAGAGTGGGAAATTCATTTCCGGCACGTGTTCGCATGGGTTTGCTGGGTGTCTCTTTCCCACCAAGCGAAGCTAGAATGGCACCGTGCACGTCCACTCTTTCGACGCCGCCGCGGACTTCAAGATAACCCACCGAGCGCCAAGGGTTCCGCAGGGCGCACACCTGACGCGGCGGGCGGCATTCTCCAAAGCATCCGTGTCGGACACGTTCGGGCCGCGCAGCAGGTCATCAGCCGCGAGGACACCTCGGTGAGCGCATTTCGGGCACTCGACGCCCATCCTCCAGCCATAGGCGCGGAGCCCTTTGATGTTCACCGGCTCCTGAGCAGTGCTCATGCAGCACGGCCTCCCCGCACAACCTTGAAGCCGGAAAAGGGTTCATCCGGTGGGCGGGTTGGCGGCCAGTCCAGGCACCGCGCTTGGCAGCCAGGGTTGTACGGGTGCGTCTGCCGGCGGTGCATGCAGTCGATCGACAGTTCCTTGATGACCTCGCTGAGAAGGGTTTCCGGGCCGTAGCGGGCGGCGAGCCGCGCGAGCTTATAGACGCCGTACCGTTCGCAGCGCGGGCATTGCACGCGGACGGTAACGTACGGGAAATCGGAAAGCCGGGTGTCCATTCCTGATGAGAACGAAAACGGAACAAAAGAGTCAAGGCGCTATCTGGTCGGACGTCATGGTCGCGGATAGTCGCCCCGCTCCGCACGGTCGCAGGCAGCGAGGATGGCATGGGCGAGTGCGCGCAAATCATCCATCGTTCCCACGATATCGTTGTGACCTCGCACCAGGATGATGCGTCCGGTCGGCAGATCGAGCACTGCCCGCTCCGCCCCCGGCACACCAAGCTGCACGCATTCCGGCCGCCGGCTACTTGAGGACATGGGCCTTGATCCCGGCCCAGACCACCACCATGGCGGCGCCGGTGACTATGGCGAGCACGGTGTAGCCGATCCTCCCCGCCGCGGCGTCGGTGGCCCGCCGGAGCCGGCGCACAAACCGCATGTCTTCGCGCGCCTCGCGGCGGTCTTCAGCGTCCTCGGTGTAGAGACCGACATCTTCGAGCCCTCGCCGAACGGCCTTCTCCATCTCCTCCCGCAACTCATCGCGCGAGATGGAGACGACGACGGATTCAGACATTTCGTTCCGCATCAACTCACCACCCGCACACGGCCTTGCCGACCGCATTGTTCGCCTTCACCTGTCGGATGGTATCGTCGGTGTCCTGCACCGACCACGACACCGGGCGCAACTGGCGGCACACTGCCTCACCCGTCGCGCCGGAACCCGTCGTCGTCGCGCAGCCGGCCAGATATAGCGTCGCGATCAGCGCGCTCGCGAGCCGCAGCACCCTTGCGTTCGATGTCATTGACGATCTCCTGTTCCTTGGCCTTGGCGCGCTCGGTGGCGCCGGATGCACCGCGGTTGCGGCCGGCGAAATAGGCGAGAGCGGCGGCGGCAAGGCCGCCGAGCGCGACACGGAGGGGCTGCGGGAGCATCAGCCAGAACGGCCACCACAACTGCCATGTGGCGGCGAGGGCGGCGCCGACGGCGAACAGCCATGCCCACCACGGCACCCAGTCGAGGATCCAACCGAGCACGGTCATGACAGCGCCCCTATCAGGAGCAGGAGAGCGCCAGCACAGATCCATGAGACCACCCAGGCGACCAAGTAACCGTCGCCATAGCCGTAGCTACGCAGATGGGATGTCGGAGGCGGGGGCGGCGGGATGTCGCGAGCCCGGTTCATGCCGGCACCGGCAGTTCGGAAAGGTTTCCGATCGCCTCACCGGATAGCGCCGCAGCGATCTTCGCCTGACGGGCGTTCGCGTACTGGCGCCAGCAGATGCCGGCGACGGCGGCCACGGCGCCTACCACCGTGAGGGCGAGCACGATGTTGCTGACGACCGGCAGCGAGCCGGCCAGCGGCTCGATCTGCGCCTTGACCTGATCTAGCGCGCCGCCGGTGACGAGCGCGCCAGCGCCGGAGCCGGTGACGGCATCGGCAATGCCCTTACCGGGCAGAGGCTTGATATCCTCTGGTGTCGCCTTGGCCTCCATGCCGGCCATGTAGACCGGCTGAGGACCGACGGAGCCCATGGCCATCGCCTGGCCGTTCGCCTTCACCGATGCGATACGGTTGGACCAGCCCTTGCCGAACGTCTTCCACGTCTTCAGCGCCTTCAGCATGCCGAGGCGGCGGGCAAGGATGTCAGCGATCAGCGCGTCGTGGTCGGGATGTTCGCGGGCGGCCTTCAGGGTCGCCTCGCCCAGGAGACCGTCGGCGGCAACGCCAAGCGCACGCTGTAGCCAGATCGTCGACTGCCGGGTCCCGGAGTTCACGCCGCCGTCGAAAACGACGAAATCGACGCCGGCCGGCAGATCGTCGCCGCGGATCTTGTCCCAATATTGCAGGCGGTAGATTTCGCGCACCTCGGTATCGGTGATCAAGCGTACCGATTGCTTCGAGAGGCCCTTGCGGGTCCGGAAACCGTCATAGACCGCCTGGGTGATGCCCTTGTTGGTGGCGCCGCCGGGGTCGGCCGGGTGGTTCACATAAGCCCCCTCATAGACAAGGACGCGCGCAAGCGCATCCGCGTAAGACGCTGCGGACATTTCATGCTCCAGAAATGGAAAAGCCGCCCAGCGGGCGGCGGATGTGAAGCTGAGATGCACCGCGACGACGGCGCCCAATCAGCAATTTGTAACAAGTTTTTGGGTTGCGTAATGGTACGGCGCTCGCATACCGTGCGCGCCGCCATGATCGTCAGTGCCGGGAACCGACTCCGATGGGAACAGTCGTCGCAGAAATCGACGCCGCAATCGCCAAGCTGACCGCCGCCGCATCGGCGGAGCGGAGGCAGCGGGCATCGGAAGCTGGCATCGAAGGGTTCGGGGAACTCGACGCCTTCAGCAGTGCGCTGCTTGAGGCCGTCTTCACCGCCCTCAACGGCATCAAGGAAAGCATGATCGACGCATCACAGCTCGCCGAGGCGCCCAATCGCCGCCCGGCGGAAGGCTAGGCCACCGCGTCACCGCTATGGCGTTGCCATGGCGATCAGTTCGGCATCCGTGACCGCCGCCGCGATCACCGCCACGCGCGTGGCCGTGCCGCCCCAGGGGCGGGCATAATCGATGCCGCGGTTCTTCACCGTAACGCGCGTGAGCGAGGTCGGCAGGAGCGCCGTGCCGTTGGTCCGCACCGCCGCGCCATTATACGAGACACCGAGGTTGGACGTCGCGAACCGCGCGGCGACGCTGACATGGGTGCTGTTCGGCAGCACCGCCAGCGAGCGCATTTCGTCGCCGGTCTGGATGGCGCCGCCACGGTAGCAACCGATCTCGCCGCGCCCGGCCGGCGAGACCTGGGTACGGTCGATCCAGATGGCATTGTCGAGCAGATCGCCATCTTCCCCGTCATCGAGCGACAAGGCCCATTGAGCCGCGCCGCTCGGCGTCGTGCCGGCGGCAACACCTTCGAAGAAGAGCGAGCACGTCGTGATTGAACTCGGGAGTGTGATGGAATCTCCGCTCGGGTTCTCGGTATAGAACCCCGCCGTCACCATGTCGGCGAGCGCGTCATAGACGGTTCCGTTGTAGTAGAACCTCTCATTGGCGTAATCGAAATCCAGTATCGCACTCACGAAAGGCCAGGGGTATTTCGCTACGACAGCCTCGGCATCGAAATTGATGTCGGAGACGAGCAGGATCGTCATTATGGTCTCTCCTTAGAAAAGCCAGGGGACGTCGATGAAGTATTGCTCGGCCCACCGCTCCAGGCCGGGTGGGTTCGCGTGGACGCCGTCGCCGTTGTTGTAAGCGGAGTTCCAGGCCCCATCGTCGCCGCCGAGCGACAGCGCCCGCGCCACATCCACATAGGGGTAGTCACCGAAGTACCGGCTCCGGATCCATCCGTTGATGGTCGTGTTCTTGGCCGTGGCGCCCGTGCGCGGCGCCAGCGTCTGCAGGATCGGTGTTGCGCCGCGCGCCAGCACCTTGGCGATCGCCGTCGCCGTGTTGGTCTGCCAGGTCGCCGTGTCGGTATCGTTGGTGCCCTGGCCGAGCACGACGAACTGCGGATTGAAGATGTCGAGATCGACAGGCATGCGAGCGAGCATCCCGCCGGACGTGTCGCCGCTGCGGCAGACATTGAGCATGTCGCCGCGCCCCCGCAGCGCCTCGACCTGGTGTGCCCAGCCATAGCGCCAGTCGGGAACGCCGCCGAACCCCTCGCCGTTGCTGTCGCCGAACAGCAGGCAGAACGGCTTTTGCTGCACGCCGGCATAGAACTCGAAGAGCCGGACGAACACATTGCCGGACAGGAAGGCCAGGCCGGGCTTACCCCACTGGCGGCCGGCACCGTCCGCATCATCCTGCTCACCGGAGAGGCTGACGACCTTGCCGGTGATCGTGTCGGTGAAGCGGGCGATGTTCACGCCGCCGAGCTTTTCGAGGTCGACGACATAATCGCGGCCGGCGACCAGGGTGAACGGGATGGCGACGGACTTGCCGCCGGTCGGCGCGCCCGATCCGTTCCATGGCTGCATCAGCAGCACGGCACTCGATGCGCCAAGGGAGGCGTCGACGGTGACGACGGTCCCGAGCGTATAGGAGCCGCCATCCATGGGATAGGTGACGACGGCCACCTTGGAGGTCGGATCATCGAGGCGGATATGCGCGACGATCCGCTTGCGGCCGAGGGCGGAGAAGGTGTCGAACATCGCTAGGTTCGTCCAGCCGCCCGACACCGGCGAGACCAGCCCGTTCGAAACCGTCCAGCCGGTGACGGACCAGCCCGCGGGGGTTGAGGTGCCGGTGAAGAACTGCCGAAAGACCGTCGTGAGACCCGCATTCCGCGCTACGCCGGCAATGGTGCTGTAGATATTGTCGATCTCCTTGCAGAGGATCCGGCCCGATCGGGTGACGGCGAAGCCGCTTTTGCCGTCCGGCCCGACAAGGGCGAGCAGATCCGCAGAGGGAACGACCTTCACCGAGAGCCCAGCCTGTGCTCCCGCCTCCGCCTTGCTCTCGATCTCCCGAATATGCTTGTTCAGGATCTTGCCCGATCGGGTGACCGCGAACCCGCTCTTGCCGTCGGCGCCAACGACGGCAAACAGATCGGCATCCGGAGTGACGGGTGCCCGCGCATCCAACGCCGCCTTGCTCGCGGCCGGCGTCATCGCCTTGCTGGTGATCGCCCCCGCCAGCGCCTCGGCATTGGTTGCCGCCGGCACCGTGATGGTGCGGCTGGCTTCCAGCGTGCCGCCGCCGGCCGCAAGGCCGCCGCCGGTTATGGTGAGGCCCTGCAAGGCGGTTACAGCAGCAGCAGCACCGTCGGCTGTATCGGCGGCGCCAGCTGCTGTGGAAGTGGCCGCTGTGGCGGCGCTCGTCGCCGCCTCGGCGGCTGCTTCCGCCGACGAAAGCCCGTCGAGCAGTTCTTCGATCGCGTCCGGATCTCCCGTGCCGGCAAGGGCCGCGTTCACGGCGCTCTCAACCGCCGTCGCCCAATCGCGGACTTCCGGCTTGGGCGGCTCGCGCCGTTTGCTCGCAGGGTTGCCGGCCTCGTTCCAGTCGCGCCAGATATTGGCGCCGCCACCATGCGGAAAGTCGACCATGATGTTTCCCAATAAAAAAGCCGCCCGGAGGCGGCTGAGGAAGAGCGATCGGCGAAAGGATTATGGTTCTTCTTCGATCGTGATCGGGTTGCCCAGGCAGGGCACCCGGGCACTTTCGACGGAACTACCGTTCATCGCGGCGACGAAGAAGTAATAGTCGTCAGGTTCAAGGTCTTCGACCACACGGCTATTGTTCGTGGTCGAGGGGGCACCGAAGGCCGGCGGCGGCACCAGCGTAGCCGTTGCCGGATTGTTCGTCGTGTTCCGATAGATACGCGCCGCCTTGTAGTTGCTGCTGTTCGGCGCATTCCAGATCACTTCCGCACCGTCGGTGCCGGAGGGAATTACCCGCACCAAGGAGGGTGCGTCCGGCGCCGTCGGGTCCGACTGCGTCGTCACCCCCAACACGGTCGACCAATTGGACGTCGGGGTCCGCCACCTCACCCGAAGATCATAGGGGGTATTGTCCGCGACGTTTTCGGCGACGGCCTTGCGGTACTTTTCGTCGCCACTTTTCACCATGGTGATGTCGGTCCATTGATCGGTGCCGGCCGGCGAGATCTGCGCCTGCGCGGTAGATGACGGACGCGGCAGTGCCCCCCATGTCATTTCCAGCGTCGGCACATAGGAACCGGCGCTCACCTCCCTGGCGCTGGTAATCACCACAACATCGGTTGGCGGGCCGACCGCGGCCGAACTCAATGGCTCCGGCACCGGTGGCGCGGTGCCCTCCTCCGTGGCGGGATCGAAGGCATAGGCCGAGCCGTCCATCGCCACCACCTGAAAGGTGAACTCCTTTGAGTTGGTGTCGAAATCGACGCCCCGCACCTTGAAGGGGCGGTCGATCTCCAGCTCGTCGATCTGGAAACGAACCCAGCGCTCGCCCCAGGCGCGGATGGCCGGGAAAGCGCAGCGGATCCATCCCTGCATCTCGGAACTCGCCTCATGCGCCGCGATCTTGGCGATGCGCCGCGCATGATTATGGTGCTCGATCTCGTAGGCCTCGATCGGCAGCCGCTTGCGCTGGCCGGAAAACGAGATGTCATCCTCGATCCGCCAGGGATCCATATCGGCTTCGGCATAATCCGCCGCCACATGGCTGTACTTGACGCGGACTTCGTTGGCCTCGCGCAATGGGCCGGAGCGGTCGCTCAGGTGGAAGTCAAGGATCAGCCGGTTCGGAATGGTAACGGTCGGCTCGGTATACATGCCCGCGTCGATTGCCAGCATGCCGTCACCGACAAGATCGATCGTGCCATCCATAGCGGTCAGCATCCGCTTTATCACCGCACCCGGCGTCTCGTCGAAGGTCCAGTCGAGCCCTCCATGGTAACGCGGGATCGTTCCGCCCGCCTTGATCGGAACCGCCTCGTCCGCGAGCGTCGCGGCCGCCGCGAGCCGCCCGGTGTGGATGTATTCCGGCGCGATCTGTGCGCCATCCTCACGGCACACATACTCGGCCAGTTGCAGCGGCAGATTTCGGGTGAAACCCGACGTGCCGGTGCGGGGGTCGTAGCAACTGCCGAAGCGGCCGATCCGGTTCACCGTCGGAATGCGGTTCGGATAGACCTTGCCGACCTCGTCATCGTCGACGGGATAGCACCGCATGTAGGAGAGCGCGATACCCCGGCCACGGTGATCAGCCGTCCACCCGCCGGGAAAGGCCGAAACGAGGTCGTCGAAGGCCGTCTGATCGTTGCTGCCGGGGCGATCCTGAATGCGGATCACATTGGCCGGGTAAGGCTCACCGCTTGCCCAACCCGAGCCGTCAAGCTCCACCTCGTTATTGTCGATGAACGTCTTTTCCCAGCCGTCGACAATGGTGTCGCCATGCGCGAGCACCTGGTGGAGGGTGCCATCCTTCACCTCGGCGAAGAGCCAGCTGCCGCCGACCCGCCGCCGGCCGAGATGGCCTGTCCGGGTCGGAATATCCTGCTTGTAGGTGCCGGAGATGTCGGAAGGCTTGGGAGCCGAGGATTTGGAGCCGAGCAGCGCACTGACACCAAACGTCACGCCAGCGGTGATCGCCGCCGAGGTAATCGTGCCAAGAGCGGTAAGGCCGCCGGCGGTAGTGCCGAAGGCCGGGCCGAGCGACAACACCAATGCCGTCGAAAACGGCTCAGCCTCGGCCGGTCGCGGCGCCGTCACCAGCACGGTGAGCAGGGCCGTCGACGCCAGCAGCAGACGACGCAGTTTCATCCAAGGCTCCATGCGATGACGTGGTGGGTGCGTAGACGCGACACGCCGTCAGGGCTCTTGCCGATCCAGCGCCCGTCGCCGAGCGCGATGGCGCCGACAAGCAGATGCCCGGCGCGTACCAGGGCGACGTCGCCGAGCCGCGGCTCGAAAGTCCGGCGAGCCCCGACGCGCCGCATGCCGGAACGCACGACGCGCAGAAGTCCGCCATGCTCGGCGAGCCGCGCACGGCAGCTGGCTTCGTCGCTATAGGTGCCGCGCCAGCCCTCGGCCGGGTCGGTGCCGTGGTTGACGCGCCACCAGTCGGCGGCGATCAGGATGCAATCGCGCTCTCCCCAGACATGAGGATGTTGCGCGAGCTCGCGCAGATAGCCGGCCAGCATCAGGCGAGCTCCGGGAACACGATCACGCGGTTGGTCATGCCCATCACCCGCTCGCACGCCCGGTCACCCGGGAAGCGCGCCTGCTGGTCGCGATCCGTCCAGCTGCCATTGACGGCCCGGCCGCGCAGGACGAGCGGCGATTCCGCCTTCAGTGTGATGATGCGCTGGAAGCCATTGCCGGACCGCGAGCGGTCGATGTCGAGCGAATGCATGCGCCACCAGGAGAAGGGCAGCGGCAGGTCAAGGCACTGCCAATGTTCGTCGAAGAATTGCAGGTAAACGAAGCACAGCCGCCCGTAATATTCGGCCGCCGATGCCTTTGCCTTCACCCAGAAGGTGGGATCGACCCCCGACAGCGTGAAGGTTTGTTGCGGAGCGCTCCCGTCGAAGGTCTTCTTGATCGGGCCGAGCCGGCCCATATTCTGCGTGCCGCCCCACAGATTACCGTCATTGGTACGCACCGCGCCGAAGCCTGGCCAGCAGCGCACCATGCCGGACTGGAAGTCGAAGCGCACCAAAGGGGCGAAGCGTATCTCCCGACCGTCGAGATAGGCCTCGATCGTTTCAGGAAAGTCCATGAGCGCTCTCCCGCAGCTGGATCGAGCCCTCGCTGGGCGCCCGGGCGATGCGCTCGAGGCCTCCCTCATCGTCGCTCACCAGCTGCATGCGGCACACCGGATGGCCGAATTCGACCGCCGCCCCGGCTGCGGCATAGGCGCGGGTCGGCGGGCGGATTTCGAAGGTGCTTTCCGCGCCGGAGACGGTGGGAATGCTGGTGATGATGTGCATCCGGTCGACGATGGAGAATTTCATCCCGCGCCGCAGGTCGCCGCCAAGCTCGCGCGTGACGGTGATCTGCGTCGCCCGAAGATCGGCGTCGGCCGCGAGATGAAATCTCGTGGTCGGCTGGGTATGGCCGGAACCATCGGAAAACATCGCCCCGTCGGAATAGGGGATGCCGCCGATGTCGACGCCATAGCCGGGCAGGGACGGCGCCAGATCCTCGGCAAAGGCCGGGATCAGGACCTCGCCGAGCGTTCCATCGAGCGAGGCGATGAACCCTTCCCATTCCCGCATCTGATCCGGCGTGAAGACACCGAAGGAAAGCGTCGCGCTCCAATATCCCGCATCGGTGCCGATGCCCTGTTGCAGGCCGGCGGGCGACACCGGGCCTGTCATAGTCATCGGCACGATACGGAAGAGCGCCCGCTTTGGCCGCAGCGCATACGGCCAGTTCTGGGGCGACGGCATGATTGCTCCTACCCGCCGTCAGCCGGCGCGATATTGCTTCTCTTCGATGTTCGGCAAGAGGTTCGCGTCATACTCGGCGAGCGCCTGCTCAGCCGCCGCTCGCGAGATCCTCGCGATCGTCTCATCGCCATTTGCGCCGGCGAGATTGATCGTCATCTCCACCTTGCCGCGCGATTGGCCGGCGGTTCCTGCCGTGGCGGCCGCATTCCCCTGAGTGGCGAGAGCCGCCAGAGGCGATGCCGTCACCCGCCGACCCTGTTTTGCCATCTGGTGGATGGCTTCCAGCCTGTCGGCACCGATATTGGCGGTCGCCGTGGCGTCGAAGACGAACTCCTCGCCATGCACCATGCCGGCCAGCTTGCCGCGCTTGCCGCCGGTATAGCCGCCCTCGTCAAAGCCGAAGATCTTCCCGACTATGCCGAGCACGCCGCTGAACAGGCTGCCGAGGCCGCCGAGGCCGCCCCCGGCGGTCGCTCCTGCCGCCGTCGTTCCCGCCTGGCCGAGCCCGCCCAGGATGCTCTTCGTCGCGTCGCCCAGGCCGGTGGAGAAATCTCCGGCGGCAGAGGCGGCCGACTTGGTCGCATCGGCCATGGCTGTGGACGCCGTGGCGATTTCCGTGGTCGCGGTACGGAAGCTGACGACGTCCGACATCGGGAAGGCGGCGGTGGACACCCCGTTGCCCTGATTGCCGCCCGATACCAGAACGCTGTTCCCCTGCATGCCGGCGAAGAAGCCGACATGGCCCGAGGCTCCGGCCGCCTGCGGCGACAGGTTCACGATGTCGCCCAGCTGCGGATTGCTCGTCGCCTGCCCCCAGGACTGGAACGACGATGCGAGGTTGGAGCCGGTACCGGTCAGTCCGGATTTTGCCAGCACGGCATTGGCATAGGCGGCACACCAGGCCTGATCGGCCGGGTTCAGCTTGGCCGTGCCGGAAGCGGAGAGCAGGGTCGAGAGCGCCGCGTTGTCCCGTCGCTCATTCAACCCCTCATAGGACTTCGACAGCGAGAGAACGCCCGCCATCGAATCCCCACCCGCGACGTGATCGGAGCCGATGCCGCCGCCCGCTGCCTTGCCGGCAATATTGTCATTGGCAGACGAGCCGATCAGCCCGGCGGGGATGCTGCCCTCGGCAAACCGTACCCACATGGCATTATCCGAGCTCGACCCGAGCGGGCCGGACTTGGCGAGACCGGGCACCAGCCCCGGCATGGCGCCGGAAATCAGCTTGCTGATACCGTCATCGATCGTCTTGCCGATCTGGGCACTGGCAACCGACTTCACCCGATCAAGCAGAGCGGCGCCGACATCGCCGCCATTGAGGAAGGCCGACGCGATCTGCTGGCCGGTGCCGCGCCACAGATCCTGCATCTCGGCGACCTTGGCGTTGAGCTCGATCTGCTTGGCAATGGCCTGGTTCTGGGCGCCGACGATCTCGTTGTTGGCGTCGAGAAGCCCGGCCGAGCGCATCGTGCCATAGACCTGCTGGTCGATGTCGCTGCGGCCAAGCTGCTGGCGCTCGAAGATCAGGTCCTGCTGCAGACGCGCGCGGCTGATCGCCTCCTGCAACTGGCCCCAGGCCTCCGCCTCGGCCTTGATCTGGCGGATGCGGTCCGCCGAGATGCTCAGCGAGCCGGTCTCCTGCCACGCCTCGCGGCGGGCCTGCGCCTCCGCCTCGAGCGCGTAGCGCAGCTTCTCCGATTCGGCGATGCCACTGCTGATCGACTGCAATTCCAGCCGGCTCGCCGCAAAGCGTTCCTGAATGGAGAGCGAACGCTCGATCTCGGCATCCTGCTGCTGTCGTGCGGCCTCCGCATAAACGGTTGCCACCGCGCGCTGTGCTGCGGCATCAGCATCAGCCGCCGAAGCCGCCTCCTTCAAGGCATCGGCGCGCGCCCTGTCGGCCGCGATGGCCGCACGCTGCGCCACGGTGCGGGCATTGATCGCCCGCATGTCGAGGTCGTGCGCCTCGGCGGAGCGGCGCGCCTCAGCGATGCCGAGCACTTCCTCGCGCGCGCGCCGCGCCGCTTCCTCGAGGGCCGCGGCGCGGGCGGCCATGGCACCTTCCGAACCGCCTTGCTCGGCGTTCTTCTCCAGCGCGTTACGCAGATTGCCGTCGATGATGCGCAGGTCTTCCATCACCTGACGCTGCCGCTGCAACTCCGGCACATAGTCGGTGATCGCCTTCAGGCTGTCTCGGAAGGAGCGCATGCCCGGCACGCCATCCCGCGCCGCGTCGGCGACGGCGTCGATCGCGGCCTTGGCGCCCGGGAGCGAGCGCTCGGTCTGCGAGGCCGCGTCGGTGATCTTGAGCAGCTCATCGGCGATCGGCCGCAGGTTGGGCTTCGCCTCGGCGAGCTTCGCCACTTCCTCGCGGAACTGCACGATGCGCGGATTGCCGGCGGCGACCGACTTCTGCAGGTCGTCGATCTGTTGGCGGAAGGCCGCATACCGGTCGTTCATGACGAAGACCGGATCGTCGAAACCGGTGGCGATGCTGCCGAAGGCCTCGGGCGCGCTCGGCCGGGTCTGCAAGCCAAGCTGGCTGACGACGCTATCGGCCTGCAGGGAAAGCTGCCCGCGCAGGGCCGAGAGGTTCCGCTCGGCCTCGCGACGCTGCAGCCGATCGCTCTCATTGACATATTCGCGCAGGCTGGATTGCGCCTCGCCATAACGATCGCGGATGCGGCCGACGAGCGCCTCATGCTCCTTGAGCACGTCCTCGGCGGATTTCCCGCCATCCTCGATCTCGGAGAAGAAGTAGGCCGCCCCGGCCGCGACGGTGGCAAAGCCGAGCACGGCCAGGTTGACCGGATTGGTGACGAAGGCGAGCAAGCCCTCGCCGAGTGCGCTGACGGCGCCCTTCAGGCCGCGGTCACCCAACTGGCCGGCAAGCTGGCCGCCCTGCTGGATGATCGGGAGGAAAAGGCCTCCGCCGGCCGCGATCTGGGTGCCAAGATCCATGAACTGGGCGCCCATGAGCCCGATCTCATGGTTGGCCAGCTTGGTGGACGCCTCCACCTCTCCCATCGCCTGCTTGGAGGCACCGCCAAGGCCCCGCAGCTGCGCATTCGCCCGATCAAGCGCCGACATCTGCGCCGCGAACGGCGCCGAGGCGCTGCCGAGCGAGGACAGAGCCGACTGTGCGGCGCTGTTGCGCGAGGCGAGCAGGCCGGGCGCCATGCCCTCGACGGTGCCGGTCAGGCGCGCCATGGCAAGGTCGCCGGAGCGGCGCAATTCGTCGAGCCGGCGGGTCGCGTCGGCCGCGGCCTGCCCCATGCTGCGCAGCTTCGCTTCCGCCGTGCCGATATTGGCCAGCTGCGCCGTCACCGGCGCCGACGCCGCACCGAGCGAGCGCAGCGCCTTTTCCGCGCTCACGAGCTCGGAGGTCAAGCGCTCGGTGCGCACCGATCCGATCTTGGCCGCGAGCGCGTCCATGGAGGCCGAACCGGCGTTGCCGACTGCCTGCAACTCGGCCTTCACCTTGCCGCCGTCGAGCACGGCAAGGCGAACATTCACATTGCGCTCAGCCGCGGCCATTGGTCAGTCTTTCATTGATGGCGGCGATCGCCGCGCCCTCGACGTCATGGAACATTTCGGCGAGATAGGCGGGCCGGAGCCCGAAATCGCGCGCGAGGGCGGAAAGCGCCGGATAATCGAAGCCGATCGCCATCAGCGGCTGGCCGGCAGTGCGCAGCTGCGCGCCGGCCGCCTCGAAGACGCGCCAGGCGAGGCGCCCCTCGCGCGAGCGCGGCCGGTTCACTTCATACGGGCACTCTTCGCAGCGCGACGGGCAGGCCGCGCAGTAGCCTTCGCCTTCGCCGAAGTGCCACGCGGCGAGGGCGACGAGGCGTTTTTTTCCGCCACCAGCGAGAAGCCGGGCAGCACATACTTCTCATGGAAGCGTCCGCCGAACACCGGCAGGTCGAGCAAGGCCTCGACCGCGGCCGGGCTTACATCGATCGGATTGCCGTCGACATCGCCGACACCGGTCCACCCGGTGATAGCGGCGATGCCGACGCCCTTGGTGAAGGCGGTCTCCTGCAGGCCGGCCAGCACGGTGGCGCTTACGGTCTCCGGCACGGCGCCGAGAATGCGGGTCATCTCGGCCCGTGCCGTGAAGAGCACGTCGGATTTGAACGGGCGCACCGTGACGGTGACGCCATGATCGAGGTCGAGGGTCTGCACGTCGCGGGCGGTGCCGAGGTTGATCATGATGTCCTGCGAGACAGGGGCCGTTGTGGCCGATGAAGGGTAGGGGGATCAGTAGGAGGCGACGTCGTTGACGAGCGTCGCCGTCAGCATCGGCTGGCCGATGGCCGGCCGGGCCGCCTGGGCGGCGAAGGTGTGCTGGATGCCGCCCGGGCCGCTGATCGGGCGCTTGGGCTTGGGCAGGTACATCGACGGCATGTTGAAGGTCAGCGAGAGATCGGCACCGAAGGCGAAGCCGAATTCGAGCTCCATTGGATCGCCGGAGGTGGCAAGCGTCACCAGGGCCGTCGAGTCGAAGCGGGCGACGAGGTTCACGGTCGCACTGGTGCGGATCGCATTGAGGTCGGAAATCAGGCTGTCGCCGCGACCGACATCCTCGCCGACCTCGACGCCGTTGCCGAACGAGAACTCGGCCGAGGTGATCTTGCCGAGCGCCGCGCCATCCTTGCGGATGAAGCCGTGGAACTGCGTGAAGCGGGTCATGTCGCCGAGCGAACCGAGCACGCCGGCGGCCGTGGCGTTGATGGGCGGCCCCTCCTTCTGGCCGCGAAGGCCGATCGTCGCCTGCAGGCTGCCATTACCGCGCGACTGGGTCAGCGACAGCGTGTCGGCGACATAGCCGGAATGCATGGTGAAGGCCGGCACTTCCGGCGTCTGCACCTCGATCGATGCCGACGGCAGCGGGAACGCCCCGGAGGTGAAGACGTGGGTATAGACGTCCTCATCGGCCGTGGTGAGGGGAGCGCCGAGCAGCAGCTTGAGCCACACCCCGAAATAGCGCGGATCGACGCCGACGACGACATCGCCGCCGGCTTCCGTGGCGCCCTGCTGCGGCCTGATCGGATCGCGACCGAAGCCCAGCTGATCATCGGCGACGAGCGGCCGCTCGGCGCCGATGGTAGTGGAAATGAACGGCATCTTGCGGAAGCCGGCCACCGGCGCCGTGCCGAAGGTCGCCTCAAAGGCGAGCCCCATGGCCGAGTTGATACCGAAGGCAAGGCCCATGGCACTCTCCTCTATGTCAGGATGTCGGGGAACCTCAGCCGAGCGGCGAGGTGGTGGTGTAGACGAGCGTGACGGTCACGATGGCGGAGGCGAGCGCGGCGCCGCCGTCGGACGGCTGATCGCGGCGGCTCGGCGCCGAGGGTTCCGCCCACAGCACCGCACCGCCGAGCGTCGGATCGGCGATAATGGTTGCGCCGAGATCCATCAGCAGCGCGTCGAGCAGCGATCCTCGCGCCGCCGTCGTGGCGCCATCGGCATAGATCTCGACGTCGGCCTGGTGCTGCCACTCATAGGATGGCGGCGACAACGACACCGAGGGCTCACCGGGCTCACCATCGCGAACGATGAACAACCCACCCGGCCCGACGCTCGCGGGCACGTCGACGTTGCGCTTTACGTCACTTGCCGGCCGAACCGTGGCGATTGACTGCCTCAGTGCTTCGAGGGCGGCCTCGCGCACGCTCATCGATTCCCTCCCGGCCAGCTGTCGACGATCAGGCTCGGCAGCCGCGCCCGCCATTTCTCGGTCGCGGCGTCGATTTCGAGCCGCTGGCGCAGGGAGACCTGCGGCACCAGGATGAAAATCACCGTGGTGGTGCGACCTTCCAGCCGGGTGGCAATCGCACCCTTCCGGGTTCGCTGGTTGCGCGCCGCCTGGCCGCGCGCGTCGACGCGGACATTGTCCGCGACCAACAGCGACGGGCGCCCGCGCCGATAGACGAAGCGCAGCCGCAACCCGGTGCGTCGCTCCCAGCCTCCCGGCGTGATGCGTTCGCGTCCCACGCCGTCGCGTTTCACACCCTTTACGCCGGCAGCAGCGGTCGGGATGGCGAGAAAGAAGCCGTTCGGCGAGCGGATCGTCACGCCAGAGCTAAACGAGTAGACGATCTCCGGCGCGCGGGAGAAAACGAACCCGGCGGCGCGCAGGCTCGATTGGCCGGACGGATAGATTTCCGACCGCCAGGTGTTCGCTAACCGCTGCCCGAGACCCGCACCCGTCACCTGCTGGCGCAGATCCGTCTGCAGCCCCCGCGTGGCGGTCCTGACGCCCCGCGTGACGGCCTGCTCCGTCGCCGCGAGCTCCTCCCGCATGAAGATGTTGATGTCGCCATCAAGCGTCGCGCCGAGCAGGCTCATGCCGCCACCTTGCGACATCCGCAGGCCCAGATCCGATGATCGTCATCGCGCCGCCGCGGCTCGCCATCGATCATGTAGACGATGCCGTCAATCTCGAAGGTATCGCCCTCGGCGGGAACCGCAATATCGGCCTCGCGCACGTCAATGATGGTCGTTGCTCGCACTAACTGAGTGCCGGCGATGGCGATCAGATCATCGGGGCGGCGCGTGACAACCCGAAGCTCGACGACTGGATCGTCACCGCCGGCACGGAAAAGCGCGTCGGCGCCGAGGTGGACATCGTTGAAATAGAAGTCCACCCCATGCGCATAGGCGGACATCAGACGATGCCGGGCAGCAGCACGAGGCCTGAAGCGTCGCCATTCGCCGCCGCCGCCACGGCCACAGCAGCCTTGGTGTTGGTGGAAACCGTGGTGGTGAAGTTCTTGGCTGTGTTGTCCCAGTAGAGCACCGCGCCCTCAGTCCAGGCCTGACCGGTAGCCTTGGGCAGGGTGAAGACGCCCCTGCGGGAGAAGGCCACCTTGACGCCGGCGTCGGCGCTGAAATTGGCGACGGCGACGAGCGCGCCGAGCAGATAGGCGGTGCCGCTGACGACGCCGCCGGCGGGGGCGGTAAGGTCGAGGGTATCCCCCGGCGCAACGAAGTTCTTCATGGAGATGTCTCCGATTGTCGGATTGAGGGGAAACGCCGGCCAGGCCGGCCGGCGTCAGGATCGTGGATTAGGCGCCGGCGTTGCGGTAGCCGAAACGGAAGTCGATAGCGCCACAGCCGAAGTCATGCTCCAGGCTGGCCGCGACACCCTGCGTGCCGAACGGTTCGTCCATGCGGATGCGCGGCGCGGTGTAGCCATCGAGCAGTCCCCACTGCCAATTGGTGCCGAACGCCGGATCGGCGTAGAGCTCCCAGGCATTGCCGGTCATCTGACCACCGACGACAACGTCGAGCCTGCCCGAGAACGGGTTTACGTTACCCGCCTGCTGCGGCTGCACCGCCGCGACCAGTTGTTCCGCCTCGGTTTCCTTGTCGGGGGACACCAGCAGAATGCGCGCCGCGACATTCATCGCCGCACCGTCGAGCCGCTTCATCTTACGCAGCGCCGCACGACCAAGAGAAACCGAGGCGACATTGATGGCCGCCGCTGCGCCGGCGAGATTGCCATGGTCCGCATGGAACACCGCCTTGCCATCCTCGATCAGCGTCGGGCCGACGCCGGCGGCGACCGCCTTCATGGCAAAGAAGGTCACTTCCTCGAAAAGAGCGACGGTGGTGCCCTGACCGGCGAGAATCTGGTCGATGGCGCCGAGATTGTCGTTCACCAGCATCTGGCGGGTGAAGTTGATAGCGATGGCGTAGGGAACGACGATCACGGTCTCCTTCTTCTCGCCGAACGATCCGTACTGGATCTCGCCCGACTGCGTGACAGGCTTCAGCATCGGGAAATCGCCGACGCGGATGACGTCATGCGCTCGGAAGTCTGAGAAATTCCGCTGCTGGGCAATGCGACGATACACGGGCTGGGCGGCCGCATAGGCAGCCTCCAGCCGGGCATTCAGCGCGCCGGAGAAGATGATCGGGAAGTCGCTGGTCGAATGGAAGGCGCGTTCCAGAACTTCGATCCGCTCCCGACCGGTGCGGGGCATGTTGCGCTGACCGATGGCGACCGCCGCCATTTCGGCAAGGCTCAGTCCCATGAAACTCCGGGCACGGTCGCTCACCTGCCCACGCTGGCCGGAAGATTCCGAGAGCGTGACGGTCAGCGCCTCGGTCAACGCCTCGCGCCGGCCCTGTGGATCCTCGGAGGAGCGCCCGACACTCGCCCGGATGCCAGGCTGGTCGGCGCGGGTGGCGAGATGATCGAGCACGATGCCGCGAAAGGCGTCGATGGTCGTACCGGCTTCGATCGCCTGCTCGACGATAGCCGCGTCCACATTGTGAGTGCGACCGAGATTGCCGATATCGAGCACCCGCTGGCGTTCGCCGCGCACCGCCTGATCGGTGCTCGCGGTCGGGGCCGGCGCCGGAGCCGGGGGAACGGGAGCGGCGCGGGTATCCGCGACGGTCGGCGCAGCCGGGGTGTTGGTGTCGACGACGGGCGGCGTCGCCTGGGGCACGTTGCGACGCATGGCGTCGTTCTCCTCTGCAAGGGCCTCGGCCCGGGTGGAAGGGGTTGAAGCGGCGCGAACCATCGCGCCGGGATCGGCGGGCACCGCGACGAGCGACACCTCGAGGAGCTCCCAGCGGTCGGCCCGCCAGATTTCCTGATCGTTTTCGACGGCAGTAAGCGTCCAGCTGGTCACGCGATAGCCGACCGAAAGGCCGGTCAGGTCGCCCGATCGCACCCGCGCCTCGGCTTCACGACCTTGATCGCTTTCGGCGAAGCGAATTGTGCCGAGCAACTGCCCGCTGGCGACATGCGCCTCGGTGATCACGCCGAGCACGTTGCCGATGCTCGACGAATTGTGAGAATCGAGCAGCCGCACCTGACCCGCGACGACGCGAGACAGGTCGATTGCCTCCGGCGTCACCGCCAATTCCTCGAAGATCCCCCAGCGGCGGACACGCGACCCGGTCGAAAAGATCGCCGTAACGGTGCGCGCCCGTTCGTCATAGGTGGCCGGCGCAATGCGGGCGAGCGCGTCCGCATTGGCCTCGCGATGCACGAAAGCGCCCGGCTCAAAGCCGTCCGGGCTCGTCCGCGGCTCGACGGATCGCCTCATTCTTCTCTCCTGATGTGGGTCAGTTGGCGCCGGCGTCCGGCGTTTGCTGTGCGGTGCCGGCCCGGGCCGTCTTGCGCGGATCGACGTCGAGGATGATGCCCTGAGCGTCGAGCAGCTTGTTGATCTCGGCGATTTCCTCGATCTGGGCATCCGGGTCGATACCCCACGCCGCGATGAACTGGCGGAGCGTCATCCGCCCCGACCGAACTGCCAGAATGTCGGCGGTCATGTCCTTGACCGGGTCGATCGGCTCATTGGCCGGTGTGATCCAGTCGCAGGGATAGCCGTCCCTGCGTTGCGGCAACGCGCCGGAAAGCACCGAAAAATCAATGAAGCGACGCCAGGTCGGCGCACAGAACATCGGGATGATGTTGTGATACTGGATCTGCTCGACGAGGCGGCGGAACTCGATCTTGCCGGCTCGCAGACTGGAGTAGTTTGCCTGCCGTAGATCGCCCGTCAGTTGGTCATAAGTGATCCCCGCGCCGGCCGCCATCGCCATGAGTGTGTGGATCATGAACGGGTCGAACACCGGGGCGGAAGTCGGCTGCGCAAAGGTGATCTGTTCGCCGGCCTTGAGATAGGTGATCATGCCCGGCTCGAAGGATTGGAGCCGTTGGCCGTCGCCATCCTTTCCGGGCCTGCCGATAGCCGGCTGATCACCCTCGACATTGGTGACGAAGCCGGAAAAGCAGGCTTCGACGCGAGCCTTCACCAGCGACGACTGGTGATAGTCGGCGATATCGCGCGCCGTCATGATGATCGGCGCAAAGGTCGACACGCCGCGGATCTGCCCGGCCCGCTGCTTACGGTAGACGTGCAGCACGTCGGAGGCGTCGATGCGAACGCTCTCCAACGACTTCAGCCGGCGGATTTCGCCGGGGTGCTCGGGGAACAGCCAATAGGCCGCGCGCTTGCCGAGAGCGTCGAATTCGATCCCCAGCAGTGTGTTCGGGTCCTGCGGCATCTGGTGGCGGGCATCGTCGATATGATCGGCCTCCAGCAACTGGATCTGCAGCGGAACCGGAAGGCCATCACTGGTACGGCGGGGCCGAAAGCGCGCGACGACTTCACCAGCCTCGACGATCTCGCGCACGGCAAGCGACTGCAGCCCGTAGAAATCCAGCTGACCATCGGCGTCGCACTGATCGCTCCAACGTCGCCACAGGTCGTTTACCTTGCGGTCGATGGTGCGGGAACCGGTCTTCGATACCGGCATGATACCGGCACCCACCAGGTTCGCCGCGAGCACGTCGACGATCCGAGAGGCGTGCGGATTGTTGCGCACGAGGCTTCGGGCACGATTCCTCAGTTCCGAACTCGCCGGGCCGATCTCGGCATTCGCCGACGTGGCTGGCGCGCGACCGTTGCCGCGCCCACGCCGCGCCCCGTCATAGGCACGGGTCGCGCCATCGAGGGCTTTGATCGCCGAACGGGCACGCACGCGACTGAGGCCGGCGGCGGGGTTCACCCACGACACCAGCCGATCGAGCATGTTCATGACGTCACCAGCACCGATCGTTGACAGCGATCACGCTGCGAGAGGCGGAAGAGGCCGCATCCCCCGCAACCTCACTTTCCATGCGCGTCAGCTGCGCTTGCATTTCCGCGAGCGAGTAGAATTCGTGAGCGCGACCGTCCGAATAAGTGACCTTGCGGACACCCTGCGCCATAGACTTCTTGAGCCGGTCGATATCCGCCTGCGTATAGGCCATCGCAGCCCTCTATCTCTGCATCCAGGATCCGCCCCCATGCGGGCGGGCGAAATTCGATGCCGGAGCCGGTTCCGGTCCGGCCGCAGCTGATGCGGCAACCTCGATAGGCGGCGGCGCAGCGGTCACCGGCACGACATCGAACAGGCTAGCCTGCTCTTCCGGCGGCGCCGTCTCCCGTTCATTCTCAAGCTGTTCCCACACCGGCTCCGGGAGATCGCGGCAGCCCAGCCGGATGGCTGCTGCCTCGGCCTGAAGATGCGTATCCAGCATCTCGTTCGCCTGGCCCGGATCCGGCACCCATTGGTACTTCACATAGCCGTCGCGCCGCTTTACCGGCTTGCGGCGCTCCGCCGTCAGCTGGCGGAAATACTCATCGTCGAGGCCGCGCGGCATGCCGATATAGCCGCGCTGGAGCGGATCGGTCTTCGCCAGGTTCCGATACAGCGCCATCTTCAGGATGGACGTCCCGAAATTGTAGAACCGGCGGGAGTAGCGGAGCAGCGTGCCATCGCGCCGGCGTTCTTTTCGCACCCGCTCCAGCAGCGGCACATGATCCTCATGGCGACCGCGCACCATGATTACGCGCGTATCGGGATGCCGACGCGCCCATGCCCAGACGTCTTCCGTCCAGGCATTGCCGTCGATCGCCAGCAGATCGACGCCGATCATGCGACCGAGAGCGTTGCGCCATTTCTGACCAAGCAACGCATCAAGCGTCTGCTGGCAGGTAGCGTCGGTGATGTGACCGCGGATGACGCCGGCATCGATCACCCAGCGGCGGCGATCGCGGCCCCACCCGACAGCCTGCCATTCGACGCGATCGGTCTGACAGTCGACACCGACCGTGACGAGCAGAGCTCCCAGAGGAATCTGGCCTTTGGAATAGTCAGATCCGGCTGCCCGGTCGCGGATCTCTTCCCACGGAACAGATTCACCAGCCGCCCGATACGCCAGCCCCACGGAATCGTTGGTGAATGTCTGTTCGGTCGCGGCATCGCCGCGGGCCTTCAGCCATTCCCGCGCAATACGCTCCCAGCTTTGCAACGGCGAATAGGCCGACCAGATCCAGAACGACCTATGCTCTCGCCGAGCCGACGGGTTCGCGGCGCGCCACTCGATCTGCGAGACCATCCAGCGCCGATGATGTTCCTCAATAGGCTTGGCGCAATCCGGATCGACGCAGACGAAATGCGCCGCCTCCGGCTTCGTCTCGTCGAGATGGGCAAGCATGTTGTCCCATTCGAGGACCTGCATGACACCGCAATGCGGGCAAGGCACGAAGGGCCGCTCCTGGCTGCCTGCCTCGAAATTCCGCGTGATGCGACAGCCGGGCATGACCTTCGGCGTCGAGACCTTGAAGATCTTGGCGAACTCATAGCCGCGCGAACGGCTATCGGCCTGTACCTCCGGGTCGCCGGCGGTGTTCATCTCCCATTTGACCAGATCGTCCTGCACCTGCCGCGGCATCGAAACCTGCGACAGTGACGCCGCGGAATTGGCGCCCGAGATCAGCAGCGATCCCCGTCCATCCTTACGCTCCTTGTAGAGCACCGCGTCGGCGCCATCGCGCGATTTGGAGTTGAACAGCGCGGCGAGCGAGGCCGTCCCCTTGATGAAGGGGGATAGTTTCAGCCGGCTCCAGCGCGCCGCATTGTCCGTAGTCGGGTGGACATAGAGCACGTTGCCCGGATCCATATCCAGGGCGCCACCCACGAACACATTTGCAAGCACGGTCCCGCCCAGCTGCGCCGATTTCGCCAGCGTGACGATGCGGCAAGGATCGTCGGGACCGAGAGCTCGAAGGATCTCGTCGAAATAGCCAAATAGCGCCCGGTTATAGGGACCGGCAAACTCGCTCTCGACGTCGGAGAACACGATATTGTTCTCTGCCCATGCGAGAAAGTCGACGGGTGGTGGAGGTTCCAGCACCGTGGCGAGCGTCGTCGCCGCAAGGTGCTCGGCGTTCGCCACGTGCAAATCCATGACGGCTCACTGAACGGTTGGCGCCGGCTCTTCGTCGACGGTGATACTGACCTCGGCAGGTAGCTCCGCTGCATGCTTTCGCGCCGCAAGAGCGGCACGCTCGCGGACACCTCGGAGCTCGCGGCGTAGAAGGTGCAGAATGTCGCGCTGCGGCAGCCCAAACTGTGCCGCCAGTGCCGCCGCGAAATCCGGCATGGCGCCCTCGAAGACTGTCAGCATGCCCGTGGCGATCTTCGCCATCTCGCGGGCCGCATCCTCTCGCAGCATGAGAGTGCCTCGGCTTTGCAGCTCCTGCTCGGCATTCCGGCGGTTGCGATATTCGATTTCGCGGAGCCGCTCTCGCTTGATTTTCTCCTCGACAGGATCGCCAGCAAGCGGTGTCGGCGTCGAAGAGGTGGCCGGAGCGGGCTGCAGCATTGCCGAAGATGGCGCGGGCTGCAGGTTGGTGTCGAGGCCGTTACCGAAGCGCTGCCCGATGTCGATCCGCTGCCGTAGCTGCGACTGCGCCACCTGCACACGGATCCTGGCACCGCGACCTTCGCCGACGAGCGCGTCGCCCGTAATCTTGCCCTCGGCGATCCACTGCGACACCCGGCCAGCCGAGACATTGCAGAGCGTGGCGAACTGGCCCTTGCTGACCACGTCCGCATCCATCTTTAGCGTCCCACTTTAGCTGATCTTTAGCTCTTTAGGCTTTCAAAACCGGCTTCATCTGCCGACACTCTGCGCTATCGCCGCCCGCATACGTGGGTGGCCGGGGAAGGACCCAAAGGGGGTGGGGCCCCCTCGATCCGACGGGACGGCCATCGACCACCCCATCAAGCGAAAGCCCCGGTAGCGTCTCCGCTCCGGGGCCTCTTTATCCATGCGCAGTGAGCACCAAAATCCAGGCGCGCGTCAAGCGCCCTTTTCGCCGGACCGGTGGAGAACGGGCAGAACCCTTGACCCGCCTGCATTCCCGCTCTCCCACGGCCGGGCTGGCCGGGCTGGCCCGGTGACGCGGTAGCGCTCAAGCGAATCACGCAGTGCGTCGGCGAGCACCACCAAGCCCGAATGCCACACCTCATATTCAGCCCGATCGACGGCCGCATAGAAGGGCGAGGGGACCAATTCCCATTTGTTGTACGCACCCTTCACCGGACGGCGTCGGGTCGGGCTCCACCCGTCCTGCTCGCAATCGGCATAAGCTACCACCTCGCCGCCGACGATCTGCGGCACGCTGCGCATGACGAACCACTTCGCCTTGCCGTTCCCGCCGCGGACCATCCGATATTCGGGAGCCTCAGCCTCCCAATCGGGCACCCCGCCGACCATGGCGTATTTGCGCACCAGCCATGAGGGCGAGGCCTTGAAGCGAAGCGCACCCATCGCTGCCGGCACGCACATCCGGTCCAGCGCATCGCGCACCACCTGCTGCCCGACATCACCCCATGCATCAGGGCTTGCCATATCGCCAAACGGCCACCAGCCCACAGGCGCCTCGATCACTAGGCCATCCAGATCGGCCACCGCCTCGGCAACGGCAATGGCATCGGCATGCGGAGCACACTGAGCGGTGCGGTCCGGCGTAACACCCCAACGGTTCCGAACGTCGGCACCGTCGATCACGGTGAGCAATTCGCCGTAGCGCGAGACGCCAGCCCAACCCGCCGCTGCCGCCAGCGACAGCGACGGCACCGGGTTCGCCTCCTTCGGTAGCTCTTCCCGGTAAGCCCACACCAGCAACTGCTCTATATCGATGCTCGTCTTCATCACCTTCCCCTCATTTGGGAGGCTAGGGAGGCAGTGGGAGGGTAGGTTTCAAAGAGAGAACCATCCGCCTGTCTCGCCAAACCGTTGATATTACTCACGCCTGCTTTTCTGTTGGGAGGCTAGGGAGGATAGGGAGGATAGAAGCTCGCTACGCATAGAGAGAGATCGTCGACCAAATGGCCGATAGAGGCCTCCTCGCGCTCCTCGTTTCTCTCACGCGTACATGCGGGCTACCCTCCCTAGGCTCCCTAGCCTCCCAAAACGCCAACTAAGTGCCTGATCCCCCACGCCCCCGGCAGAATGGCCCGCGCAGATCGCTACCCTCCCTAGGCTCCCTAGCCTCCCAAGCGGGCGCTTCCTTCCCTAGCCGCGGATCACACCATTGGGGTGTGCGAGGGGTCGAACTCGGCCTTGAGCCGGATGCCGACATATATCGACAGCGAGCTCTTCCCCTTTTCGAACCCGAAATCATGCGCCGCCTTCGGCATGCGCCGCGCGAAGGTGGTGGCGCCAAGCGGCGTCTTGCCGTCACGCTTGGAGAACTTCACGAACGCCTCGTAGAGCGTCCCCTGCTCGACGGTGTCATGTGGGTAGCCGGTGACATCGAGCGCGGCGCGCACGAAGGCGCCCATGGGATCGCTCTCGTCGCGATACTCCTGCGTCGCCGCCAGCACCGCCTCGGGCGGGTGCAACCCTCCCATATTGAGATAGTCGAGCGCACCTTCGATCATCCAATTGAGGATGCCCGTGATCTCGCCCTTCAGCTTTTCCGGTAGCTTCTTGTCGCGCTCACCCTTCGGTATCTGCACCTCGAACGGCACAAGCGAGACACGCCGCCAGATGCCATCGTCATTGCCATGAATGCGAGGTTTCCGGTTGCACGAGATCGCCAGCTTGAAGCGCGGATAGACCTCGATGAACTCGTGATTGAGGCGCCGCACATTGATCGGCTCGCCGCCGGTGAGGTCCTTGATCAGGCTTTCATCGAGCGGCAGGCCTTCCTTCGGCTCGGCCGAGCGGACGAAGCGTGCCGCCGGCAGGCGGATCAGGTCCGGCGTCGCCTCCGAGCCCTTGCGGTTGTTCTCCGTCACCAGCGACATCACCGGCACCGAGGTCGCATAGTCGCCCATGAGGTGCGCGATGATGTCGACGAGGGTCGACTTACCGTTCGAACCCTCCCCGAAGAAGATACAGAACATCTGCTCGGTGGTGAGCGCGGTCAGGCAGTAGCCGAAGAACCGCTGCACATAGGAGCGCACCGCCTCGTCCGGCAGTATGCGCTCGATCATCGCGGTGAAGATCGGCGCACCGGCCTCGGGACAGTGGAACACCGGCGCCAGCTTGGTGATCAGCGCCCGCCGGTCATGCGGCAGGATGGAGAACACCCACCGCTTCACCATGCGCACGACATCGGGATCGGGACAGTCGAGATCTTCTACCTCCGCCTGGTGAAAATGGATCGTGCCGTTCAGCACATTGAAGGCGAGCGGGTCGCGGTCCAGCTGGTCGAGGCCGTGCACCAGATAGGGCCGCGCCTCGCCAAGCATGCCATCGAGCTTGCCGGCATTGCCGGAGGTAATGGCGAAGCGCCGCCGCTGCGTCTTGCGCGAGGACCATGACTTGGCCGCGACTGCGCCGCGTGCCATGGCCTTTTTGGCCGCATCGAGCTCGCGCCGCAGCTGGAATTTTCGCCGCTCCTTCTCCCGCTTCGGCAGCTCCTGATCGTCGAGATCATGGATCTCGTGCGGGATGTCCTCGCTGCGACGCTCGGCCTCCTGCGCCTGCGCCATCGCATCGGCCTCGGCCGGGGTCGGCGCGATGACGAAGGCCTCCAGCATGATCGCCTCGGCGGTGTCATGCGCGAGCGCGCGGACATCGTCCTCGTCATCCTCGGCACGAAACCACCGACGTCCATCCCAGCGATGCCAGCCGAGATTGGGCACATAGGCGAGATTTTTGCCGTGCCGGTAGCGCAGCCTCCGGCCATTGCCGATATCGTTCTGCGCCTCGCCGGCACAGGCCAGCAGCGCCGGATCCTCCGGCTCGAAGCCCGGCGGCGGACCGTCATCGTCGAAGGGCGGTTCACCGCCGCCATCGGCATCCGCGCCGTCGGGGCCGTCATCATACGGGTTTTCGGTCGCCTCCGGCTCGCGCGGTGGACCCAGCTGCGCGTCATCCGGCCACTGCGGACCCTCAATCTCGCCCGCTTCATTCCCCTGCGGCGGGACAATCCCTGCGGGGGAAGCCGGGGGCTCAGGGTCGACGATGGCCGCGATGCGCGCAAGCGCCTCCAGCCCGCCCTTCGGCGCGTCATCGTCAAGCATGGGCCACCCTACAGAAGGTCATTGAAATCGCGGCCGTCGGGCGGCCACACGATGCGCACGCGGCGCCAATCCACCCCAGCGCTGAAGCGCACACGCGCGCGCTCCAGCGCTGCCTCGACCGTGAACCGGTCGCTATCGGCGTCGCCGAGCAGGGTCACCTCCTCGACGCCTGCAGGAATCGGAATGCCCGGCGCTTCCATGTCCGGAACAGGACCGGGCACGCGCCGGGCGCGGCCGGCGGCATCCTTCAGGGTCGGGTGCTTCACCGTTTCGGCCGCGCGGCCGCCTATATTGCCCAGGGCGATGCCGGACCAGAAGGCGACGCCCTCGGCTCGGCCGAGCGCGAGCAGCGCGCAGGCGACCGACAGCACGGTCTCGATGCCCTCGCCGATCACCAGCCGGCGCGGTGCCGGGAGCCGGATCAGTTCGATCCGCCCGCCGCCCATGCTGCCGCGCACCTTCTTGGCCGGGAGGATTTCACCAGTCGCCGGATCGGCAAGGCACAGCTTGCCCTTGGCATCAGCCATGTCGAGCCAGGTGATATGCAGCCCAGCGAACCGACCATCGGGGCCGAGGATCGGCGCCAGCATCGCCGGGCCGGTGTGCAGAAGGTTCGGATAGTCGCGGCCGCGCGAGCCGTCCGCTCGCAGATGCGTCGTGCGTGGCCCGTAATACGGCATGCGCGGATGGAACCGCAGCCGGCCCCATAGTATCGGCGGGCTTTCAGGCGGCAGGCCGCGCGGCCCGGTCAGGTACTGCTCGACCGTCGTATGGTCGGCCGGCATCGCCTCGTTCCAATAGGCCCAGCAGCGTTCCCGCTCATCCTCGCGAAACTTCGCCGCCGCCGCCTCGTTGCGCGCCTTCTTCTTCGCCGCCTCGGCATCCCGGCGCTTCTGCTCTTCCGGGTCAATCTCCTGTGTGCCACCCAACCATGCCACGGCCTTGCGAAAGGACAGGCCTTCGCGCTTTTCGACCAGCTTGATCACGTCGCCGCCGTCGCCACACACTACGCAAACCCATCGCTCGGCATCGCACTCGAACGACGTGCTGTCTTTCGCGAAGGGATCGGTCGAATGGAGCGGACACGGTCCGACCAGCCACCCCGGCTTGGAGCCTCGCCGCTCGCGCAGGCTCACCCATTTGCCGGCTATTGCGGTGACGGGGTTGCGCGCGCGCAGATCGTCGAGGGCAGCATCAGAGATCATGCCGCCACCTCGAAAAACGTATCATCGCACGATACTTTTCCCTTGCCGAACGTATCATATTGAGATACGTTATCTTCATCGGAAGCGGCGAGGCGGCGATGATCCTGAACTTCAAGAACAAGCTGACGGAAACGGTGTGGAACGGCACCGTCGGCAAGGGCTTTCCCGCCGATCTCGTCCGCCCGGCCCAGCGCAAGCTGGCCATGCTGAACGCCGCCGTCACCCTCGATGCCCTGCGCGTGCCGCCGGCCAACCGGCTGGAAGCCCTCAAGGGCGACCGCGTCGGCCAACACTCCATCCGCGTGAACGATCAGTTCCGCATCTGCTTCATTTGGCGCGACGGCCACGCCGCCGACGTCGAAATCACCGACTACCACTGAGGAGAAACCGCCATGCTCGGCCCCAATCCCGTCATCCACCCAGGGGAAATCCTGCGCGAGGAGTTCCTCTCCCCCCTCGGCCTCACGCCCTATGCCGTGGCGAAGGCCGTCCATGTGCCGCGCACCCGCATCGAGCGGCTGGCGCGCGAGGAGGTGCCGGTCACCGCCGATACCGCGCTGCGCCTCGGCCGCTTCCTCGGCACCGGGCCGGAGTTCTGGATGAACCTGCAGACGGCCTACGACCTGACGTCCGCCGAGAAAACCGCGGCGGACATCGCAGAAATCCAGCCGCACCAAGCGGCGGCATAGGACAATCGTACACGCGCACGCCATCACTCGGCCGCCTCCAGCACTGCGCCCGGCGCCTCATCCGCCATGATGGCGCCGACGCAGGCCTTCATCTTCGCCACCGACACCGCATTGCCGATCTGCTTGATCTGCTCGGTCTTGGTGCCGGCGAACTCGTATTTCGACTCTTCGGTGTTGAAGCCCATGGCGGCGGCGAGCTCGTGCGGTTCCAGCATGCGGAACAGGATGTCGAATTGCTCGGTACCCTCGACGAGGTTCACCCGGCCGGTGGCGCACAGCGTCGGCGCCGGCTCGTCGACGTCATGAACACGTGGCGCCTGCCCCTCGCGCTCGCCGAACTGGGCGGCGATGAAGGCGAGGTCGCCCCGGTTCGCGCCGGTGACGGTCGGTAGCGGATCGACGGCGGCGTCGCGCGCCCGGCTGCTGCCGTCGTCGTGCGTCACCGGCATGACGATGGCGAACTCGCCGCCCTTGGCCGTCGTCAGGGTTGGGATTGGATCGGCAACATCCCGCGCCGTGGCGCCGCCGCCGGATTGCGTCACCGGCACCACCATGCCGAACCGGCCCTTGGCGGTCACCGTCGGCAGAGGATCCTCGACACTGACGCAGGTCTCGCCGGAGCCGGAGCCGTAATAGGGCGAAATCAGCGCCGTGCCGCTGCCTCGTTGCCCGCCGGTGACGATGGTCGGTAGCGGCTCGCCGACTTGGCGCGGGGCGCCGCCGGAGGCTTGCGAGAGCACAAACGGCTGAACCAGCATCGGCCGCGCGCAGCCCGGGTGTTCCACCGTGCCCGCGCCACCAGTGGTGATAGTCGGCAGCGGATCACCGGCCGAGCGGGCGGCGCCGCTATTGTGTTGGGACAGCACGAAGGGCTCGGCCAACCAGACGCCGCCCTTGGTGTCGAGTGTCGGGATTGGTTCCGCCGACACCGGCTTGGCCTGGTTGCCTTTCCGCCCGTTCATGATGATCGGCTCGGCGATGCCGATATGGCTCGCCGCCGCCGTCTGCGTCGGCAGAGGAACATCATCGCCCGCCGGCGCCGCGCCCTTCTTCAGGTTGACAAGCACCGGCTGCGCCAGTCCGATATGCTGCCCGTTGGCCGGGATGGTCGGCAGCGGTGCGTCGATCCCCTGCGCCGCCATGTGGTTGCGCAGGATGACGAGGAATGGCTCCGGCCATCCGTGTTTCACGGCGCCGGCATAGATCCGCGCCATTGTCTTCGGCGCCAGATCCTTCTTGCGGTCGAAGATCGACCGACCCTTGATCGACCAGTCGATTATTTCCCGCGCCGGCCGCCACGGCTTGGCGCCCGAGAACAGATCGCCGGCGATCTCGGAGCGCTTGCGATGCGTCGGCATTGGCCAATGCACCCGCCGCCCGTCGGAGCGCGCCATCAGGATAAAACGCTGTCGGGTGGTGGCGTCGCCATAGTCGGCAGCGTTGAGTTTGCGCCATTCCGGTTCGAAGCCGAGCCGCTTGATGGTCTCGATCCATGCGAGGAAGTATTCGCCCTTGCGCGAGGCGATCGGCTTCTGCGTCTCCGGATCGACCGGTCCCCAGCCGATAAATTCCCACACGTTTTCGATGATGATCCGCTTCACCCGCAGTTCGGTGAGCCAGGTGATGATGTGCCAGGGGTCGCTGCGCTGCTGATCGCTGGTCGGCTTGCCGCCGCGCGCCACCGAGTGGTGTGTGCAGGTCGGCGAGGCCATCAGCAAATCGAGATAACCCTCCGGCACCAGCATATGCGGGCGCACCGTCGCGATGTCCTGCACATAGTGCCGGGCCTCGGGATGGTTGCGCTGGTGAGTGTCGATCGCCACCGGCCAATGGTTGACGCAGGTGAGGATGATCTGATCGAGCGTCCAGCCGAGCGCGAGCAGTGCCTTGATCGCGCCCGTCGACGAGCCGCCGGCGCCGCACAGGAGGTCAGCCACAAGAATTTTCCGGGTCATGCTACCGCCCTCTCGACAACCGGGAGGCGAGCGGGCAGCGTCGGACCGGGGGAAACGATATGAAGCGGCTTGTTGAACCGGGAGTGCTGATCGGGGTTGGAGTAGTACTCGGCGTGCCATTGGGCATGTCGATAGTGCCGTTTCTCTTGCGATGCATAAGCGACGCATGGGTCGGCTTTTCGGGGTCCATCGTTGGCGGAATTGTCGGCGGCGTCATTACCGTTGTAGCGGCAGCGATTGCCGCCGCGCCCGTCTTCCGACAACTCCAGCTCAGCGAACGACAAACGGCGCTTTCCGTCCGCGACGCTCTGCAACGCGTGGTGGATGCACTCGAAGAGGAAATAAGGTGGCTTTATGCTCAACGCAGCCTTAACTATGCGATAGGAGCCGCCTGCGACAAATCGGTAGAAGACGAAGAGCCAGGTCGCCCTGATGCGCGTAGGGCCGTCGCTAAAGTTCTCATTCATCTTGATGAGTTTCGGCAGCGCCTCCGGCGATACTGCAATGAGAACCCCAGCGAAGGGCGGATAGCCAAGCAACGCCGATCGGTATTGGCCGGGGCCGTGCAGACTAAAGCGGAACTCCTCGACCTGTTCGAAGCATTGGGGGCATACGGCTCTGTTCTTAGCGATGCAGAGCAAAACCGCATCGTTTCGGGCGCCAGCAATGCCGCAAATCTCAACGAAAAGTTTCGTAAAGACCAACGAGCATTCAGAGTTCTGCTCAGTGCAGAGCGGCGACTGATTTGGAAGGAGATCCGCAACCTCGAACTGTTGGCAATCGGCAAAACCGCAGGCCTCAGGACATACAACGATGATGAAGGGCAAGTGCCGCATCACGCCACCGCCTCCGGCTCGGCCGAGGCCTCGACGTCGAGCAAGTCGAACAGGCCGGGCATCGCCACCTGATTGGCCGCGGCCTCGCAATACTTCATCCCGTCCCGGAAATAGGTCGGCGAGAGCTCGATTCCGTAGCCGCGCCGCCCCTTGAGCAGCGCGCGATAGGGCACCGTCATCAGCCCGCCGAAGGGATCGAGCACCAGCTCGCCGGGCTCCGAGCGCTGCGCGATCTCGCGGTCGACGATGTCGAAGGGCAGCGGGCAGAGGTGCTTTTCCGCCCCCTTCTGCGCCTGCATCGTGTTGAGCGACAGCATCTGCGCGCCGCCGGTGACGATCTCCTCCATCCAGCTATGGACCGGCAGCAGGGCGAAGTCGGGCGGCAGTTGTCCGTGAAGCTCCCGCGCCTCGGCGATGGCGACGTGGTGCTCGAAATCATAGACGGTGGCGAGGTTGAAGCTCTTCCACAGCCGATAGGCGACATCCGCCTTCAGCCCGACGAGCTCGTGCGGCATCAGCAGCCGGTCGCCGGAGGATCGCGTCACCGGCGCCGCGTCCAGCTGCCAGCGGGCGCGGCTATAGCCGTCGCCGGTCCAGGCGCCGCCCTTCGCCTCGCGCTTCACCTTGCGCACCGGCCGGTCGGCATAGCCGTCGCTGCGATCGGTCGGCGGCTTGCGGAAATACAGCATGTATTCCGGCATGCCGCACCCCATGCGGGTGCCATCCTTGCACTGCTCCGACCAGCCGAGCCGGTAGGTCTGGGCGTTCTCCCGTACCACGTCGGTGCCGAGCGTCTTGCGGCCGATGAAGGCGAAGCCGTGCCGCACGAAATGCGTCACCGTGGCGTCGGAGAAGGGATAGACGGTCTGGAAGCCGAGCCCGGTCATGCCGCCCGGCACGATCCGGTCCTTCACGTGGATGCAGGCATTCCGGCCCGGCTTGAGCGCGCGCAGCAGCTGCGGCGTCAGGAAGTCCATCTGCTGCCAGAAGTGATTATTGTCGTCGGTGTGGCCGAAGTCGGCATAGTTCGGCGAGTATTCGTACTGTGTCGAAAAGGGGATCGAGGTGACGATCAGGTCGACGCTGTCGGTCGGGATCCGGCCCA
This sequence comes from Ancylobacter sp. 3268, assembly GCF_031456575.1. NCBI lineage: Bacteria > Pseudomonadati > Pseudomonadota > Alphaproteobacteria > Hyphomicrobiales > Xanthobacteraceae > Ancylobacter > Ancylobacter sp. 3268. Next base: position 47,046 of record NZ_JAVDUX010000005.1, read on the forward strand.
TCTCGTCGACGCAGTCATTATTGACGAGGGTATAGCCGTCGCCCTTCACCTCGACGCGCTCCACACCCATGGCGCGCGTCATCTCTTCGGCCATCGCGGCGCGCGACAGGCCGTATTCGCGGATGATCTCTGTCATAATGGCGACCTGCTCGATATAGCGACGCCACTTCGCTTCCAGATCCTCGCGCACGGCACGCTCGGCCTCGGTGTAGATGAGGTCGATACGCACCGTGTGAGCCTGACCGAAGCGCTGGATGCGATGGATCGCCTGGATGAAATCGTTGAACTTGAAGCCGATGCCGAGGAACACCGCCCAGCGGCAATGGCGCTGGAAGTTGCAGCCCGAGCCGGCAATCACCGGCTTGGCGGCGAGCTCGGCGAACGCGCCGTCGGAAAAATCGATGATCCGCTGCTCGCGCGCTTCCAGCTGCTGCGTGCCATAGACCGACACCACGTTCGGGATCGCCGCCTCGATGGCGTGCCGCTCGGCCTCTAGGTCGTGCCAGAGGATGCGATGCGCGCCGGGATCCTCGGCGCGGATCTCCATCATCTTGGCGATGCGCGCCGGCAAGCTGTCCCGCTTCTCCCGCGCCGCACCGACCACGCCGATGGCGTGATCCTTGAACATCTTCACCTGCCCGCTACGCTCGACGCCGGCGTCGCTGTGATCGGCCGGAATCTCGTGCCAACGGATATCCAGCGGCGGCAGGTCATAGCCCTCGTCGGAAAACCCGAGGTCGGAGGGCTTGGAGACGAATAGTGCCCAGGTCGATACCCACAGCCAGAATTCGCGCTCCTTGTGCGGGTGCAGCGTCAACTCGTCGGCCTTCTCGCTGTTGCGCTTGAAGAACCGCGTCTTGGCCTGGCCGACATCCATCACACCGAGGAAGGCGGCATAGGCCAGAAGCTCGATGAACTCATTGGGCGAGGGCGTCGCCGTGGCGACGAATTTGTACGGCACTTGGTCGAAGAGCCGCATGAACTCGCGGAAGGTCTTGCTGCCGCCAAAGCCGCGCAGGCATGAGGCCTCGTCGAGCGTGACGACGGTGAACAGGTTCGGATCGAGCTTGCCGTCCCGCACCGTCTCGTAATTGGTGAGATAGATCGTCTCGTCGTCTTCGATCTCGGCCGCGCTGCGGATGAACTTCAGCCGAACCGCGTACTCGCCGGTGAAGCGCAGCGCCGCGTCGCGGGTGAACTCCTGCCGCACGCCGAGTGGCAGCACGATCAGCGCCCGACCGCCGACAGCCGCCTTCAGCAGCCGCAGCAGTTCAATCTGCGTCGACGTCTTGTGCAGGCCGAATTTTGCGAAGAGAGCGCGTCGACCGCCCTTCGCCATCCATTGCACGATCGCCCGGGTGAAGCCCTTCAGCGCCGGATTGATCGCTTCAATCGGAATATCGATGCCTGTCACGGCCGCGACCGGCCGCTTCGCCTCGAGGAAGTCGCGATAGTCGATGGGGGCGTTCATCGAGCTACCCTCCGCTCGCCGGTGTGGCCAGCGTCGGCCGGCACGCGGAAGCCCTTGCGGAAGGCATCGGGCGAAAGGCGGACGTGTCGCTCCTTCACGATGGTGCCGAGATCGGGATTGCCGCGCGAGTGCCCGTCGACCCAGATCCAATAAGGCTCGATAACGCCGTCGATCAGCCGCCAATGGCCGATCACCATGTGCATGCGGGTGCCGGAGAGGCTTTCAGCCGAACGCAGCTCGCCGCGATAGAGGGCAGTCTGCGGGCGGATGAGCTCAACCTTGTTGTAAGAAAACACGGGCAGGCCACGCTGCGCCCGCCGGAGCGCAAAGGCCTTCAGTCCTCGGTCAAGACCAACGCCTGGGACAACGCGTCGCGCCGTGGCCGCCCTTGGCGACGACAGGGCATAGATGATCTTGACGACGGCACCCGCGGCAGTCGCCGCTTGGATACCCTCGGCAGCACTGCGGATGAGAGCATCCCAGGCAAAGTCCGAGAGATCGACCCACAGATTATCATCAGGATTGACCGTCAGACACACCTGCCCGACACACCGGATGCCCCAGTGCGCGCAATCGTGGAAGGCATAGGCGATCCCGCCTGAGATCAGCCAGCCGTACCGGCCCGCAATGTCGATCCACATTGGGTTGCAAGGAACGGGAAGCCGATCGCCGGGGGGGGCAGCTTCGACGTCGAGAGCGGCATATTGTAAAGCTTGGAAGTCCCGCTCACCGAAAACGAAGCGATCACACAGCGCGGTGGGAGCGGGCGAAGGCAAATGATTGGCCTTAGGCAACTTCAGAAGACCATGCGCCTCGTTCTCGATATGACCTCGCGGCCGGTCGAGCAGAAAACGATCCGCCAACAGTTTCATATCCGCACCTCCCGCACCAGCGCGGCGCGCATCCGCGCCATTTCGGCCGGGCTCCAGATGCCGGCGCCATCGCTGAGGGCGAGCCGCACCCGGCTCCGGCTGATGCCGAGCCGGCTCGCGATCTCCCATTCGTGCACGTTCCGCCGTGCCAACCCGCGCACGGTCGCGACCAGCCGACGCCAGGGCCGGCGATACACGATGACGAAGGGACGGGGCGCGCGGCGGTTCATGCGAAGTTCCACCGGCCAGCCGCACGCTCGTCGTGCCGATCGCCACACCCACGCGCCTCGCGCGGCCGGAACGCCAGCGTGCGGCAGGCCGGGCAGTAAGGCCCGTCCCGCATCACCGGCGCGCCGCACATCCGCTTTTCCGCCGGCGGCGTGACGCCGCGATCCGGCCACAGCGGCCACCGGCATTGCCCCTCGCGGATCGCCAGCATGGCGATACCCGGCCGGTCCGGTGCCAGCGGCAGCACCGGCTCCAGCGGCGGCGCGACGACGATCTTGTGTGCCGCGCCGGCCTTCGGCTTCGCCGTCGACAACCGAAGGCGAGGCTGGCGCTTGGCCGATCCTCTCGTTACCGCATGGTCGACCAGATTTTCCGGCCGCTGCCGCAAGCCGAGCCGGTTCGCCCGGCCTAGCACCGCACAGCGTGTGCGGGCGGGAAAGCCCTCCATCGCCAGCTGCGCGGCGATCAGCGCGTAGGAAAGCCCCTCGGCCAGCAGCACCCGCAGGCGCCCATCTTCCTCGGGAGTGCGATCGGTGACGCCGGGCATGGTCACGCCTCCCGCACAAGGCGAGGCGTGGGCGCCTTGATCGACGCCAGGCCGGCCCGCAATTCCTCGGCTTCGCGGATGAAATGCGCGACGGCGCGGTCGATCCGCTCGGCTTCGGACGGCGAGATGCGGCCATCTTCCTTGGCGATGGCATACTCCGAGGTAGCGGCGGCGAGGGCGCCCAGCACGTCGGCATAGGCCGCGTCGACATTCCCTGTCGCTTCGGCCGGCGCGCCATCCGTCAGATCGCGCCCATTGAGATCGGCCATGATGCTGGTCACCAGCGCCCGGCCGCAATCGCCCTCCAGCGCGACCACCGCCGTGATCGGCATGAGATCGTTGTCGTTCGGGTTGTTCCAGCGGCCGACATGGCCGGCGCTGTAGTTGCAGATCTTGGCCGCGCGGGCGATGCCGCCGCAGGCGTCGATCAGGTCGCGCTGCGCCGCGCGGAGGCGGAAAATCGTGCTGTCGGAAATGGCGCGCTCGGCCATGGCATCCTCGCGAAAGTCAAGCGTCATCGCGCGAGAAAATGCGTCGCATTTTCTCGGAGGGAGAATCGTCAGGGTGGTGCGATGGTCCGGTCGTCAGATCACGGCGGGGGCCGGATCAAAGGGGTAGGAGAAGGCAAGACATGGCGAAGCGAACCGGCAACAGCCTGCAGGCCCACCTTGCGGCGATGGATATGGTGCTGCTTGCCCTGGTGGCGCGCGGTGTGGCCGGCTCGCAGGAACCGGTTGGCGACGCCGCCCGGCTGCTCGGCGCGGCCGAAAGGATGCTGCAGGCATCGGCCGACGCCGCGACAGGGCGCGCGCGGGCGGCCGCGCTCGATGCGCTCGATGCCTATGAAGGCATGTGCATGCGCGTGCTGGCCTATGTGGCCGAGCAGGCATACCCGGAGCCGGCCGAATGATCCGCGCATCACGACACCCGATCCGGCTGCAGCGTTCCGGCGCCATCGGTCGGCGCCAGCAGATCGCGGAACACCTCGATGGAGGTCGGCCGCACCGGGCGGAAGCGGCGGGCACGAAAGCCGTCGTCTGGCGAGAACTCCACCAGTCCGATGAAGATGGCGCCCATGAACGGGTACACCTCGCGGACGGTGTAGACGCAGCCCTTCACCGGGGCTGGATTGATGTTCTCAACGACGTTGCCGAACCCATCGGTGCAGGGACCCCATGCATCATCGATGCAGGCGGCCATCTGCCCCGGCACGAGGCTGGTGCCCTCGCCCAGCATATCGTTGATGATCTCGCCGATGCTTTTCATCTAGCAGCCCTTCCCATCAGGCTCGGGGCACCATCCGCGGATAGGATGCCAGCGATGCCACCCAAGGTTCGGAACGAAGACAAAAGACGACGCGCCTTCCGGATTTCGGGGCAGGCGAAAGACAGGCTCAATGGAGATGAAGTCATGACCGAGGATCTGGACGCCGAGCTTCGCGGGCGGGTGATCGCCCTCGAAACCATCGTGATCGCGATGGTCGCCCACATGGCCGCGCATACCAGCAACCCGACCGGGTTTACCGCGCAGGTGATGGACAACGCGGACCAGATGCTGAACCGCTTTGCCGCAACCGCGCCGAAGGAAATGGAACGGACGTCGCTGTTCGCGTTGGAGAGCTTCAGCGCGCTCTCGAATGATCTGCTCGCTCATCTCAACCGCTATGCGGTGCCAAAGGGACGTTCGTGACTTGCTCATGCTGCAGTCTCCTCGGCGAGGGGTTCAGCGGCCAGCGCGGGGCGAGGAAGAAAATCGTTGATCGTGAGGGTGATGCCCTTGCGGCGCGCCTCGTCGATTAGTGCCGGATAGTGCCGCTGCGGAATGATGCCGCCCGTCCCCCCAGCCTCTTTCGAATACGTCCAGCGATAGACGCGGCTCAGGTTGCACCCGACCGCAAGTGCGACGGCCGTCGGGCCACCTAGTTTTTCGATCAACGAGGATGCGGGTTCGTGCTTCATGCTCCAAACTTTGCGAGTGTCGCAAATTTATGTCAATCGCAAATTCGCGAACATCGCGATAGAAAATTTTGCGTAGATCGCAAAAATTCAATCATGAGAACGGATCAGGCTACATTGCGCCGCTGGTTGGCAGAGCAACTTGAAGAGCGCGGGCACGGCGCCAAGAAGGCGCTGGCTGATCATCTAGGCGTCCGCTCGGATGCAATCACTCGCATGATCAATGAAGATCCGAACAAGGAGAACCGTGAGATACGCTGGGAGGAGGTTCCGAAAATTGCCGCCTTCTTCCGGACCGATCCTCCTGTCGCCCTTCCAAGCCTCGCACCACAGGGCCTCAAGATCCCCCTCATCTCGTGGGTAAGTGCCGGGGCCATGCAAACGCCAGAGGCGGTGCACGAGATTGAGGATGCGGAAAAGCTGGACGACCCCGGCCTTGACCCTTCCGGCGAGTGGGTAGCCTTGACCGTCGTGGGAGACTCGATGGACCGCATCTCGCCACCGGATTCCATCATCTTTGTAAATCTTCGTGACCAGCGCCTCGTAGCGAACGCGTGTTATGTGATCGTGGACGCAGAGACAGGCGAGGCTACCTACAAGCGCTGGCGCCCAAGTCCCGAGCGCTGGGAACCTGTGTCGACAAATCCGATTCATGAGCCGATCTTCGTCCGTCAAGGTCGTGCGCCGCGGGTAATTGGACGGGTTCGAAAGTCGGTACTCGGCATGTAACTTTGCGATGCTCGCAAAATTATCCTTGACATAAATTTGCGACTGTCGCGAATATCGCCCCCAATCCGCACCGATTGGGAGCGTGCCAATGCATTCCGAAAACCCGCAGGCCGCCCTGTCGGCCTTCTTCCGCCGCTGCGGCGCCACCGTGCCGGAAGGCGAGGCGCCGTTCGTCGCCCGCATGGGCCTTGTGCTCTTCCTGCACCGCAGCCTCGATGCCGCGGCCTGGCACGTCCGCCTGCGTGGCGGCAACCCCGGCATCTTCGTCAACGATATCGGCTTCGACCGCGACGAGTTCGAGCTCGGCCTCGTGCGGGCGGTGAAGGTCGAGGCCCGCTACGCCATCGCCTCCGGCCTGCCGCTGCCGGAGCCGGATGAGGGCGGCGACTTCATCGCCGTCGACTGCATGGTGCAGATCATGCGCCGTGCCGCCCGCGACGGCCTCGCCGTCGATGCCGACTTCCTCGCCCGCGCCGGCATCCCCTCGGCCGTCATCGTCGAGCACGCGCCGGATGCCGTCGCCCTCGCCCGCGCCATGGATCATGCCGAGCGGGAATATCGGCAGGTGCGCCAGCAGCGCGAAGCCGAGCGGGAGGCCGCGTGATGGAAAAGGCGGAGATCATCGCTCCGAACGGCATCCGCTATTCGGTCTCGCTCGACGGCAACGACCTCTACGTCCATGTCTCTGCGCCGGACGGATGGCGGCCGAAGCCGCTCGAATTCGAGCTCCTCCACGGTAATGAAGGCCTGGTGAAAACCGGGCTCCGATTGCCCGTCCCCTCAGCTCCCATCGGGGACAACCGAAACCGGAGGGCCGCATGATGGTCCTCTTCACCGAAGCCCTGCGCGGCGCCGCGCTTCTCGTCTCCATCGTCGGCATGCTCGCCGGCCTCTACGCCCTCGCGCTCATCGTGGGAGGCGCCTGATGGAGGAGACCCCGCAGGAAGCCGCCCGCCGCATCGTCCGCGCCGGTGAACTCGCCGTGCTCGGTCTCTTCGCTCTCGGCTCCGGCGCCGCCGTGGCCATCCTCCTGCTGCGCTTCGTCGCGTGGCTGATCATGGGAGGGACGCTTTGAACGCCCCTCTCGTCTGGCTGCAATCGCTCAACGGCCGCGCCATCGACATGGTCGAGCCCCGCGCCGATCAGGTCGACTTCGCGGAAATCGCCGACACTCTGTCGACGCTCAACCGCTATTCCGGCGCCGCCGAAAAGCCGGTGTCGGTGGCACTGCATACGCTCGTCGCGCTCGACTGCGCCATCGCCTTCGGTGCCAACCCCCGCTGGCGCGCCCTCGTCCTCCTGCATGACCTGCATGAGCAGCGCCTCGGCGATGAGACGACGCCCTGTTTCCAGGCGATGCTGGCCATCGCCCTGCAGGTGTTCGGCCTGAAGGCCGAGGATCATGTGCGGCAGGTCCGCGCCGAACTGCGACACCGGCATGACATCGCCATCCACGTTGCGGCCGGCATCGCCATGCCAACGGCGGAAGAGCGCCTGTTCATCCGCTTCTGCGACATCGCCGCGCTCAAGACCGAGCGCCGCGATTTTCTCGCCACACCCCCGATGCCGTGGGGCGAGGAGATCGAACACGCGCCGGCCCTGCCCCGCCCCATCAGGTGGCGGAAGCCGCCGGACGCCGCGGCCGACCTGAAACAGGCCTTCATCGACTACCTGCCCGGTGCCCGCGCCCAGAGCGACCGCGCCCCGGCCAACACCGCACGGGTGCCAGCATGAGCGACATTCCCAACGATCAGCCCTTGTCCGACGCCGCCGCCGGCTTCGCCAAGGAACAGCTGAAATCCTTCATCGAGCGCATCGAGAAGCTTGAGGAGGAGAAGGCGACCATCACCGAGGACATCAAGGATGTCTTCGCCGAGGCCAAGGGCACCGGCTTCGACGTCAAGGCGCTGCGCGAGATCCTGCGCATTCGCAAGCAGGATGCCGACCAGCACGCCGAGCACGAGGCGATCGTCGACCTCTATCTCCAGGCGCTGGGCATGGTCGGCGCCTGATCCGTTCCTCCCCCGGCGCCTTGGCATGGGCGCCGGCACTGCCGGGCGTGGATCGCAAGCCCGCCCGGCTTTTTCTTCAACCGCAAAGGCGGGCGCCATGGATCTGAGTTACGAGGAATACGTCGCCCACAGCCTCGTTGTGCGGCTGCGTCACGACAAGCCGGTGAGCGACGCCGATTTCATCGAAGCAATCGAGGAAATCGGTTGGCGCCGCGATGATGACCATTACACCGATCCGCTCATCGTCCAGTTGATCGATGAAGCGCGCCAGCTGTTCTGCGAGGGTCGGCGCGCCGATGCGCTCATTCGTCTCGAACGGGCCGCCTACCCCAAGTGGCGATCAATGCACCGCTGCCGTGAAGACTACGAGGCAGCGTGGCCCATGCAATTTCTCTTCAATCTGGACGCCGCCCATGAAAATCACCTTTGAGCGGGCATCGCTGCTCACCGCGCTGTCCCGCGCGGTGCGGGCCGTGCAGCGCAGGAACACCATCCCGATCCTCGCCAATGTGGTGCTGCGCGCCGAAGACGGCCGCGTGACCATCCTCGCCTCGGATCTCGATATCTGGATCACCTCCAGGGTGGCCGGCGCCGTGATCGAGGAGCCCGGCGTCATCACCCTGCCGGCGCGGACCATGGAGGAGATCGTCAAGAAACTGCCGGAAGGCGCACAGATCAAGTTCGAATATGAGCCGGGCAAGCCGAACGCCAGCCTGCGCGCCGGCCGCTCCCGCTTCTCCCTCGGCACCATGCCGGTGAGCGACTATCCCACCGTGCAAGCCTCGGAATGGCGCAGCAGCTTCAGCCTGCCGGTCAAGCCGCTCAAATCCGCCATCGACCGCATCGGCTTCGCCATATCGACGGAAGAGACGCGGTACTACCTCAACGGCATCTATCTCCACATTCACCGCGAGACGGCCGATGCCGCGCCGCAGCTGCGGATGGTGGCCACCGACGGCCACAAGCTCGCCCTCGATGCCCTCCCGGCTCCGGCCGGTATCGACGACCGGCTGGGCATCATCGTCCCGCGCAAGGCGGTGACCGAACTGAGCAGCCTGGTCGAGGAAGCCGGCGAGAGCATCAAGCTCTCCCTCTCCGATTCCAAGATCATGGCCGAGACCGATCAGACCACGCTGGTCAGCAAGCTGATCGATGGCACCTATCCCGACTATCAGCGGGCCATCCCGCGTGATGGCGGCATACGCTGCAAGGTCTCCGGCGCCGAGCTCCTGGCCGCGACGCAGCGCGTCGGCGTGGTCTCCGGCGAGAAAGGCCACCTGATGCGCTTCGACTTCACGGCCGAGGCGATCACCCTGTCGGCGCGCAACAGCGAGGCCGGCGAGGCGCGCGACGAAATCGACGCCACCCTTGAGGGCGGCCAGATCACCATCGGCTTCAACTGGCGATACCTCGTCGACCTGCTCGACCGCCTCGGCGCGACGGCCGGCGAGGTCGACATCGAGTTCCGCGACCCCGGCACCGCCGGCGTCTTCCGCATCCCGGCCGAGCCGAACCTGCTCGCCGTCATCATGCCGATGAGGGTTTGATCATGACCGAACCGATCACCGAAGCTGATTACAGGGAGGCGAAGGATATCGGATCTGCCGCCTCTGATGCCATCGCTAGGACCATTACGGACAAACTCAGCCTTGTCGAGCACCCCGGCGCGAAACTGGTGATCCTCACATTCGCGGCCGCCACGGTGGTCGGGCTGCTGGGCGGACATCTCAATAAGGCCAAGCCCGAACGTGCGCTTGCGGACGCACTGGACATGCTGAGCCATATTTTCACCGACGGCTCGGCATCGCCCGCTGAGCTCGAAAAAGCGCCGCTCACCTTTACCTATCGCAACTGGCGCGGAGAGACGGATACGCGACGTGCCCTGCCACTTGGCATCCGGTTCGGATCGACCGAATGGCACCCCGAGCCGGAATGGCTCCTGCGCGCATTCGATATAGATAGGCAAGCGGAACGCGAGTTCGCCCTGGCCGGCATAGGGACGCAACCGCACGCCCTCGCTAAAGCCCTCGAGACCATCGCGTCATGCCAGTGGCACTGGCCCGAGGATGACACCTCCGAGGATTACTGCTGCGGCAGCCCTCAAGAGGTAGTCGACGCCGTCTATGGCTGGTCCGGGAAAGCCGGCGAAGTGGTGGCCGTCGCGCGGGGCGGCATCGTCGAGGTCACCCACTGTGCCAGCCTGCCGCCGGCGCCCGACGCTGACAGCGATGATGATTTCTGGGTCGAAGAAGCCACCCGCGAGGCGGCACAGCAGAAGATCGACGAAGAGCTTCGGCGCCGCGCCGCGCTGACCGGAGGCTTTGATGTCTGAGCCGATCAACAGCACCATCTCGCCTTGGATGCCTGAGCAGGACCGGATCCGCCTCGCCGTACTCGGCAAGCTGGCGGAAGAGTGCAACGAGCTCGCAGGGCGCGCCGCGCGCTCCATCATCCAGGGCCTCGACGAGCGCGACCCGTCAACCGGGCGGACCAATCGCGAAGAGATCGCGCGAGAGATCGCCGATGTGATGGCCTGCATCCGCATCGTGGAAAGCCGCCTCGACCTGATTGCCGACATCGATCGGATCGGCAGCAAGTTCACCGGCTTTCGCCGCTGGCACCGGATGATCGAGGATCCGGCTAAGGAGGGTGAGTGATGGCGCGCCTCACATTCACTAGTGCGTACAGGCGCATCTATCCGGAAAGCTGCGATCGATCCGCCCAGCAACTGCACGCTGCGCAGCTAACCGCCGGCTTGGCGCGACTGCCGGTAAATTTCATGGCGGGCCTCTGTGATGGATGCAAGGGCACCGGGTCGCCTACATGGCAGGCCTCCCCCTATGAGCCGTGCCCGATCTGCAATGCCTCCGGCTTGCTCCAAGGCGACATCGAAGCGCCGCCCAGTGTGCTCAACCAAGTGCTCGTAGCCGCATATAGGGAGGCCTGATCATGGCCGGAAGCGTCAACAAGGTCACCCTCGTCGGCAATCTCGGCCGAGACCCGGAAATCCGCACATTCCAGAACGGCAGCCGCGTCGCGAACCTTCGCATCGCCACCTCCGAGACCTGGCGGGAGAAGGACACCGGCGAACGCCGCGAGCGCACCCAGTGGCACACAGTCGTGATCTTCAACGAGAACCTGCTGAAGGTCGCCGAGCAGTATCTGCGCAAGGGCTCCAAGGTCTACATCGAGGGTCAGTTGGAAACCCGCAAGGCGACCGGCACCGACAATATCGAGCGCTGGTTCACCGAGGTGGTGCTGCGCCAATTCCGGGGCGAGGTCACGCTGCTCGACAAGATCGACACCGGTTCACGCGGCACGCCGGACGATTACAACCGGTCGGAACCCGCCCGCCAGACCGGCGAGGGGCGCGGTTTCGGCTCGGCCGCCGCCGGCGCACAACGCGGCTCGTTCGGCGGCGGCGGCGACATCGACGACGAGATCCCGTTCTGAGGCAGACCTATGCAGCGCGAGCCCCGCTATAACCCCCTGCCGGACTCTCTGCCGCCCCGCGGTGTGCATCGCGAGGCGGCGGCTGCCTATATCGGCGTCTCCCCGCGCAAGTTCGACGAGCTTGTCGCCGATGGCCGCATGCCGCCCCCCAAGCGGATCGACGCTCGAAATGTATGGGACCGCCGCCGGCTTGACGAATTCTTCGATAAGTTGCCCGATCTGAGCGCCGGCAAGACGTCGGCGGATGCAGACGACGAGTGGAACTTCAGGGCGTGATGCTCGACCGCCTCAAATATGTCTATGAGGACACCGACCGGCACGGCAATGCCCGCTACTATTTCTGGCGCGGCAAGGGCAGTCGCAAGGTGCGCATCCGCGCGGTGTTCGGCACGCCGGCCTTCCGCAAGACCTATGACGACCTGCTCGCCGACAGCGCGCCGCCGGAGAAAGGCGCCATTCCCGGCCGGGCGATTCCCGGCACCTATAAATGGCTGTGCCAGCGCTATTTCGGCGAATGCGCGGAATTCAAGCTCTTGAGCGCCGACACCCGCAAAGAGCGCCGGAGGATCCTCGAGCGCACCTTCGACGAGCCGATCACCCCGGAATCGACCCGCACCTTTGGCGAGGCTCCGCTTGATCGCTTCAATGCCAGGGCGGTGCGAGCACTCCGCGACCGCAAGATGGACACGCCGGAGGCGGCGAACGCGCGCATCAAGGCGCTGCGCCATGTCTTCAAATGGGCCATGGCCGAGGAAGTGCCCGGCGTCACCGGCAACCCGGCCCGCGACGTGACGTTCTTCAAGGGTTCCGACGAAGGCCACCACACGTGGACGCTCGACGAGGTCGCCGCCTTTGAGGCCCGGCACCCTGTCGGCACCAAGGCCCGACTGGCATTCTCCCTGCTGCTTTACACCGGCGTGCGCCGCTCCGATGTCGTCAAGCTCGGCCGGCAGATGATCCGCAATGGATGGCTGTATTTCACCGAGACCAAGGGCCGCGCGCGCCGTGTAAAGCAGCGCGAAATCCCGCTGCTGCCCGAACTGCGGGCGGTGCTGGACGTCTCGCCGTCCGGTAACCTCACTTTCCTCATTACCGAGTATGGCGCGCCGTTTTCGGAGGCCGGTTTCGGCAACTGGTTTCGGGATCGCTGCGACGAGGCAGGGCTGAAGCATTGCAGCGCCCACGGTCTGCGCAAGGCGGGCGCGACGATCGCCGCGACCGCCGGCGCGACCGAGCACCAGCTGATGGCGATTTTCGGTTGGGAGAGCCCGAAACAGGCCGCCGTCTACACCCGCAAAGCCAACCGTCGGCGCCTCGCAGGCGACGCCATGCACCTCATGGTGCCGACCAAAACCGGAACAGATCTTTCCCACTTTTCCCCTTCCGAGCCGGAAGGTGAGAAAGAAATCTGAAATAACGCAGCAAAATCAACAACTTGCTGCGGAGGTGGCCTCCCGGAAGGGAATCGAACCCCTGACCCCAGGTTTAGGAAACCTGTGCTCTATCCTGCTGAGCTACCGGGAGGCAGCCGGCGCGGGCGTGGTGCGCCCTGCGCAAGCGTATGGTCCGAACCGCCCGAGGTTGCAAGGGGCCGGCGCCAACTTGGCCGCCCGGACCACTTTCCCTCCCCGCGCCGACTCCCTGCGCGTTGCCGGTGCCGATTCACGCACGCGTGACGGGAACCTTCAGCATTCATGCGGATTCACTTGAGGAACCGCATTGACGCCAACCGCAAATGTTCTAACTTTGTTCTCATGATGATCACGCTTCCCACCCTTAGCGGCGATTCGCTGCGCGACGACGGTCCGCTCACCGTCGCCGACGGCGTGCTCGCCCGACGCTTTCGGCTCTGGCGCGGCCCGGACGGGCGGCGGCAGGTGTTCTCCGTCTACAGCCTGGCGGATGCACCGGATTATCCCGATGCCATCGCGCTCGCCGTGCGCCGCGTCGGCGGCCGCTGCGTGGCGCTGTGGAGCGGCCCGGCCGGCACCAAGGCGCGCGTCGCCGCGCTGGCCGCCGGCGCGCAGGAGATTCACCTGCGCATCGTACCGGAAACCGAAAGCGGGCCGCTGGCGCCGGAGTGAGCCCCTCGCGGCGTTATCGCCGGCGTTGCGGTCGTGCGAGGAGTGGGTGTTCACGTCGGGGCTTGGGTCGCGACGCCGGGTGGGCCGGACCGTCCGCCGCGCCATGGCGGCGCGAAACCGGACGGCGAAGGATTTAGCTCCGGCAGCACGCCGCGTTTCCGTTCGCCGCCGCCGCGTTTCACCCTCTCGCCGCTGCCGCGATTCGCCCGTTTGCCGCTGCCGCGACTCGCCCGTTTGCCGCTGTCGCGATTCGCCCGTTTGCCGCTGCCGCGACCTGGCGTTCGATAGTGCGGCGTGGCAGGCCAGCCGCCGCTACAGCCGGGCGGCGATCCATTCCAGCTCGTCATCGACGATAGCGAGATCGGCGAGGTGCCGGGCGGTGGCGCGGACATAATCGACATTCGGCCCGCCGACGCCGTGGCCCTGCCGCACCAGATGCAGCCGCTGCTCCCTCCCCATCGCCCCGGCATATTGCGCATGGCCGCGATCCACCAGGAACGCCAGCGCTGGCACGCTGCGCTGGCTGCCGTCGCGCAGCCAGACCCGGCGGGTGGCCTCGCGATAGATCTTGGTCACCTGCTCGCGCTCGCGCAGATAGGCGATCGTCGCCTCCGCCCGCGCGGCGGCGACGCGAAAGGCAAGGCCGACGCAGCTGCCGCCGCGGTCCAGCCCCAGCACCAGGCCGGGCCTCTCCGCCGTGCCCCGCCAATGCACCGACAGAACGCAGAGCGAGCGGTGCGCGCCGATCAGCCGGGCCGGCACCGCCTCCTCATGCGCGAAGCCGGGATTCCACATCAGCGAGCCATAGCCGAACACCCAGAGATCGGTCGCCGCATCGTGGGGGGTGGACAGAGTCGAGGTCATGAACCGATCCGAACGCCGGGCGCCGCGCAGGCGCCGATTCGCCGATGCTGGCATTGGCGGCGGCGCGGAGGAAGGCCCCTGCGCGACTTGCGCCGGCGGTGGTGGGCGGTTTCCACGGTGCCGGCCAATATCGAGCCGATGCCGCGGGTGCCGCGGCCCGGCCTCCGCCCGCCCTTCCGGCCGCGGCGGAGCGAGGCGGGGCGGGGCGAGGCGGGGCGGTGAATGGTCGCCGTCTTCCCGGCCCCGGCCTTAACGTGGCGGACGGAACGCGATATGCCGTTCCGGGCGCGGCCGGCCCGGCGCCGACGCCCGCCGCCGCATCCGTGTCGCATTGGCGGGCCAATGGAAGGACCGCCTTGGAGATGACCCGATGACCGACCCCGACCGTGCCGCCGCCTCCACCGCAGCCGTCCCCGCCTCCGGCCGCCGCTCCTCGCTCTGGGTGGTGCTGCCGCTGGCGCTGTTCGTGCTCGCCGGCCTCGGCTGGACCGCCGCCTGGTTCTATGCCGCCGGCCGCGCCGAAAAGGAGATCGACGGCTGGATCGCCAACGAGGCGGCGGCCGGGCGGCAGTGGAGCTGCGCCGACCGGCGGCTGACCGGCTTTCCCTTCCGCTTCGAGCTGATCTGCGCCCAGCCCAGCGTCACCTTCACCGGCGCCGCCCCGTGGCAGTGGTCGGCCGGGCGCGTCCACGCCGTCGCGCAGGTGTGGAACCCGCAGCACATCATCGCCGAGTTCCAGGGCCCTTCGGTTCTGAAGGAACCGGCCAGCGGGCGCAGCATCGAGGCCAATTGGTCGCTGCTGCAGGTGAGCGCCGTCGGCTCGGGCGGCGTGGTCGACCGCGTCTCGACCTCGGCCAATGACTATGTGCTGAGCGAGGGGGGACGGAGGCTGTTCTTCGCCCGCCATGCCGAACTGCATGCCCGCCACCATCCCGGTGCCGACGGCAACACCCTCGACATTGCCATGGGGGTGAAGGCGGCCGGCAGCGGCGCGCTGAACGGCGGAAGCCAGGCAACGGCGGATGGCGAGCTGCAGGCCACTATCACGCAGGTGCCGCCGTTCCAGGCGATGCCGGTGGCGGAGCGGCTGCAGCTCTGGCAGCAGGCGGGCGGCACGGTGAACATCGCCGTGGGCAAGCTGGCCGCCGGCGGCGGGATGATGAACGCCACCGGCGACATCAGCCTCGACGCCCAGCGGCGCCCGAACGGCGCGCTGACCGTCGCCGTCGCCAATCCGCAGGGATTGCTGGGCGCGCTCGGCGGCTCCGGCCTGCTGCCGGAGCAGGCCAACGCGCTGCTGCCGCTGCTGATGGCCGCCGGCCAGCCGACCACCATCGACGGCACCAAGGCCAGCGGCTTTCCCTTCGTGTTCCGCGACGGACGGGTGGCGCTGGGCTTCATCCCGCTCGGCAAGGTCGGGCCGCTTTACTGAGCGGACCACGCCGCGCGAGGATGGCGGGCGCGAGGCTGGCCCCTCCCCGCACCGAACGGCCATGCCGGTTTCGACCTTGCCTGAGGTCGACATCGCACGCGTCCGATGTCGACGGCGAGGGATGGGATGAGGGACCTTCGCCTCTTCCCAAAACGCCATCGGCCCCTCACCAACCCGCTGCGCGGGCCACCTCGCCCCAACCGGGGAGGGAAACAGGGACAGGTTCCAGAGGCTCTCCCCAGCCCGGAACGGCGTTGCGCGCCGCCGGTCCGGGGAGAGCGGGAGACGGGTCCTACGCCACCGCGAAGATGGTGGCGCCGGTATCGGCGGTGCCCACCGCCGCCCGGAACGAGCCGAACAGCTCGCGGCCCACGCCCCAGTGGCTCGCCTCCAGATCGGCGGCCGCCGGGGTGCGCACCGCCCATTCCGCCGGGTCGACCTTGACGGTCAGCGTGCCGGCGACGGCATCGACGCGGACGATGTCGCCCTCGCGGATCAGCGCGATAGCGCCGCCATCGGCGGCTTCCGGCGTGACATGGATGGCGGCCGGCACCTTGCCGGAGGCGCCGGACAGCCGGCCATCGGTGACCAGGGCCACCTTCTGGCCGCGGTCCTGCAACACCCCCAGCGGCGGCATCAGCTTGTGCAGCTCCGGCATGCCGTTGGCCTTGGGGCCCTGGTAGCGCACCACCGCGACGAAATCGCCGGTGAGCGTGCCGGCCTTGAAGGCGCGCTGCAACTCCTCCTGTGAGTGGAACACCTTGGCCGGGGCCTCGATGACATGGCGCTCGCTGGCGATGGCCGAGGTCTTGATGACGGCACGGCCGATATCCCCCGCCAGCAGCTTCAGGCCGCCGGTCGCGTGGAACGGCCGCGCGACCGGACGCACCACGTTTTCGTCGGCGCTGGTCGCCGGGCCGTCCTGCCAGACGAGTTCGCCCTCGGAGGACAGCCTCGGCTCGCTTGTATAGGCGTCGAGGCCGGCGCCCCACACCGTCTCGACGTCGCGGTGCAGCAGCCCCTCGCCGATCAGCTCGCGGATGATGAAGGCCATGCCGCCGGCGGCATGGAAATGGTTCACATCCGCCTTGCCGTTCGGATAGACGCGGCAGAGCAGCGGGGTGATGTCGGCGAGGTCGGAGAAATCGTCCCAGCTGAGCTTGATGCCCGCCGCCGCCGCCATCGCCACCACATGCATGGTGTGGTTGGTCGAGCCGCCGGTGGCATGCAGGCCGACAATGCCGTTGACGAACACCCGCTCATCCAGCATCCGCCCGACCGGGCGATAATCATTGCCCAGCGCGGTCACTTCCATCGCCCGCTCGGCAGCAGCGGTGGTGAGCGCGTCGCGCAGCGGCGTGTTGGGGTTGACGAAGGAGGCGCCGGGCAGATGCAGCCCCATGATCTCCATCATCATCTGGTTGGTGTTGGCGGTGCCGTAGAAGGTGCAGGTGCCCGGCCCGTGATAGGACTGGCTCTCGGCTTCGAGCAGCGCGTCGCGGCCGACTTTTCCTTCGGCGAAGAGCTGGCGGATCTTGGCCTTCTCGTCATTGGGCAGGCCGGAGGTCATCGGCCCGGCGGGAACGAACACCGCCGGCAGGTGGCCGAACGAAAGCGCGCCGATGACGAGGCCCGGCACGATCTTGTCGCAAATGCCGAGATATACCGCGGCATCGAAGGTCTGGTGCGACAGCGCGACGGCGGTGGAGAGCGCGATGACGTCGCGCGAGAACAGCGACAATTCCATACCGGCCTCGCCCTGGGTGACGCCGTCGCACATCGCCGGCACGCCGCCGGCGACCTGGGCGACGCCGCCCGCCGCCCGCGCCGCGGCGCGGATGAGAGCCGGGTAGTGCTCATAGGGCTGGTGGGCCGAGAGCATGTCGTTATAGGCGGTGACGATGGCGAGATTGGCACCGGAGCCCTCGCGCAGCATCGCCTTGTCGCCCGGCCCGCAGGCGGCGAAGCCGTGCGCCTGGTTGGCGCAGCCGAGCTTGGCGCGGCTCGGCGCCTTCTCGGCGGCCGCGGCGATGCGGTCGAGATAGCGCGAACGGGTGTCGTGCGAGCGGCGGACGATGCGTTCGGTGATCTCGCCGAGGCGGGCCTTCACGCTGGACGTCTGGGGCGATTCGGCCATGCGGATCTCCTCGGTATCAGTGGGTTCGACAAAGGCGATCTAGGCGCCAACGATCAGGGGCACCAGAAGATATCGGGCGGACGCGGCGCGCGCAGCACCGCCCGCACCGGCATCTCCTCCACCGGGCCGTCGGCCAGCGCCGCCTGCAGCACCGGCCGCTTGCCCTCGCCCTCGATATGGAGCGCCAGGGCATCCGCCGCCAGCAGCACCGGCAAGGTGAGCGTGATGCGCGGCTCGCCGGCGCCGGGCGCGCGCATCGGCATCAGGCCCAGCGTGGCTTCCGGATCCAGCGCCTCGGCGAGGCGGTCGCCGCCGGGGAAGAACGAGGCGGTGTGCCCATCCTCGCCCATGCCGAGCACCGCGCATGCCAGCGGCCAATAAAGGTCCTCCAGCGCCTCGTTGATGGCGAACAGCCCGTCCTCGGGCGTCGCGGCGTCGTTGGCCAGCGCCACGAAGCGCGCCGCCGCCGCCGGCCCCTTCAGCAGATGCTCGCGCACCAGCCGGGCATTGGAACGGTCGGAGGTCTCCCGCACCCAGCGCTCGTCGACGAGGGTGATGCCGATCTTCGGCCAGGGAAGGTCGCGCGCCGACAGCGCCTCGAAGAAGCGCGTCGGCGTGCGCCCGCCGGAGACGGCGAGGCTGGCCCCGCCATCGCGGGCGACGCGGGCGAGAAGCTTCGACGCGACGAAATCGGCCAGCGCCGCCGCCAGCGCCGCGCCGTCGGCAAAGACATGCATGGAAAGCACCGGCCTCACGCCCCGTCCTCCAGCCAAGTGCGCCCGTCGCGCTCGATCAGCGCGATGGCGGCGGACGGCCCCCAGGTGCCGGCAGTATAGGGCCGCGGCGGCTCCTTGGCGTTGCGCCAGGCATTCAGGATCGGATCGACCCATTCCCACGCTGCCTGCACCTCGTCGCGGCGCATGAACAGCGTCTGGTTGCCGCGCACCACGTCGAGGATCAGGCGCTCATAGGCATCCGGGTTGCGCACCTTGAACGCCTTGGCGAAGCTCATGTCGAGCGGGACATGGGTGAGGCGGATGCCGCCGGGGCCGGGATCCTTGATCATCAGCCACAGCTTCACGCCCTCGTCCGGCTGCAGGCGGATCACCAGCCGGTTGGGCGAGATCGGCCCGACATTGACGTCGAATACCGAATGCGGCACCGGCTTGAACTCGACCACGATCTCCGAGACCCGCGAGGCGAGGCGCTTGCCGGTGCGCAGATAGAACGGCACCCCGGCCCAGCGCCAGTTGCCGACCTCGGCCTTCAGCGCCACGAAGGTCTCGGTCTGGCTGCGCGAGGAGCCGAGTTCCTCGAGATAGCCCGGCACCGCGCCGCCGGCCGAGGCGCCGGCACGATACTGGCCGCGCACGGTGAGCTGGCCGGCATTCTGGTCGTCGATCGGCTTCAGCGCCCGCAGCACCTTCAGCTTCTCGTCGCGCACCGCATCGGCGTCGAGCGAGGACGGCGGCTCCATGGCGACCAGGCAGAGCAGCTGCAGAATGTGGTTCTGCACCATGTCGCGCATGGCGCCGGCGGTGTCGTAATAGCCGGCGCGCTCCTCGACGCCGAGCGCCTCCGCCACCGTGATCTGCACGTGATCGATATGGGCGCTGTTCCACAAGGGCTCGAACAGCGCGTTGGCGAAGCGCAGCGCCATCAGGTTCTGCACCGTCTCCTTGCCGAGATAATGATCGATGCGGTAGACGCGGTCTTCCGGGAAGATGCGGCCGACCTCCTCGTTCAGCGCCAAAGCCGAGGCGAGGTTCTTGCCGATGGGCTTCTCGATCACCACCCGCGCCTCGTCGGCGAGGCCGTATTTGCCCAGCTTCTCGCAGATCGGCCCGAACAGCTCCGGCGCGGTGGCGAGATAATAGACCTTGATGCGCTCGCCCGCCGCCTTCATCCGGTCGGCAAGATCGCTCCAGCCTTCCTCGCGCCCGGCATCGGCGGAAATATAGGACAGCCGGTCGAGGAAGCGCTCGACATATTCCGGCACCAGCTCGGCGGCGGGAATGTGATCGTCGAGCGCCTGCCGGGCGAAACTGCGGAACTCCTCTTCGCTGAACGAACGGCGCGACACGCCGACGATCGCCGCATCATCCGGCAGCTGACCGTCAATATCGCGATGGAACAGGGCGGGCAGCAGCTTGCGGCGCGACAGGTCGCCGGTGGCGCCGAACACCACGATCACGAAAGGCGCCACGGGAATAACGCGACTGGTCATGAAATGAACTCTCCTTCAACCTTCGCCCGGGTGCTGCGCCGCGCCGCCGGATCCGTACACCACACGTAGCAAAAACGATTCCGCGCGGCGACGCCATCGCCCCGTGGCGCCACCCTGCCACGCGCCGAACGCAAGGCGGTGACACCCGCCGACGCACCAGGCCGCGGAGGGCGGCGGAAAAAAGATGCTGCAACGCAACACGAAGGGCGGAATTGCGCCGGCAATCCGGCGGAAGCAAGGCCACCACCGCCCCGACGGATATTTCCCTCCCCGGCGACCCAGCCGCCACCGGCCTTGACGAGAGTACGAAGATACTCCCCGGCGCGCCGGTGGGCGAACGAATGAAAGACGTGCCTGCGCAATGGGTTACTTAATAAGATATGCCGGGATGCAATATAAATTATTACGTATACCAAAGATGGCATGCCAGATGCCGTAATATTGAATATGTAACGCCCGCTTACCTTGCGTCGCACCATACAACTTTAGAATTATCTCTTGGCATTACAGTCATCTTGGTACAACTTATTCCAGACAAGCCGCCCCCAGAAACCGAACAAAAGCAACCGGCTGTCGCTGTGCCTCGCTTCATCGGTTTCGACTGCCCGCCAAGGTCGTCGACACCCCTGGAACGGCGCGGCTCCAAGTAAAAATTACCAAGCAAGAACGCCGGAAAACAAAACGGCAAGAGACCAAACCCCGTGGGAAGGAACGCCAAATGAAGAACTTCCATGCTCTCGGCCTCGGGACGCTCACCGCGCTCGGCCTGGCCGCGATGTCGATACTGCCGGCGGCGGCGGAGTGGAAGCCGACCAAGCCCGTCGAATTCATCGTCCCGGCCGGCACCGGCGGCGGCGCCGACCAGATGGCGCGCACGCTGCAGGGCATCATCGCCAAGCACGAGCTGATGCCGACCCAGCTGATCGTCATCAACAAGTCCGGCGGCGCCGGCGGCGAAGGTTTCCTCGACGTCAAGAACTCGAAGGCCAACCCGCACAAGATCGTCATCACCCTGTCCAACCTGTTCACCACCCCGCTGGCGACCGGCATTCCCTTCAACTGGAAGGACATGACCCCGGTGGCGATGCTGGCGCTGGACGAATTCGTGCTGTGGGTGAATGCGCAGGAGCCCTACAAGACCGCGCAGGAATATGAAGCGGCCATCAAGGCGGCGCCGGACGGCACCTTCAAGATGGGCGGCACCGGCTCCAAGCAGGAAGACCAGATCATCACCGTCGCCATCGAGAAGGCGCTCGGCAAGAAGCTGACCTACATCCCCTACAAGGGCGGCGGCGAAGTGGCGGTGCAGCTGGTCGGCGGCCACGTCAACTCGACCGTGAACAACCCGATCGAAGCCGTCTCGCAATGGCGCGGCGACAAGGTGCGCCCGCTCTGCGTGTTCGACCAGAAGACCTTGCCCTACACCGACAAGATCCTCGGCGACCAGTCCTGGTCCTCGGTCCCGACCTGCAAATCGGCGGGTCTTGACGTCGAATATCTGATGCTGCGCGGCATCTTCATGCCCCCGGGCGTGACCGACGAGCAGGTCGCCTATTTCGTCGATCTGTTCAAGAAGGTCCGCGAGACCCCGGAATGGAAGCAGCTGATGAAGGACGGCGCCTTCAACCAGACCTTCATGGCCGGCGCCGAGTTCAAGGACTGGCTGACCAAGGCCGAGGCCACCCATAAGGGCCTGATGCAGGAAGCCGGCTTCATCGCCGCCGCCAACTGACGCACTCCCGTCCCGGCCTGCGCCTCGGCGCGCGGGCCGGCTGACGGCGGGCGCCCGCCTTATCGACGGGAACCCCCTGCGCGCGGCCGGACCCGCATCCGGAGCGGCGGGGGTTCCAGAACCGATCGCCAGCACCCCGCCCGGCAGGCGCCGCCAGCCGGTGCCGCGCGCGGGATCGTCGGCGGCGCACAGAACATCGCGTCAATCGAGAATGCGCCGATCCGGCACCCGGCGGGAGACATCCCGCCGGACGGTCGGATCGTGATCAGGATCGCGGAGCAAAACATGAGCGAAACATCCCACGGCGCCGGCACGGGACCCACGCAGCGCAATGCCGAGATCGGCGTCGGCCTGCTGACCCTGCTGTTCGGCATCATCGTCGTCTATGGCAGTTACATTGTAGGCTTCGGATGGGGACCGGACGGCCCGCAAGCCGGCTTCTTTCCCTTCTATGTCGGCCTGATCATCTGCGGCTGCAGCCTGATCAACATCGTGCAGGGCACCCGCGAGGAACCCACGGCGCTGTTCACCGAATGGGGGCAGCTCGGCCAGGTGCTCAAGGTGCTGGTGCCCACCACCGTCTATGTGGCGCTGGTACCCTTCCTCGGCATCTACGTGCCCTCGGTGATCCTGATCGCCGTCTTCATGAAGTGGCTGGGCAGCTATGGCTGGCCGCTGACGATCGCCGTCGCCCTTGGCGTCCCGGCCTTCTTCTACGCCACGCTGGAACGCTGGTTCCTCATTCCCCTTCCCAAGGGGCCCATCGAAGCCATGCTCGGGCTTTGACCTCCGAAAAAAGCACGTGAGGCCGGCCGGGTCCGGCTCGAGGGAAAGCGCTCATGTTCGAGAATTTCGTCAGTCTTTGGCACGGATTCGGCATCGCCGCCGATCCGTTCAACATCCTGCTGATGGCGGTGGGCATTCTGCTCGGCGTCATCATCGGCGTGCTGCCGGGCCTCGGCGGCGCCAACGGCGTTGCCATCCTGCTGCCGCTCACCTTCTCGATGTCGCCGACATCGGCGATCATCCTGTTGACCTGCATCTACTGGGGCGCCCTGTTCGGCGGCGCCATCACCTCGGTGCTGTTCAACATTCCCGGCGAACCCTGGTCGGTGGCCACCACCTTCGACGGCCACCCGATGGCGCGCTCGGGACGCGCCGGCGAGGCGCTCACCGCCGCCTTCACCTCCTCCTTCGTCGGTGCCTTCGTCGCCATCATCATGATCACCATGATCGCGCCGCTGGTCGCGCAGTTCGCCCTGCGCTTCGGGCCGGCCGAGAAGTTCGCGGTGTATTTCCTCGCCTTCGCCTCCTTCGTCGGCATGAGCAAGGAACCGCCGGCCAAGACCGTGGTGTCGATGATGATCGGCTTCGCGCTCGCCGCCGTCGGCCTCGACATGGTCACCGGCCAGCTGCGCCTCACCTTCGGCTCCGAGGAACTGCTGAACGGCTTCGACTTCCTCATCGCGGTCATCGGCCTGTTCGGCATCGGCGAAATCCTGCTGACCATGGAAGAAGGCCTGGAGTTCCGCGGCAAGGCGGCGAAGATCGACGCCAAGGTGGTGTGGCACACCTGGAAGACCCTGCCCAAATACTGGGCCACCTCGCTGCGCTCCTGCGTCATCGGCTGCTGGATGGGCATCACCCCCGCCGGCGCCACCCCGGCCTCCTTCATGGCCTATGGCGTCGCCAAGCGGGTGTCGAAGACCGGCAAGAACTTCGGCAATGGCGAGATCGAGGGCGTCATCGCCCCCGAGACCGCCGCGCACGCCGCCGGTACCTCGGCCATGCTGCCGATGCTGGCGCTGGGCGTGCCCGGTTCGCCGACCGCCGCGGTGCTGCTCGGCGGCCTGCTGATCTGGGGTCTCCAGCCCGGCCCGATGCTGTTCGTCGAGCAGTCCGAATTCGTGTGGGGCCTCATCGCCTCCATGTATCTCGGCAACATCGTCGGCCTGATCCTCGTGCTGACCACGGTGCCGCTGTTCGCCTCGATCCTGCGCATCCCCTTCTCGATCATCGCTCCGGTGATCCTGGTGATCTGCGCGATCGGCGCCTACACGGTGAACAACAACGTGTTCGACGTGGTGATGATGCTGGTGTTCGGCGTGATCGGCTATGTGCTGAAGAAGACCAACTACCCGCTCGCCCCGCTGGTGCTGGCCATCGTGCTCGGCGACAGCGCCGAGGAGGCCTTCCGGCAGTCGCTGCTGGGATCGGGGGGCTCGCTCAGCGTGTTCTGGTCCACCCCGCTGGTGGCGACGATCATGGGTATCGGCCTTCTCGCCGGCGTGTGGCCACTGATCTCCAACCTGATCAACCGTGCGCGCGGCATCGTGCAGCCGGCCTGACCCAGGCTCTCGCAACGCCCGCCGCACCATCCGCGCGGCGGGCTTCGATCCGGCCGGCACCGGGCATCCACCCGGGCCGGCATTCCGGTGACGGATACCCCAACCGGAACCGCCTACATCCGGACCTACCGCCCAAGCCGTGACACGCCGACAAGGCGGCCGGCGCGGCATGTCGGAGCAAGCCAAGCATCGGGGACTGGGAGGCAACGCCAATGACCACCACCAACAATGCCGGGATATCCCGCTCGCGCGGCGCCGCCGTGCCGGCCTTCCGGCTGCGGACGCGAGCCGGACAATGAGCATCGAAACCAGCATCCAGCGCGTCGGCATCGGCGCCGCCAAGCTCGCCGTCGCCCCGCTCGAGGACACCTCGACCTTCAAGAACCGCGCCTATGCCGCGCTGAAGGACGTCATCGTCTCGCTCAACATCTACGACCAGCCGCACGAGGTCCGGCTCGACGAGCGCCAGCTGGCCCAGAGCCTCGGCGTCAGCCGCACCCCGGTGCGCGAGGCGATGGCGCAGCTGGAGCGCGAAGGCTTCGTCCATTCGGTGCCGCGCCGCGGCATTTATGTGGTGCGCAAGACCAAGCGCGAGGTCATCGAGATGATCCAGGTCTGGGCGGCACTGGAGAGCCTTGCCGCCCGGCTGATCACCCAGCACGCCAGCGACGAGGAGATCGCCACCCTGCGGGCCATGTTCGCCACCTTCGAGGACGGTGCCCCCCACGCCAAGCTGGACGAGTATTCCGAGGTGAACATCCAGTTCCACCAGGCGATCATCGCCATGGGCGGCAACGGCATCCTCATCAATCTCGCCGAGAACCTGTTCACCCACATGCGGATGATCCGCCGCAAGACCATTGCCGAGGAAGATCGCGCCGATCGCTCGATCCAGGATCACCTCGCCATCATCCAGTCGCTGGAGGCGCGCGATACCGACACTGCCGAGGTGCTGGTGCGCAACCATGCGCTCGGCCTTGCCGATCACGTGTCGCGCTATGCGACCTATCTCGCCTAGCGGCCTCCGGCACGCCGCGTCGGCGCCGCCGTGACCCGCGGGAGCTGCCGCTCCGGTGGCCGCAACGTCCGAACGCTTCGCCCGGCGGGTTCCTCGACCTCGCCGGGCTTTTTTCTTTTCCCACGCCGCCGGTGTGGCCCGCCTGCACGAACGCAGCAGGATCGATCCGCCGCAGCTCCGGGATCATTGCGCCGCCGCGGCAATTCCGATACGCAAAATTGCGGAGTTGGCCACCAGCCCCGCCGCACCCACATCCCTTGGTCCGACCGGGGTCCCTTGAAGCCCTGCCGCTGGAGCTTTGCGCCGGCATGTTGCGCAGTTTGACCGATTTCATCGCCGAGATCGCCGGCGGCGCCCGCGAGCCGGAATTCGCCGAGAACGATTATCGCCTCGCCGCCGCCGCGCTGCTGGTGCATGTGGTGACCATCGACGGCATCATCGGCGATGTCGAAATGGACAAGCTGAAGCGCATCCTCGGCTTCCGCTTCAGCCTGAAGGAGGAGGAGGCCGAGCACCTGCTCGAGGCCGCCATCGCCCGCGATGCCGAGGCGGTGGATCTCTATGCCTTCACCAGCGTGCTGAACCGGGCGATGGACGAGGAAGGCCGCAAGCGCGTCATCGAGATGATGTTCGAGGTCGCCTATGCCGATGGCGGCCTCACCGAGTTCGAGGACAATCTCGTCTGGCGGGCCGCCGAGCTGCTGAACATCTCCTCGCGCGACCGGGTGGAGATCCGCAAGCGCATCCGCGAGACCTTCGACGGGGCGTGATGCCGGGCGCGGCGCCCACAAACCACGGCGATTGGCTGGGTTTGTGGACCGACGCCTTGAAACCGCTCGAAAATCATGTCGTGATGGCTGACATATTCCGCAGCGCAGCGTTGCGGATTCGCGACGACGACGAACGAGAATGGGTCAACAGCCAAGCTCCGACATCCTGATCGTCCTGCACCAGGAACATTCCTCGCCCGGCCGCGTCGGTCGCTTGCTGGTCGAGCGCGGACACCGGCTGGATGTACGCCGCCCCTGTCTCGGCGACCCGCTGCCCGCCACCCTTGCCGGGCATGCCGGCGCCGTGATCTTCGGCGGGCCGCAAAGCGCCAATGACTGCCACGATTATGTGCGCGCCGAGATCGACTGGATCGGCGTGGCGCTGAAGGAGGCCAAACCCTATCTCGGCATCTGCCTGGGGGCGCAGATGCTGGCGCGCCATCTCGGTGCCCGGGTGGCCCCGCATCCCGAGGGGCTGGTGGAGATCGGCTATTATCCGCTGCGGCCCACCGCCGTCGGCCGCGCGCTGCTCGGCGAGGCGCAGGGGGAACCGGCCGGCAGGGAAACGGCTGGGAGGGAAACATCTGGCAGGGGGATGGGTGCCGCCGCCGACGACTGGCCGAACCATGTCTATCACTGGCACCGGGAAGGCTTCGAGCTCGCCCGCGGCGCCGAACTGCTCGCCTCCGGCGATGCCTTCCCCAACCAGGCCTTCCGCTATGGCCCGGCCGCCTATGGGCTGCAATTCCACCCGGAAGTCACGCATCACATGATGTGCCGCTGGACCGTGCACGGCAGCGAGCGGCTGTCGCTGCCCGGCGCGCGTCCGCGCAGCGCCCATTTCAGCGATCGGCTGCAGCATGACGGGCGGGTGCGGCTGTGGCTGGAAAGCTTTCTCGACCGCTGGCTCGGCGGCCCGGCCGACGCCGACGCCTTCACCGCGCCGCTGCGAGCGGCAGCACAGTGATGTCGAGCGTGCGCAGCTTGGCGTAGAGCGCCCGGTCGCGCGCATAGGGCCACCAGTCGAACAGCAGGATCTCGACCGGCCGCCACAGCCCGACCCAGCCGGCGATGATGGCGCCTTCGCTCAGCATCTCACCGACCAGCATGTCGGAAAGCGCCGAGCTGTTGATCAGCGCCGCGACGCCGATGCAGAAGGCGAGGAACACCATGCCGACGGCAAGCGTGCGCAGCCCCTGGCGCCGGGTCTCGCGCAGCTTGCGCTCGGCATAGTCGCGGTTGCCGTCGCAATAGCGCGCCAGCGCCTCGGCGATGCGCGGGGCCAGCGCGTCATTGTCCGGCGTCGGCGCCACATGCAGCCGCGCCCGCACCGGCCGATGGCGCCAGCCTCGTTCGGCGGTCAGCAGATCGATCAGCCGGTCGATACCGGATTCGTCGATATCCTCGCCCGCGAACGGATCAATATCCGGCGTGGCGAAGAAATTGCGCAGATCGCGCAGGCGAATGTCGATCTCGATCGGCGCGGCGTCCATCGTCTGGCTACTCGCTCGGCTGTCCTGGCGCCGGTCATAGCAGCGGAGGGTAGCGGAGTCTTCCAAGCCGCCCTCTGCGAACGGGCGCGCCTGAGCGGACCGCGCCTCGCCGTGTCTTCAGCCACGAGCGTCTAGTCAAGCCCTGCCGCCCTCAGGGTCCGGCGCAGCCGGGTCATGTCCTCGCGCAGGCGCTGCGCCGCCGGGCGGTCGAGCCCGGTGGCGGCGGCAATGGCGACCGGCACCGCGGCGGCCTTGGCCTCCAGCGCCTGCCCCTCGCCGGTGAGGAATACATGCACCTGCCGGCCATCCTCGATACTGCGGCGGCGGGACACCAGACCGATCGCTTCCAGCCGCTTGATCAACGGTGTCAACGTGCTCGATTCAAGATCGAGATGCCCGGCAAGCTCGCCGACGGTCTGCCCGTCAGCACGCCACAGGCTCCACATGACCAGATATTGCGGATAGGTGAGACCGAGCGCGTCGAGTAGCCGCTGATAGGCGCGGTTGAACGCGTGATTGGCGGAATAGACCGTAAAGCAGAGGAAGTCGTCGAGACCGGCATCGCCGGCGCGCGACGTGGCGTCGATGCGCTCGGCGGGTGTCAGGACGGGCCGGTCAGCCGTCTCATCTGCATGCCCTTTCATGGCAATGATCCTCGCTGGCGAAATGTCGCCGCCCCTTAAAATAATCGCACACGACTTAATCGCAAGAGATTGGCGTAAGATGAGAGGCGTCGCAGATGGTGCAATCGTCAGCTGTGTTTCGGCTTTCCCCGCTTCGACCACCGTCCCATCGGAGGGCTGTATCCGAGGCATTGCCAACAGGCGCACGCAGCGCCTTCGGCGGCGCGAAACCTGCATTCAATTAACAGAATTACCGCGCAACAGGTCGACATCAAATCAACCGAGCTGGGACGAGCTGTCGCGTGCGTCCGCCATCCAGGAGACCAAGAACAGCAGCGAGGTTTCGGAACCGCTCAAGGCCGTCACCCTATCCGGCAACCGGTTGTTTGACGGATACATCTTCAGGCCGAGCGCGACGTCTTCAAGTCCGGATCAACGCTGACGTTCAGCAAGAAGGCGCAGCCTCGCGCAACAATCCTTTCCTTGCCGCCAGGGAGAGCGTCTCGGAAGACCCAGCCAATGCCGGCGCCATCACCTATGAACGAGCCATCAGCCTGCCGAATCCCGGCCATGCCCGGCCAGGTGCCGGCCGGCCGGGCCGGCACGCATCGACAAGCCGGCCGACAGGGCCTTCCGCGCGAACAGGGCATAGCGGGCGGGCATAGCGGCGCCGCTGACGATCACCTTCCTGCAAATGCCGCAGCGGCCCGATCATCGATCTTCGCGGCGCAATGGCGGAGGGCCGGAAGGGCGGTCCCGGCGGTCCCGGCGGCTCCGGCGGTGCCGATGCACGGCCGCGGTGCGTCGGGAGCGGATCCCAAGGTGCGCCGGGCCCGATCGCACCCGGGGGGCAGCCGGAACGAAAGGCGCCTCCGGCATCGACGGCGATATCTTCCTCACCGCCATCTCCACCGAACAGTTCGGCAAACTCTACAAGCCCGATTGAGCGGTACCGGCCGTGGCCGGCCCCCCTCCTGCCGCGGATGGGCAAGGTGCCACCGCTACCTTAGGCGGCGGCGGGCTCGGCGGTGCCGGCGAGTTCATTCTCCTCGGCCACCTGCGCCGCGCGCAGGCGCCGGCCCGCCGCGGCATCCGCCCGCCGTTTCCACACTTCATAGGCGATGGCGCCGACGATGGTCACCGCAACGATGATCACCGCCAGCGCGCTGATCGCCGGGGTGGAGCCCTGCCGCACCCGGCCGGCGAGCACCGTGGTCAGCGTCTTGTCGGAGAGAATGGCGAAGGTGGTGGTGTTGTAGTTCTCGAACGAGGACAGGAAGGCCAGCACCGCCGCCGAGAACAGCGCCGGCTGCAGGAAGGGCAGCAATATGTGGCGAAACACCTGCGGATAGGTGGCGCCGAGATCGAGCGCCGCCTCCTGCTGCGCCTGATCGAAGCGCTGGAGGCGGGCGAGGATGATCAGCATGCAATAGGCGGAGATGAAGCTCGACTGGCCGATCACCGTGAGGACGATGCCGTCATAGAGGAACTTCGTGCCGGTCAGCGTGGTGAATTCGCGCCAGAACACCACGGTGGAAATGCCGATGATGATACCCGGCGTCAGCACCGGCGACACCACGACGAGATAATAGGCCGAGCGCACCCGCGCCTGGATCTGCGTCATGACGATGGCGCCGGCCAGCCCGATCGGCACCGAGATGCACACCACCAGCACGCCGATCCACAGGCTGGTACGCAGCCCGTACATCATGTCCTCATCGGCAAAAAGCTGGGAGAACCAGTCGAGGGTGAAGCCCTCGATCGGCCAGACCTGCGGGTATTGCGGGGTGTTGAAGGCGGAGACGCCCATCACCGCCAGGGGACCCAGCAGGTAGACGAAGAACACCGCGATATAGACGGCGAACAGGATGCGCTGGAGCGGCCCGGATGTCATCGCACCATCTCCATCATCGGGTGATCTCGCCCAGGCTCAGGCGGAACATCTTCAGCACCACCAGCACGAACACCACGCAGGTAATCAGCAGGATGAAGGCATAGGCCGCGCCCTGCGGCCAGTTGAACGCCTGGTAGAAGCGGTCATAGACGATGGGGGTGAACCACAGCGTGCGCGGCCCGGCGAGCACCAGCGGCGCGGCGAGCGCACCGGCGCACAGCATGAACACCAGCGTGCAGCCCGAGGCGATGCCCGGCTTGGCATGCGGCATCACCACGAAGAGATGGATGTGCCACCAGGGCGCGCCGAGGTCCCGCGCCGCCTCGATCTGGTTCTTGTCGAGGCTCTCGATGGCGCTGTAGAGCGGGAACACCATCATCAGCAGATAGGCGTAGCTGAGGCCCATATAGAGGCCGATATCGGCGCCGAGGAAATCGATCGGCTCGGCGATGAGGCCGGAGCCGAGCAGCAGCTTGTTGACGATGCCGCCGGAGGACAGCAGCACCCGGAAGGCGAAGGCGCGCAGGATCTCGTTCACCCAATAGGGGATGATGAGCAGCAGCAGCAGGATGCGCAGCCGCGCCGCCCCCGCCGACTGCGCCATGTGGAAGGCGATCGGGTAGCACAGGGCGAGGTTGAACAGGGTGATGGCGATGCTCACGCCGATGGTGAGCGCGAAGGCCTTGAGGTGGATCCAGTTCCAGCTCGAGGTCGAGGTGGTCGAGCCGAATAGGAAGTAGCGGTAGTTCTCCAGTGTGAACACGTCCTTCGGCCCGCCCATCTGCGCCGGCGACAGCTTCGGGCGGAACGACATGTCCACCATCGAGAACTGCGGAAGCACGATGACGAAGAACACCCAGAAGCCGACCGCCAGCACCAGATAGAGCCCGACCGCGAGGCCGTTGCGCTGGAAAAAGCCGAGACCGGTCGTCAGCCCCATGCGCCGCTCATAGGCGGAGAGCGCGAAGAAGAACAGGGCCGCCGCCAGCGGCAGCCCGAAGACGAGAGTGAGGCCGCCGGTGGCTCCCATGCCGCCCTCCGCTCAATGGCTCGCCGGACGGGCGAGCAGCAGCCCATCCTGCGGCCGGAAGCCGATGCGCAGCGTCTCCCCGCTGCTCGGCAGCATGCCGCCGCCGATGGTGGCGGTGATCTTCTGCCCGGTGCGCACCCGCAGCGTCACATGCGTCACGCTGCCCTCATAGGCGACGTCGAGCGCCTCGCCCTCGAATCCCACCTGCGCGCCGGCGCCGTTGCCGGCGCCGTTGCCGTCCAGGGCCAGCGCCTCCGGACGAATGAACAGCAGGGCCTCCTCGCCGGTCTTCAGCCCGACCGGGTTGCGGCCGGAGAGCAGGCCGAGCGGGGTATCCAGCGTCGCCAGCCCGTTCTCGACCGCCGTGATGCGCCCGCGGATCTGGTTGTTCTGGCCGACGAAGGCGGCAACGAACGGCGTGCGCGGCTCGGCATAGACGGCCCGGCCATCCCCGACCTGCTCGATCACCCCGGCATTCATCACCGCGATGCGGTCCGACATGGTCAGCGCCTCGCCCTGGTCGTGGGTGATGTAGATGAAAGTGATGCCGACCCGCTTCTGGATGGCGCGCAATTCGGCGCGCATGTGCTGGCGCAACTTGAGATCGAGCGCCGAGAGCGGCTCGTCGAGCAGCAGCACCTTCGGCTCCACCGCCAGCGCCCGGGCGATGGCGACGCGCTGCTTCTGCCCGCCCGACAGCTCCGACACCTTCTTGTGGCCGTGCTCGGAGAGCGCCACCTGGATCAGCAGGTTCTTCACCTTCTCGTCGCGCTCGTGGCGCGGCACGCCGCGCACCCTGAGGCCGTAGCCGATATTCTCGGCCACCGTCATCATCGGGAACAGCGCAAGGTTCTGGAAGATCAGGGCGGTCGGCCGCTTGTTCGGCCCGATGCCCTTCATGTCGGCCCCGCCGATGCGCACCTGCCCGCGCGTCGGCTCGATGAAGCCGGAAATGGTGCGCAGCAGCGTGGTCTTGCCGCAGCCGGACGGGCCGAGAAAGGAGAAGAACTCCCCGGCTTCGATGGTGAGGTTGGCGTCACGGACGGCGACGAAATCCCCGAACGTCACATTGACGCCGTCGAGCTCCACGGCTGCGGCCATAGGGTCTCCGGTCTGTTCTCGACGGACCGCCACACGGCGGAGCAGGTCGACGGGCGGAGCGCGGGCGGCGAAGCGCCGGCTCGCGCGGGAACCGGAGCCGAGGGATCGGCCCGGGTGAATAAC
Organism: Ancylobacter sp. 3268; assembly: GCF_031456575.1. NCBI lineage: Bacteria > Pseudomonadati > Pseudomonadota > Alphaproteobacteria > Hyphomicrobiales > Xanthobacteraceae > Ancylobacter > Ancylobacter sp. 3268. The sequence goes on from NZ_JAVDUX010000005.1 coordinate 79,189, forward strand.
GGACCGGAGCCGGCTTGCCGGCTCCGGCAGCGTGCCGGCGCGATCAGGCCGCCTTGAACTTCTCGGCGTATTGGGTGCGCAGCTCGGCGTACCACGACGGCTCCGGCGGACGGCTCCACAGCTTGGAGAGCGCGTCGCCCGGATAGGCCTCGGAGAAGTTCTTCTTGGCGACCTCGGAGAGGAAGGCGTCGGCGCCCTTGACCACCGGATTGTAGCCCGAACCGTCAGCCACCTGCGCCGAGACTTCCGGCGAGTGGATGTAGTTCAGCCACTCATAGGCCTGGTCGATATTCTTGGCGCCCTTGGTGAGCGCCCAGCCGTCGACCCAGGTGATGGCGCCTTCCTGCGGCGCCATATAGGTGACCGGCTTGCCCTGCTTCTTCAGCGACAGCGGCGGGCCGTCCCAGGTCTGGCCGATGACGCAGCCATTTTCCATGAAGCCGGACTTGGTGTTGTCCGAGGAATCCCAGAACTGCTTGACCTGCGCCTTGTTCTCGATCGCATAGGCAAGGATGACGTCGTAGATCTTCTTCATCGTCTCCTCGTCCTTGAACGCATCCAGCATGCGGTTGGACGGGAGCTTGCCGGTGTGGTCCATCCACAGGCCGATGCCGAGCAGCAGCGAGTGCGGGCGGCCCTGCATCTTGCCCTTGAACTCCGGCGCCCACAGCGTGCCGTAGCTCAGCTTGTCATAGGTGAGGCCGGGCGCGAGATCGGTGCGCCAGGAGATCGCCTCCGAGCCCCAGCAATGCGGCACGTGATAGAGCTTGCCGTCCCAGGTCCACACGCTGGTGGAGGCTTCCAGCATCGAGGGCAGCAGGTTGTCGAGATGCAGCTTGTTGGTGTCGAACGGCGCGAGGACGTCGAGCTCCTTGAACTGCGGAGCGCGGTCGCGGGTGGGCTCGCACAGGTCGAAGCCCTCGCCGGCGGTGGCCTGCAGCTTGTTGATCTGCTCCTCGTTCTGCGAGAACGGGGTGGTCTTCACCTTGATGCCGGTCTTCTTCTCGAAGTTCGGGATCACCGGGTTGGGCAGTTCGTCGTCCCAGTTCAGGAGGGAGAGCTCGCCGGAGGAGGAGAAGGCGTCCTTCACCAGCCACGGGCCGGAGGCGGCGACAGCGCCGGCGCCGAGCGCACCCTTGAGCAGGGTGCGCCGCGTGAAGCCCCGCGCGGCGAGAAGGGTCAGGTTCGTCGAGTTGCGAAGGTCAGTCTGCTTCGTCACGTCCTCGTCCTCGCTCTGGCGCCGCCTTGTGGCGGACTGGATGCGACGGGGTGAGCAGGAAGCGTGCCACGAAGGGAGCCGGCGCCGAATCGCCGCCGCCCGCCGGCACAAGCCGGGGCGACGGGCGGAGAATCAAGCCCGCCTGACGTCGATTTCAGCAGATTTGCGCCGGTGCATGCACGCGAATTAAGCGCGCATTGAACAGCGGCGAAATAATTTCGGTTTCGACCCCAGCCCAACCGCAAGCGGATTGAACGTGGATTCAACCCGTACCGGCGGCCTCGATCAGCGCCGCCGCCAGGCGATGCAGGTCGTCGCGATGGCCGGAGCGGCCGGCGGGCGCGTCGGTGGCCGAGGTCATGGCGAGGGTGAGGCCGCGCGCGGGGGCGATATAGAGCATCTGTCCGCCATAGCCCCAGGCATAGGCGACATCAGCCCCGCCCAGCCGGCGGCGGAACCAGCCATAGCCATAGCCGTCGCCGGTGAAGCGCGACTGGGTGCGCACGCGCCAGCTCTCGTCGATCCACGCCTGCGAGACGATGCGGGCGCCATCTGCCGTGGTGCCGCCGCGCCGGTAGATTTCGCCGAAGGCGAGCAGCGAGGACGGCCGCATCGCCATCTGGTTGCCGCCGAAATAGATGCCCTGCGGGTCGCGGTCCCACGAGGTGATGGCGAAGCCCTCCACCGGGCCGAGCCACTCGCGCGCCAGCGCCAGCGTCGGGCGGCCGGCCTTGCGCGTCAGTATGGCGGAGATGAGATGCGTCGAGCCGGTGGAATAGAGCATGGAGCCACCGGGGTCTTCCTCGAACGGCTCGGCAAGGGCGGCCCGCACCCAGTTGCGCGAGGCGATCCAGCGCCCGTAATTCGGCCCGGAGGTACGTGCCAGCCCGGCCTGCATGGAGAGCAAATTGCCGATGGTGACCTTGGCAAGGCGCGGATCGGGATCATCCGGCAGATCGCGCGCCAGCAGCGGCGCGATAGGCTGGTCGGGGCTTTCCAGCACCCCCTTGTCGATGGCGATGCCGACAAGGGCAGACATCACCGATTTCGAGGCGGACTTGATGTTGGCGGGGGCGTCGAGGCCGACGCCATTATAGGCGCGGGCGGCAACGAGCTGGTTGTTATGCGCGACATGGACGGTGCGCAGCGGCGCGAGCGCGGCGGCGGAGTCGAGGACGGGGGTGAAGGGGGATGATGTGGGGGGCACCGGCGCGGAGGCAGGTTGCGCCGGGGCGGGGCGTGGGGTGAGCAGCAGGGCCGGGGCGGCGAGCAGGAGGGTGCGGCGGTTCATGCCAGGGAGGATAGGGGGATCGGAAGCGTGGTGGGGTCACGATGGGGAGAGGTCATAACTCCACCAATCGGCGCTAATTCCATCTACTAATTCCGGAGCATCTGGTAAACTGACATTTAGAATCCCCACCATTGCATGTTCAAATAACTTGGATTCTAGGACGTTATGACAATGGATAAGCCCGCACCATCCAGATATCTAGTAGATGAAAATCTGATTGAGGCTGAACACGAAAAGATGATTTCCTCTGACGTTCATGCGATGGAGATCATAAAATTTATAAATTTGTCTCTCGATTTTATCGATAAATCTATAATATATGACAATAACTCTAGTAAAAATCACGTTGATTTGCTTCGATTAAGCGTTAGAATTTTCAACAGCTCAGCTGCCACTCTGCGGTTAATACGATGTGGATATTGGCAAGCTTCATTTACCCTCATCAGGGATGTTATCGAGACGAGCTCCCTCTTGCTTCTCTTGAGCGAAGATTCAGAGTCATTAAATGAATGGGTCTCTCTGGAAGAAAAAGAAAGAAAACAAAAGTATGGAGCGGTAAAGGTGCGTATGCGATTGGAACAGCTCGGAAACAAAAGTGCCAAACGGATTCGAGACGCCTACAACGCGCTGTCTTTATACGCGGCTCACCCTACTCCTGAGGGATTTCATGTAAACACAATCAACGGAATAACACAAAGAGGCCCCTTCGTCGACCAGATAAAACTAAATGCATCTATAGAGGAAATCGCCATTCGCCTTCTAGATGCGGTTTACATTGTGGACACACTTATCGAAAGTAATGATCATGAATACATGGAATACAGGAAAAAATACATCAAGTATGCTAAAAAATGGGAGGATAGATATCCATCAAACGGATAAAATTTGATCTAGTAATATCTTACTCACCCCCCGCCTAGCACCAAATCATCCCGGTGCACCATCGCCGACCGCCCCTCGAACCCCGTGATCCCGACGATCTCGTCCGACGAGCGCCCGCGAATCCGCTCGGCATGGTCGTGGTCATAGGCCACCAGCCCGCGGCCAATCTCGGCGCCGTCGGGGCCGCGCAGGATCACCGCGTCGCCGCGGGTGAACTCGCCCTCGACCTTCTTCACCCCCGCCGGCAGCAGCGACGAGCCGCGCCTGAGCGCCGCCACCGCGCCGGCGTCGAGATGCAGCACGCCGCGCGGCTCCAGCGAGCCGGCGATCCAGCGCTTGCGCGACGCCACCGGGTTGGCCGGGGCGAGGAACCAGGTGCAGCGGGCCCCCTGCTCGATGGCGCGGATCGGGTTCTTCACCTTGCCCGAGCCGATCACCATGTGGGCGCCCGCCGTGGTGGCGATCTTGCCGGCCTCGATCTTGGTCTTCATGCCGCCGCGCGACAATTCGGTGCCGGCGCCACCGGCCACCGCTTCGATCTCGGCGCTGATGCGCGGCACCACCGGGATCAGTCGCGCCTCCGGGTCGTCATTGGGCGGCGCGGTGTAGAGGCCATCGATGTCGGAGAGCAGGATCAGCAGGTCGGCGCTCGCCATGCCGGCGACGCGGGCGGCGAGCCGGTCATTGTCGCCATAGCGGATCTCCGAGGTGGCGACGGTGTCGTTCTCGTTGATCACCGGCACTGCCTTCAGCTCCAGGAGCTTGCTGATGGTGGAGCGGGCATTGAGATAGCGGCGGCGCTCCTCGGTGTCGCCCAGCGTGAGCAGGATCTGCCCGGCGGTGACGCCCTCATGCGCCAGCGCCTCCGACCAGGAGCGGGAAAGCGCGATCTGGCCGATGGCCGCCGCCGCCTGGCTCTCCTCCAGCTTCAGGGGGCGCTTGGGCATTTTCAGCAGGTTGCGGCCGAGAGCGATGGCGCCGGAGGACACCACCAGCACCTCCTTGCCGTCGCGATGCAGCGCCGCGACATCTTCCGCCAGCGCGGCCAGCCAGGCATGGCGCAGCTGGCCGCGGGCGGAATCCACCAGCAGCGCCGAGCCGACCTTCACCACGATGCGGCGGAAGGAAGCGATCTGCGGCACCGCCGTCAGGCTGGCGGCGGAAGCGGAGGCGGCGGTCGAATCAGTGGACATGATGGCTCTCGAAGGCAGGCGGCGGAGAGGACGGCGGGCTTATAGGCCAAAGGCCGCCCGCCGTCTCGACCGCAGGCAGCTTCAGGGCCGCGAAGCAGCGAGCGTCACGGTCGCCATGTTTCCTGCACCTCGCGCGCCTCGTCCTCGCGGCGGCTGCCGTCGATGACGAAGGCCAGCGCGCGCAGCGCCTGCGTGACCCCCTCGCCCGACTGGGCGGAGAGCACCAGCGGCTTCTTGCGCGCAGCGCGCTGCAGGCGGGCCACCTGCTGCTTCAGCTGCTCGGGATCGAGCGCGTCGGCCTTGGACAGCGCCACGATCTCCGGCTTGTCCTCCAGCCCGGCGCCATAGGCCTCGAGCTCGTGGCGCACCGTCTTGTAGGTCTTGCCGGCATGTTCGGAGGTGCCGTCGACGAGATGCAGCAGCACCCGGCAGCGCTCGATATGGGCGAGGAAGCGGTCGCCGATGCCCACGCCCTCATGCGCCCCCTCGATCAGGCCGGGAATGTCGGCGAGCACGAATTCGCGCCCGTCCACCCGCACCACGCCCAGGCCGGGATGCAGGGTAGTGAAGGGATAGTCGGCGATCTTCGGCTTGGCGGCGGTGGTGGCGGCGAGGAAGGTCGACTTGCCGGCATTGGGCAGGCCGACCAGGCCGGCATCGGCGATCAGCTTCAGCCGCAGCCAGATCCAGCGCTCCTCGCCCTCCTGGCCGGGATTGGCCCGGCGCGGCGCCTGGTTGGTCGAGGTCTGGAAATGCGCGTTGCCGAAACCGCCATTGCCGCCCTTGAGCAGCCGCACCTTCTGGCCGACCTCGGTGAGATCGGCGATCACGGTCTCGCCCTCCTCGTCTAGCACCTCGGTGCCGGCCGGGACCTTCAGCACCACATCGTCGCCCTTGCCGCCGGCGCGGTTCTTGCCCATGCCGTAGCCGCCCTTCTTGGCCTTGAAGTGCTGCTGGAAACGGTAGTCGATCAGCGTGTTGAGCCCGTCGACGCATTCGATCCACACGTCGCCGCCGCGCCCGCCATCGCCGCCGTCCGGGCCGCCGAATTCGATGAACTTCTCCCGCCGGAACGACAGGCAGCCCGCGCCGCCATCGCCGGAGCGGACATAGATCTTGGCCTGGTCGAGAAATTTCATGACGTTTCAGCTCGGCGGATCGGTTCGGAAAAACTCTCCCCGCGCCGGGCAGCCGGCGCGGGGAGAGATGTGATGATAACAAATCGCGGGCACGATGCCGCGCTTCAATGCTTTATTTGCAGGTGCCGCGTCGGCGACGCCGTGGCGCCCCAGGAGCGCAGCGACGCCCAGAGCCGCTTTTCGAGACGGAACCGATCGACGGGAACCGAGGCTCCGATCGCGCGCACCCGCGTGAGCCCGACACCCGTCCATTGGAAGCCGCACTTCTCCAGCACCCGCCTCGACGACGGATTGACCACCCGCGCCGCCGCGTTCAGCGCCGGCAGGTTGCGGTCCTCGAAGGCATGGTCGATCAGCGCCCGCACCGCCTCGGTGGCATAGCCGAAGCCCCAATAGGGCTCGCCCAGCCAGTAGCCGATCTCCGGCGCCACCTCGTCGCGCGGAGCGAAGCCGCACATGCCGACGGGAATCGCCGGGCCGAGCGGGCTGAAGCCGTCATTTTTCATGAACACCGCGAAGGTCGCGCAATCCGGCCCGACCGGCAGATTGGCGATGAACGCCGCGGCGTCCGCCATTCCATAGGGATGCGGAATGTTGGACGTCATCTCGGCGATCCGCCTGTTGTCGGCGAGCTCGGCGATCCAGGCCATGTCCTCGATTCGCGGGGCGCGCAGGAACAGGCGTCCGGTCTCGAGGACGGGGGTACTGCTCTCGGCAATGGCCGACCCTAAGGTCGCTTCGACGATGGTCATGGCAGGCTCCTGGTGCGTGGAACGACGAAGGGGAGGCGGTCTTCTCGCCTCCCCTTCGGGCACCCGGAGCATTGTCGGTGGCTCCAGAAATCCTACCGGTCGGGCGAGACCGGTGGGATTTCAAGAAACCTCACCGGCTTTATTCGGCGGCCTCGGCGGCCGGAATCACGGATACGTAGGTTCGGGAATTGGCTTTATTGCGGAATTCGACGCGGCCATCGGTGAGGGCGAAAAGGGTGTGATCCTTGCCCATGCCGACATTGGTGCCGGGATGCCACTTGGTGCCGCGCTGGCGCAGAATGATGTTGCCGGAAATGACGGCTTCGCCACCGAACTTCTTCACGCCGAGACGACGACCGGCCGAATCACGACCGTTGCGCGACGAACCGCCTGCCTTTTTGTGAGCCATGGTGCTCTCCTCTTCTCTCGCTGCGGTCTCAGGCGCCGATGATGGACGTGATGCGGACCACGGTGAAGTCCTGCCGGTGGCCGATCTTGCGGCGCGAATTCTGCCGGCGGCGCTTCTTGAAGGCAATGACCTTGTCGCCACGGGTGTGGCGGACCACCTCGCCGGTGACGGACGCGCCATCGACCAGCGGAGCGCCGACCTTCGGGGCGTCGCCGCCGAGCATCAGCACCGGGAAGGTGACGGTGGCGCCGGCTTCGGCTTCGATCTTGCCGAGGGTGATGACCTCGTCGGCGGCAACGCGATACTGCTTGCCACCCGTCTTGATGACCGCGAACATGTTATGTCCTTTCGTTCGAGCCCGGCCTCCGCGCATCGCGCGTGACCGGCTTCTTTCGGTCGGCTACGGATAAGGCGCGAACCCATTCCGCGCCAAGGCAGCGCCTATAGGGGCTCGGCCGCGCGGAGTCAAGGTTTTCCGGCCCGGTCAGACCGCCACGAAGCGTGCCGGCGCCTCATGCTTGCCCTCATGCTTGCCCTCATGCTTGCCCTCATGCTTGCCCTCATGCCTGCCCTCGTCACTGAACCTTCGCCGCGCTGCGGCGTTATCCGGCCGAACGAAGCGCCGGCGAAGGTCGGCCTTTTCAACCAGCGAGGATGAGATGAACAGGAATCGGATCACCGGTGCGGCCCGCGATCTGGCCGATGAAGTCGGCGGGCGGCTGCGCAGCGTCGCCGGCGGCGCCCGCCGCCAGTCCGCCGCCCAGTTCGACGATCTCTACGACGACGCGGTCGCGATCGGCGAGCGCACGCGCGGGCACGCGGCTGATCTCGCCGACGAGGCCCTCACTCTCGGCCGGCAGGCCTATGGCCGCGGCATGCAGGAACTGACCCACCACGCCGGCCGGCATCCGGTGGCGCTGATCCTCGCCGCCGGCATCGCCGGGGCGGCGCTTGCCTGGCTGTGCAGCTCGGCCTCGCGCCGCTAGGTCCGTCTCATCCACCGATCCGACAATGGAGATCGGCCAGGCTCTTGTGCCCGGCCGACTCCTCGGTTATTGAGCCTGCGCTCCACGACGCGGTGCCCACCGCGTCCCGTGCGCGGAGAGGTGCCGGAGTGGTCGATCGGGACGGTCTCGAAAACCGTTGTGCGTGCAAGCGTACCGTGGGTTCGAATCCCACCCTCTCCGCCATTTCGGTCCCAAACTGGGCACGCCTAGAGTCGCCGTTTTCCCTCCTGAGACGGCAGCCAGCGTTCGGAGCAAGTCTCCCTTCGATCCGATGATGCGGACTTCCTTGGCTCCGACCTCGACGCGCTGAGCCAAGGCGCGCAAATGATCGCGCCGGTAGCCGCCGCCTTCGAGGCGCATGCGCTTGCGGGCGATTTCGGCGAAGCGTGTCACCATGGCGGGCGTGACGACGTCCTCGCCGGAGGTGGCTAGCGACGTTTGTGCGCGGGCCGCATCGGCCTGCGCTTGGTCTCGGATCGCCTTCAGTCCGTCGATGCGCTCCTTCAGCGCCGGATCGGCGATGTCGGCGACGCCTGATTCGATGGCGTCGTAAAGCCGGCGAAGCCGCTGATCGGCTTCTGTCCCGCGCTTGTTTAGTTCGGCAATGTGTTCGCGGCGGCGTTCTAGCCGCTCCTGGCGGTGATTGAGCATGGAAGCCAGGATTTCCTGCAGCCGCTCGGGCTGAAGGAGGCGCTGCTCGATATGGCTCGCCACCAGCGTGTCCAGCGTCTCCATCGGAATGGCGCGGCCGGCACAGCCGGTCTCGCCCTGCCGTGCCTTGATCGAGCAGGCATAGTAGCGGTAGCGCCCGCTCTTGCCGGTGCGGATGGTCATGGCCCCGCCGCACTGGGCGCAATAGCAGATGCCAGTAAGCAGCGTCGGGCCGCTCACGACGCGCGGCGGGACGATCTTTGGATTGCGCGCCTGAAGCTGCTCCTGCACGGCGTTGAAGACCTGGGCGTCGATGAGCGGCGGCACGGCGACCACCACTACCTCGCTCTCGGGCTTCTTCTGCTTGCTCTTGGAGCGGCTGTTGAACTGGTGCTCGCCGATATAGGTGCGGCGGGTCAGGACCCGGTGAAGCTGCCCAATGCCCCAGCGCCCTCCCTCGCGGGTGTAGATCCGGTTATGGTTAAGATGGCTGACGATGGCCTTCACGCCCATCGGGCCGGAGCGGCCGTCGCCATTCAGGGCCAAATCGAAGATCAGTCGCACCGTGTCGGCGTGAAGCGGGTCGATCTCCAGCTTCTTCTTCACCTTGGCGCCGCGCTGCTCGGCCTCGACCACGCGATAGCCGATCGGCGGGCGAGCACCGTTCCAGAAGCCCTGCCGGGCATTCTCCTTCTGGGCCCGCAGGACGTGCTTGGCGTTCTCTTTGGACTGGTACTCGTCGAAAAGCGCCATGATCTGCCGCATCATGACGTGCATCGGGTCGTCGCCCATCTCCTGGGTGATCGACATCAGCCGCACGCCGTTGCGGGCGAGCTTCCTCACATAGAATTCCAACTCGAAGTGATCGCGGAAGAAGCGCGAGAAGCTGTGCACCACGACCACATCGAACGGCGCCGGCTTCAGCGTCCCCGCCTCGATCATCCGCTGGAATTCGGGCCGTCGGTCATTGGTGGCCGAGGCTCCCGGCTCGACATAGGTCTCGACCAGCTGATAGCCGCGCGCCTGGCAATAGGCCTCGCCCTGCCGGCGCTGGTCGGGGATCGAGACATCGTGCTCGGCTTGCCGGGCTGTGGAGACGCGCAGATACAAAGCGGCACGCAGCGGAGCGGTCATGGCAGAGCCTTTCGTGTCAGGCGGTCATTCCCCTTGGATCAGCTCGTCCAGAATATCCCCGAACCATGCCTCGAAGACAGCAATCTCCGCCTCTGTCACCGGAATGTATTCCGGCCAGTCGTCGGTGACGGTCATCGGGGCGGGAGTGGGGGACGGACGCGCCCTGCGGCGGGGCGGCGGCGTGTCCGCATAGGTGTGTAGGTCGTCGGGCAAGCGGCCCGGCACAAATCGATATGCGGGGTATCGGGTGGGTGAATGTGAGCGTCTGGTCATTCCCAAGACTGACGCGACCGCGACCGATGCCCTACAGCCGATGTATGACCGGAAATACGCAAAACTTCCTTGACCCGAAGCGGCTACCTCGGCACGCCCGTGCGGACGGCGGCTTTGCGCCCCCAAGTTGGCCGTTTGCAGTTCCAAACTCGCTTCCCAAAACTAGACATTCGCGGCATGGCTCTTGGCAGCAGCTGAGAAGCAATAAGCGGTCTTTCGCTGCGCCCCGCTCCAGTGGGCTGCCTTGCCTGTGCGCGAGGTGCAAAACGCGTTCCGCGCCGCGAGGACAGTGGTCCGAACGCCAGCGTTTGCTGTTCAACCTGTCGGGCTGTACCGTGGCTATATTGGGGTCGGGATGGGGAAACCTGATGAGCGGAGCTGACGAGTCCACTTTTGTTGGCGGATGTAAGGTGGAACATCTCTACCCGCGAGACTTCAAGAACGGTGCCGGCCGATTCTTCAACTACGTCGTCGAGGAAGACGGCAGCACAACCGTCGAGTACTCCCCGCCTTTTCCATCAAGGAACCGCATCAAGCTCACTCTAACCTTTATCTACGGATCAAACGAGATCACGGCGGTAACGCTTAAGCGCTTCAAGCACTACAAGCACGAGGGCTGGGTCGAGGACCGTTTCCTGTCGGACGAGCCATTCCAGCTCACTCACTTCTCGTTCGAGAAGCTGGCGTCACTCCTGCAACTGATGAAGGACCTCGATCTGGCGAGCCTGAACCAGCCCAGGATTCCCGTTGTGGAGGGAGGCATCTCCGGCATCGACCCGGAGTTTGCGAAGAAAATTAAAGCGCTGCTCATTCAGCCCGACGGCCAGAGGATCGTGGATGAGCTCGTCAGGAGCGGGCTCATCACTTCGCACGATATCGTCAACATCGGTTACCGTAAGGCGCAGCTGGAGAAGTTTCGGCTCATGCTCAATGACGCCGGAGAGGTTAAGGCCTACGCTGAGAGGGAGGGCGTGAGGACGGACCAACCTGAAAAGGCTTGGCAGCACTTCCTCGGACACAACGAGTGGATATTCGGCTTCGGCCTCGACTATCGGTTCCTCGGCATTCTCCAGGAAGAGACAGTAGTGGGATCATCGGACCTCGCGGGGCGGGACGCACCTGTCGTGGACTTCCTTCTTGGCGCAACCCACTTCACAGTGCTGGTCGAGGTTAAGCAGCCGGGCACGCCGCTGTTCGGCGGAAGCCGGGCACGCTCTGGGGCGTGGCGTCTGTCCACGGATCTGATGGAGTCGGTCTCGCAGATCCTCCAGCAGAAAGCCGACTGGCTGGTCAAGGCGGCGACCCACGCCGCGGGGAACTATGACCGCGACGGAGCGCTGATCCGCCATCGCACCGCTGACCCCAAGTGCATTCTCGTTATCGGGAGCGACAACGCCTTCTCCGGAAGCGATATGGAGCGGGAGGCCAAATTCCGGACCTTCGAGCTCTTCAGAAGGGATTCCCGGAACATAGACATCTTCACCTATAGTGAGCTCTTCGAGAGGGCTGCCTTCGTCGTCGGCCGCTCGGCACGGCAGGCGGATACGTATCGGGCCAGCACGGTGAAGGACTGACCGGAAAGGGTTACGCGTACGCGCGCTTTTCCGGAAGGGGCGAGCGGCGAGGGTACGGGCGTGACGCGGGTGCAGCTAGCGATGCAACGGCAGCTATAGCTGGTCACCGAAACAGAACCAGCCGATCCGCTACTGGGGGAGCGCGCGATTTGCTTGATGGCGAACTATCCAGGAACGCGCTTTCGCTGTGGCCGCATCAGCATGCGGCACTCGACGCGGTCGAAGCTTACTTCGCGTCGGCGAGCGCCCGCGCATGCCTCGTCAATATGCCGACAGGCACCGGCAAAACCGGCGTGATGGCGACGATAGCTCGCCAACGCGCTCGGGTCCGGCCGGTGCTAGTCGTCTGCCCCTCGGCGGCCTTGGTCGAGCAGCTCATCGCCCAGTTCGAGTACCGCTTCTGGGATAAGATCGGCGCCAACCCGGCCTGGAAGCCGGACCGGGTTTGGAATGTTCTGCCGAGTGATATCGAGAGCCTCGCGCAGCGCCTCGACGGTCATGGTGGCGAGCGGATCATCGTGGTCGGTACCGTGCAGGCCATCCAGCAGATCGACGCGGACGGCAAGATCGATCAGCTCCATGGCCGCATCGGCACGATACTGTTCGACGAGGGGCATCGCGAGCCTGCACCTAGCTGGGCGCGCGTCGTCCGTGGTTTTGCTGTACCTACTGTGCTGTTCAGTGCCACGCCGTTTCGGGGCGATCTCAAGATCTTCGATGTCGATGACGGCCATATCCATTTTCTCGGCTTTGCCGACGCGGTCAATCAGGGTCTCATCCGTGGGGTCGAAATCGACGAACAGCCATTGCCCCTGTCGCCGGACGACTATGCCCCGGCGCTAATCGCCAGGGTCGACGCGCTTGTGGCCGAAGGGCGTTTCACGGCTGCCAACAAGGTGATTGTGCGCTGCGACAGCGAGGAGTCAGTCACCGAAATGCACCAAGCACTGACCGCGGGGCTTGCTGGTCGCGCCGACGGGGTCCTCGCAATCCATCACAATTTCCGCGAGCGGCCCGATGAAGGCATTTTCGACGCGGTGCCGAGGGACCTGTCGGCGCGGGCCGAACGCTTTCTCGTCCACCAGTTCATGCTAATCGAAGGAATCGACGATCCCCGTTGCACGATGCTCGCGCTCTACGAGCCGTTCACGAATACGCGCATGCTGGTCCAGCAGATTGGCAGGCTGATCCGCCATCCGGGGGCGATCGGCGAAGCCGCGCCGGCCGCCTATGTCCTCGCGCCCAAGGGTCGTAACATCGCCAACGAATGGAGCAGCTTCCTCGCCTTTGACGCAGCCTCGAAGGCGAATGGCAACAAGCCGTTCGTACGCAACGACGCGACGATCCTGGAAAACCTGATCGCAGCCCTGCCGACCCTCGACTATGTTATGGGGCGCTTCCGCGAACGACCCGATCTCGACGATCCCGCTCTCCATGACGACCTGCGCTTCCCGAGCGCGGCGGTCGCCTTCACGATCGAGCCAGATCTCGATCTGGACGAGCTCCAAATGGCAATCAAGGCCGAACTCACTCGCGAGGATCGCCACGAAGCGCTCACCGGTCAAACCGCCGACGGCACATGCCGCTATCATATCACGCTTCGGCTGACTCCATCACCGTTCCTGTCGGGCAGCCTGTTTCAGGCGCCGAGCCTCGAGGCGACGATCTATGCGAAAAAGAACAAACGTCTCTTCTTCTTCGACAGCGCCGGTCTCTGGATCAACGAACTCGATGGCATCGGTCCTCGCGTCAACGCCAAGACCTTGCGCGCCCTTCTACCCGATGGGCACGACAACATCATTTCTTTCATGAGCGTCAAAAACACCGATCTTGGGCCGCTGGCGCTGCGATCGCGCAGTCTGTCGGCACGCTCGCTCGATCGGTCGGGCGTGTTCATGGGCGAGCACCTCAACGTCGTGACACGAGCGACCGGCTATATTCACCCCAAGGCGGCCGAGGATGGGATCCGCCGGGCGGTTGGCTTTTCGCGATCGCGCGTGCGCGACGGAAAGGGCAATGAGCTGACCGCGCAGCAATATGCAGATTGGTGCGGCACGGTCGATGCGCAGCTCGACGCCGCCGCCCGGACAGCATCGCTCTTCACCCGCTTCGCCGCTCCCGACATGGTGCCGGCGGACACGACGCCACTCAACATCCTCATCGACATGGTCGAGATGGGCGATCAGTTTGTCGCGAAGGGGCAGACTGCGGCGGTCAGGATCGAGGATCTATGTGTCGCAGTCGAGGAGGATGCCGACCCCAAGGCACCCGCGCGGTTCCGCTTCCTCCTGCATGTCGATGGAGAGGAGCATCCGGTCTGGATCGACTGGAACGCCAAGAAAGGTAAATATTGGCTCGTCTCGCCCGGCCTAAGCCGGATCAAGACGAAGGACAATCCGAAGGTCTCTCTAACCCGTCGCTTGAATCAACTGCAGCCATTCCGGATTATCACCCAAGATCTCACACACACATATGTCAGCGGCGATTTTTACCGGCTCGACCTCGACCTCGCCGATCCAAAGGGTGCTGCGAATCTTGTGCTTGATTTGATCACCGCGATCCCCGGTCTCGGCGCGGTGGCGTCGGAAAAGGGTGCGCTGGTCGAAGGGCATGTCGATAATTGGTCCGACGGCTCGTTGTTTGAGTTTCTCGACAAGGCGCTCAGGCCCGACCGTGGCCCGGCGCTGTTCGGGCGGAGTTTTCCTGATCTGGTGTGCGACGATCTTCAGGACGAGGTTGGCGACTTCCTCGGCCTAGATGAGACATCGGCTAGTCCGGCGGCGGTGGCCGTTGCAGGCAAATGGAAAAGCGGCAATCCCGGCGTGTCGGCGTCAGCCTTTTACGACGTCTGCGCGCAAGGTCTCAAAAATCTCGCCTATATGAAAAGCGATGGGGTCGTCCTGCCGGGCAGCCAAACCCGGTTCGACGGCCATTGGCGACTGTCAACGCGCAATCCGCCCATTACCCAGACGGTCGATCGCAAGCGACACGGCCGCGGATCGAAGGCTTTCCGCAATGCCTTCCAACGTCTACGTGCGGCTCCGACGACCAACCGGGCCATCTGGCTGGTCTGTTCGGGCGGCATGCTGTCGCTTGCCAAGCTCAAGGTCGAGTTCGCTAAACCCCAGCCCGAGCCGCACGTCCTCCAATTCTATCACCTGGTGCTCTCGACATATTCAGCCTGCCAGTCTGTAGGGGTTCAACTCCGGATCTTCTGCGCTGAATAGCGCTCGACCCCTCGCCCAATTCGACGCGCTTGTCGTCAGACCATAAGTGCGCGATTACCACCAAAGGATGTGGACTCTAGGCAGCCGGGAATCGCTCATATTGGTTGGCAACCGTCACGGCATGTCCGCCGAGGAAAGGGCAGCCGACTTTTCCATCCGAAGCCTGCAAGGGCTCCTGCCGGGTCTGCCGCGGCTGGGTCAAGGCCGTAGCCGCGTGAGCGGTGGCGCGAAGCGCCAGCCTTGACGCGGCTGCGACGGACCGGCCTACTGGTTCGGCGCGGAAGCCCTTTTCTTGTGAACGGCGTTGGTCGGCCGCCGGAGTGTCATCGAACGGGGATAGATGCAGGCTCCCCGTTGACGTTGCTCGCATATCCCCATGATCGCCCATGTCACCCGCCGCGAGATGTATGATCTCGTTTGGGCCGAGCCGCTTGAGGCCGTCGCTGCCAAGCTTGGTTTATCGCATTGGCGGCTCAGGGATCTCTGCGTCCAGCATCGTGTGCCGCTGCCGACAGCGGCCTATTGGCGTGACCGAGCGGCCGGCAAGAAGCCTAGGCAGACAATCTTTGCCTCTTCGGTCGATCCTGCTGTCGAACTCATCAGCCTCGATCCGACGAGCCCATCAGATCCCGTCATCGAGGAGCGCCTCGAAAGCGCGCGCAAGGCAGCGATCGCACCGCGCCGGCTGATGAAGCCACGAGAGCCGAGCACACGGACGATCGAGTGGAGCCGGATCGACAAACCCCACACGGCCGTATCGCTGACCGCCCATACGCTGCGCCGCGCCAAGCCGGATCATGACGGCATCATCGCGATTAGCGGGGAAGGCCTGCTGTCTATGCGACTGGGAGCCGGTTCGGTCGAGAGGGCGATCTTCATTCTCGACAGCATCGCGCGCGGGATGGAGGCGCGGGAAATTTCCTGCACCCTCGCGGGCAAGCACGTCGAAGTGCGCCGGGGCGTCGACAAGGTGCCCTTCATCCTGGCGGAGACGATAAAGCGCCGAAAGCACGATCCGACGGTCGATGAGTTGAAGGCGGAGGAACGCTATCGGCGCTCGGCTCGCTACCGTGATTGGGATTTCACCTACGAACGCCAATATCCCGAGTTCGATTATATCCCGACCGGTGAGCTGACGATCTCCATTGAAGCCTGGAGCATGGACCTGCGCCGACGCAACTGGCGGGACAACAGCCGTGCGACCCTGGAGGCCCAACTCGACTCTATCATCGAGGAACTCCATGGCTGGATCGATTACCGGCGTGATGACCGCCTCAAAGATGAGCGCAACGCACGCCTCCGCCGCCGCGCGGAGGAAAACCGGACGCGTACAGAGGCGCGCACGAAGCGCGAGGAGGAACGCGACGAACTGCTCGACGAGATCGTCGAGATGGGCCGCAAGGCCGAACAACTGCGCTCCTGGATCGCGTGGGCGGCGAATATCGAGGATGCCGAGACGCGGCGCATGCTGAGTTGGGCGCGCCAGCGCCTTAGCGAACTGGAGCGTGCGCTCGATCCCGCCTCGTTTGGCGATTGGCTGCGCGAGCGCAAGCTGTTCCCAGAGACCGATCCCTTCGCGCCGCTGCCGGCCGATCCAGATCTGGAGATGCCGCCACCGCCGGGCAGCGAGGTCTAAAGCCCCAGCCCGCGCTTCCGTCCAAGGCTCCACTCGACGCCGCCGTCGCGGGAGACACCGGAGATGTGCCGGCCGATCTGCCTCTCCAGCACGGGCTGCCAAGGCACGAGCTGGAAGCCAAGACCGTCGTTGATCATGGCGAAGCGCCCGCTGGCGAGATTGATGGAGCCGGTGAGCCGGCCGGACACATACTCGCCGGGTTGGCTCGGGGCGTAGGCGCGTTCGTATCTCGCGCCGGCTCCCGCTGTCGCCTGCGTATGAAGGATGGCCCGGCTCAGAATCCGCTCAGAACCTTCAGATGGCTGTGCTCATGGGTCGAGCCTTGCGGATGCGCATGCGACGAGCGCTCCTCGGCCACCGGAACGAGGCTGAGGGCGCCGTGCAGGATGCCACGCTCGGCGAACAGCGCCTCGGCATAGGCCGAGACCTCGCCGACATGTCCGCGCATCAGCATCACGTCGATGGAGGTGGTGTGGTCGAGCGGGGCCGAAAGCACGGCGACCGTCTCGTCATGCCGGTCGAGGCGCCCCCGTGGGACACGGGCCGCGAGGTTGCGGACGGACTGGTCGATTACGCAGCTGACGACGCCGACGCAATGCGCGTCGGCTGGAGCCTCGCGGCGGGCGGACAGGCCACGGCGTACCAGATCGCGGATCGCCTCCGAACGATTGGCCGCACCGGTGCTCTCCATATAGGCGTCGAGCGCCGCGGCGAGATCGTCGTCGATGGCGATGGTGGTCCGATGCATGCGCGGCCGCTCCTATCCTCGCCGCAGGATAGGCCGACATCGGACGCCGTACAACGAAACCCGGGGCCGCTGGCTTGCCCGCCTTGGCGGCATGTGGGTATGATCTATTATACAGAATTTCATACAGAGAGGCGCCGTGAAGGATCTTCTTGCCATATTCGGCCGGTGCGCCGCGTGCCTGATGCTCGGTTCCGCGCCGGCGCTCGCCCATTTCCAGGAGATCATTCCTTCCGCCGACGTCGTTCCCGAAGGCGGCAAGGTGACGATCGACATGACGTTCACGCACCCCTTCGAGGGTGGTCCGGTGATGGAGATGAAGCGGCCGGTGCGGGTGGGCGTGCTCTCGGCCGGCCGGCAGACCGATCTTTCGGCCGCGCTTGCCGAGAAGCCCGCTGGCGGATCCGCCGGCTGGACCCTCACGCATGATGTAAACGAACCGGGCGCCGCGATCTTCTATGTCGAGCCGCAATCCTATTTCGAGCCCGCCGAAAACAAGCTGATCATTCACTACGCCAAGGTGCTCGTCGACGGATTCGCCTCCGGCGAAGGGTGGGACGAGCTGGTAGGGCTGCCGGTCGAGATCCGTCCGCTCACCCGGCCGACCGGGCTGTGGACCGGAAACCTCTTCTCCGGCGTCGTCCTGAAGCAGGGCAAGCCGGTGCCCTTCGCCGAGGTCGAAGTCGAGTTCGTCAATGACGGCACGGTGAAAGCCCCGAACGATGCCTTCATCACGCAGGTGATCAAGGCCGATGCGAACGGGACGTTTTCCTATGCCATGCCGCGTGGCGGCTGGTGGGGCTTCGCCGCGCTGGTCGAAGGCGATGAGCCGGGCAAGTCACCGGACGGCAAGGATGTCCCGATCGAGGAGGGCGGCCTCATCTGGGTGAAGGCGACCGACATGCCCACCGCGCGCTGAGCGACCCGCATGGCCCACATTCCCGACGGCATCCTGTCCGTGCCGGTACTGATCTCTGGCGCCGCCATCGCCGCCGCGGGAGTCGGGCTGGGTCTGCGCCGCCTGGACGATCGCCTCATTCCACGGGCCGGCCTCCTCGCCGCGGCGGTTTTCGTCGCCTCGCTGGTCTCCATTCCCGTGGGGCCGTCCAGCGTGCATGTGCTGATGAGCGGGCTGATGGGCATCATGCTCGGCGTCGCCGCCTTTCCGGCGGTGCTGGTCGTGCTGCTGCTGCAGGCGCTGTTGTTCGGCTTCGGCGGGTTGACGACCCTCGGCGTCAACACCGTCAACATCGCCCTGCCGGGGGTGCTGTCCGCCCTGCTGCTCGGACCGGCGCTACGCAAGGCCGGTCACGCCACGACCCGCGCAGCCCTGGCCGGCCTCGTCGGCGTGCTTTCCGTCGCCGGGACCGGCCTGCTCGTGGCGCTGTCGCTTGCCCTCTCCTCCTCGGATTACACGCCCGTCGCCACCGTGCTGGTCGCGACCTATGTGCCGCTGATGATCGGGGAGGGGTTCGTCACCGCGACGATCGTGGCGTTCCTCGCCCGCGTGCAACCGGACGCGTTGCGACCGGTGGCGCCATGAGGCGGCTGTCCGTCGCGCTGCTGATCGCACTCGCGGCCGTGTCGCCGGCGGCGGCACACAAGCTGAAGGTGTTCGCCACCGTCGAGGGCGCCTCCGTCCGCGGCTATGCCTTCTTCATCGGCGGCGGGCGGCCGGACGGCAGCCCATGGGTGGCGAAGAATCCCGCCGGCA
The DNA here is from genome assembly GCF_031456575.1 of Ancylobacter sp. 3268. NCBI lineage: Bacteria > Pseudomonadati > Pseudomonadota > Alphaproteobacteria > Hyphomicrobiales > Xanthobacteraceae > Ancylobacter > Ancylobacter sp. 3268. Next base: position 98,035 of record NZ_JAVDUX010000005.1, read on the forward strand.
CCGTCCTCGCCTCCGGCCGGACGGATGCCGAAGGCCGCTTCGCCTTCGATCTTCCACCCGCCGTGGAGACGGATGTGACCGTCACGGTCGACACGCAGGAGGCGCACATTGCGTCCGCGACGCTGTCGGCGGAGCGTTTCACGACCGGGGCGGCCGCTGCGCCGCCTGCGGCAGCCGCGCCGGCCGGCACCCCGCTCGTCCCGGCGGGCGACGACGCCCGGCTGGCGGCGCTGGTCTCCGTCGCCGTGCAGAGAGAGATCGAGCCGCTGATGGAGCGCATGGAGGTCATGGATTCCCGCTTGCGCTACACGGATGCGATGTCCGGCGTGTTTCTGATCATCGGGCTCGCCGGCATCGGCCTCTGGGCGCGGCGGGGGCGTCGCTGACCGCGCCCGGCGATCCCCGGCTGCGCCTCGTGGCGGCGGTCGTCGCCGTCGCGGCCATTTCGCTGTTGCAGACACTGCCGGTCGCCGCCGCCGCCCTCGTCGTCGCGGCTCTCGTCGCGCTGCTCAATCGACCCGATCCGCGGCTTTGGCGCCGGTTGCTGCATGTCGAGGGCTTCCTGCTGCTCCTGTTCGCGACCCTGCCCTTTACCGTGGCGGGCCCGAGCATCGCCACCATCGGACCGCTGAGCGTGAGCGGCACCGGCCTCTGGCGCGCCGGACTCATCGCGCTCAAAGTATCGGCTTCGGTGCTGGTACTGCTGGTGCTTCTCGGCGACCTCGAGCCGGAACGGCTCGGTGCGGCGCTGCGTGCCCTGGGCGTGCCGGAGCGGCTCTGCCGCCTGTTCGTGACGACAGCCCGCTACGCCACCCTCCTTCGCGAAGAGGCGCGCCGCCTGGGCGAGGCGATGCGCGCGCGCGGCTTCCATCCCCGCTCCAACCGGCACACCTGGAACAGCTACGGCAATCTGCTCGGGATGATCCTCGTGCGGGCGCTCGAACGCGCCTCCCGTGTCGAGGAGGCCATGCTTTGCCGCGGCTATGCCGGGCATTATCCCTATTCGTCGCTTGCCTCGCCGCGACAACGCGACTGGGTCGCCTTCGCGCTGGTTTCGGGCGCGGCTCTCCTGGCTTTGGTGATCGACCGGTTATGAACACGCTCATCGATCTCATCGACCTCACCGTCACCCGCGCCGGAAAGACCGTGCTGACCGGCGTCGATCTCACGCTGTCGCATGGCGAGCGCCTCGCCCTGATCGGACCGAACGGCGCCGGCAAAACAACCCTGCTGCGCAGCATCATCGGGTTGGAGCCCATCGGTGCCGGCCGCATCCGCCTGTTCGGCGAGGCGTGCACGACCGAGCGCGACTTCCGCAAGATTCGTCCACGCATCGGCTTTCTGTTCCAGGACAGCGACGACCAGTTGTTCTGCCCGACCGTGCTCGAGGATGTCGCCTTCGGTCCGCTCAATCTCGGTTGCAGCGAGGAAGAGGCCCGCGGCCAGGCGATGTCCGCGCTCGAACGCCTCGGAATCGCCCCGCTCGCCGAACGGATCAATCATCGTCTTTCGGGAGGTGAGAAGCGCCTGGTCTGCCTGGCGGGGCTGCTCGCCATGAAGCCGGACGTGCTGATGCTCGACGAGCCCACCAATGGCGTCGATGCCGAGAACGGGCAGCGGCTGCGGCAAGCGCTCCACGAATATGAGGGCGCGCTGCTCCTCGTCTCGCATGACGACGCGTTCGTCGCGCAGCTGGCGACACGCGCAATGTTGGTGCGATATGGACGCCTGGTGGCGGCAGAAATCCATGAACACGCGTATGTGCATCGCCACCGCCACGTCCATCCCGAGCGAGACGAGCCATAACAAGGCGAACGGCCGGAGGCCCTGTCGGGCCGCGAGCGACCAACAAGAGAATGATCCGTTCGCGATACCATGACGGCTGCTGCCCGGAGCGGGCAGCCCCGACCTCTGCTTTAGGCCGGTTCGCGCGCGGTCAGCGGTTCGGAGCTTCTCCGCCACTGCACGAGCAGGACGGGCGCGATCATCACCAGCCCGAGGAGCGACGAATAGAGCTCGGGTGCGACCAGGAGCATCGCCGCGACCGCCAGCACCAGCCGCTCCCATGCTCTCAAGGTGGTCAGCATCCAGCCGGCGATGCTCGCACCGAGGCAGGTGATGCCGATCGCGCAGCCGGCAAAGGCAAGGAAGAAGTCCGGCCAGTTGAAGCCCTTGGTGACGAGGAGCAGCGAGGGCGAGAACACGAAGACGAACGGCACCAGCACCTTGCCCAATCCGAGCCGGAACGCGGTATTCCCCGTGCGGAACGGATCCGCATTCGCCATGCCTGCCGCCGCATAGGCGGCGAGCGCAACGGGCGGCGTGATGTCCGCCAGGACGCCGTAATAGAACACGAAGAAATGCGCGACGATCGGCTCGACGCCGAGCAGGCCGAGCGCCGGCGCGGCAATGGTCGCCATGATGATGTAATTGGCCGTCGTCGGGATGCCGCAGCCCATCAGGATGCAGACCGCGCCGGTCATGATCAGCGTGAACAGCAGCGTCAAACCCTGCGGCGAGGCGAGATAGGCGGGCAGCACGGTGGAGGCCCAGCTCGCCATGGCCGAGGCCGTCGACGTGACGATGAACGACACCTTGAAGCCAACGCCGGTGAGCGTGACCACGCCGACCACGATGCCGACGGTGGCCGCCGCCGCGCCGACCGCCAGCGCATATTTCGCGCCGTCGCGCAGCCCCTCGGCGATGTCGGTGAGGCTCATCCGGTTGCGCGGATTGAGCAGGCCCACCGCGATGCACAGCGTGATGCCCCAGAAGGCGGCGAGATAGGGCGTGTAGCCCATGAGCAGGATGGCGATCAGCACCACCAGCGGGATGGCGGTCGGCCAGTCGCGCTTCAGCGCCGCCTTCACGTCGGGCATCTCTTCGGGCTTGAGGCCGCGCAGGCCGTTGCGCTTGGCCTCGAAATGCACCTGGATGAACACGCCGAAAAAATGCATGAAGGCCGGCACGATCGCCGCGAGTATGATCGTGGTGTAGGGCAGGTTCAGGAATTCGATCATCAGGAACGCCGCCGCGCCCATGATCGGGGGAGTGATCTGCCCGCCGGTCGAGGCCGTCGCCTCCACCGCCGCTGCGAAATGGCGCTTGTAGCCGAGGCGGATCATCGCCGGGATGGTCAGCGAGCCGACGGTCACCGTGTTGGCGACCGAGGAGCCGGAAATCATCCCGAACAGCGCCGATCCGAAGATCGAGACCTTCGCCGGCCCGCCGGCATAGCGCCCGGCGATCCAGGCGGCGCAGTCGAGAAACAGCTGGCCGAGGCCGATGCGCGTGGCGAACACACCGAACAGCACGAAGTGGAAGACGTAGGTCGCGACAACGCCGAGCGCGACGCCATAGATGCCCTGCGTGGTGAGATAGAGGTGATCGACGAGCTGGGAGAAGCTGGCGCCGGGGTGCACCAATATCCCCGGCATGTACGGCCCCCAGATCGCGTAGCCCATGAACAGCAGCGCGATGATCGGCAGCGGCACGCCGAGCGAGCGGCGCGTCGCCTCCAAGAGCGCGAGAATGAGCAGACCGCCGAGTACGACGTCCAGCGTCGTGGGATTGCCGACCCGGAAGGCCAGATCGTCGAGCGGGATCAGCGGGATGTGCATCACCGCGACCACGGCGACGGTCGCCAGGATCCAGTCCGGCAGGCCGATGCCGAGCGGACGCAGCCAACTGGCGCGCGCCGGCTGCGTATAGCCGCGCCGCGTCACCGGGAAGACGAGAAAGACGAGGCCGAGCACGAAGGACAGATGGATGCCCCGGTGCATGGTCTCCTGCAGCAGGCCGAAGCCGGCCGTGTAGTAATGGAACAGCGACAGGACGACGAGCAGCCCGCCAACGAGATAGCCCGCTCCCGGCGCCAGCGGCCGGAAGCGGATTTCGGGATCGAACTTTTCTTCCAGCTCACGGACTTTCGCCTCGTCGAGTTCGTCGAGCCGAAAATCCCCGCCCGCCGGAGCGGCGCGCTCGTTCTTGTCCACCATTACTGCCCCGCGCCGAGGATCACTTGAGAACGCCGGCTTCCTTGTAGAATTTCTCGGCACCGGGATGCAGCGGAATGCCAAGGCCGTTGGTGGCGTTCTGCAGGGTGATCATCTTGCCCTTGGCATGGCCGGCATCGAGCGCGGCGCGGGAATCGGCGTTCCACAACGTCTTGACGATGTTGTAGATCAGCTCGTCCGGCTGCTTGGCGCTGGTGAGCCACTGGGCGTTGACCGAGATGGTATCGGTCGCACCGACGCCCTTATAGGCGTCGGCCGGCACCTTGTCCTTGGCGAAGAACTTGTACGCGCCGAGCAGCTTTTCGACCTCCGGCCCGGCGATCGGCACGAGTTCGATACCCGAGGAGGAGGCAAGTTCCGAGATCGCGCCGGTGGGATAGCCGCCGACGAAGAAGAAGGCGTCGAGCGCGCCGTCGCGCAGACGGTCGCCGGCCGGGCCGGGCTTGAGATATTCCGGCTTGATGTCCTTCTCGGTCAGCCCATAGGCGGCGAGCACGATGCGGGCATCGACCAGCGTACCGGAGCCGGGCTCGTCCAGCGCTACGCGCTTGCCCTTGAGATCCTTGACCGACTTGATGCCGGCAGATTTGGAGGCGACGAGATGAATGGTCTCGGGATAGAGCGTCGCGATGATGCGCAGATCCTCGACCTTCGGCTTGCCCTCGTAGAGACCGGTGCCGGTATAGGCCCAGCTCGCCACATCGGATTGGGAGAAGCCGGATTCGGCCGCTCCCGACTGGATGGCGTTGACGTTGGCGACCGATCCGTTCGAGGCGATGGCCGTGGCCACGAGGCCGGGCACGCCCTTGCCGCCATTGCCGGAGATCGCGTTGGCGATCAGGCCGCCCACCGGATAATAGGTGCCCGCCGTGCCGCCGGTGCCGATGCGGAAGAAGGTCGGCGTCTGGGCGACCGCAAGCCCGGTCATGAGCGCGACGCCCGCAAGAGCGGCCACCAGTTTCGATGTGCCGAAAGACTTCATGGTCTTCTCCTCACTGCCAAAGCGGGGGCAGCATGGGCGAAGCCTTCCGGGTTGTCGATGCGTAAGCGCCTGCGCTTTTGTCGAATAGGATGGGCCGGACGTGGCGGCGAGGACGTGGCGGCCAAGGAATGGGCGGCCAGGACGTGGCGGCCGAGGAATCGGCAGCGAAATCCCATCCCTTTCCTTCAGCGCGTGGCGCGTCGGCCGACCTGCGCCATTACGAACGCAAGTGCCGCGCGATCGCAGCATCGAGCGAGAAGGCGCCGGGACCCCGCACCATCAGCAGCAGGAAACATGTTGCCCACACGCCATGGGTCGGCCAGGCATCGGGATAGACGAAGATCTCGATCACGGCCGTCATCGTGAATAATGCAAGAGCCGAGAGCCGGGTGGCGAGCCCAACCACCAGCAGCGCCGGAAAGAAGTGTTCGGCGAAAGCGGCAAGGTGCGCCGCGATCCATGGATCGACGAAGGGCAGCCGGTACTCCTCCTGAAACAACAAGACCGCGCCCTCCGTGACCTTCCAGCCATCGACCTTGGTCTGGCCGGACTGCCAGAACACCGCGGCGGGGAAGATTCGGGCGCAGAGCAGCACGAGGGAGAGTGGAACGGCGTCGAGCCGCTTGCGCAGGTGCAGCAGGGTGGAGGACAGGCTCGCCGCCGAAGCGGGGAGATTGATGGCGGTCATGACATATCTCCAGCGGAGGTCTGGATGCGGGTCGCAAGCCTTTCGCCGATGAGGGTGGCGAGCGCGGCGGGCAGGTCGAATTCCGGCGTCTCTGCCGCCCTGGCCGCTACGGCGCCGAGCGGCTCGCCGGCATCGATAGCCTCAAGGAAGAGCGCGGTCCCGACGGTGATCGGACGAACAATGGCGTCGAGTTCGGGGCGATCGACCAGCACCGCCTGCGGCTGCCAGTCGTCGATGGCGGCGGCAGGCTGCCAACCGCTCGTCATGGCGAGAATGGTCCAGACGGGATGCGCCGACCGTATCACCGCGACCGCCGGGTGCATCTCGACGCACACCCTGTCTATGTCGGGTGGCGCCGCAGTGAACGCATCGGCGCCGATCCGCGGCAGGTCCGGCGCATGATAGGCGCGGCTGCGCGCGATCTCGATGCGGGCGATGTCGGCGAGGTAAGGCAGCTCCGCCGCCGGCGCGAAGCCGGCGATGAAGTCGGGCAGATCATCCCCGAACCTCATGAGCAAGGGCGAGGCCGGTGGCCGGGCCAGCGTGAACTCCCGCGCCATCGCCCGGAAATATTCCTCGCCGGTGAGCGCCAGCAGCGCGGGAAACCGCGCCTCCAGCGCCCGGATCAGGCCGACCGCGACATTGTTGCGATAGACCGAGAAGCGGCGCGCAACCGGGCCGGCAAGCCCGGGCGGCGCGCGGCGATCCGGCGCCGTCAGTGCCTGCGCGAAAGGGGTAAGGCCGTCCATGGTCAAGCCGCCGCGCTGCGGGAATGGCGTTGCAGTAGGGCGCAGGCGCGGGCGGCTTCGGCACGGAGTACCGGCCAGACGGGCACGTCATTGTCCCACTCGATCAGGCTGGGCAGCGGGCCGGTGCGGGCGATCACCTCGTCGAACAGCGTCCAGACCGGATCGGCCACCGGGCTGCCATGAGCGTCGATGAGCAGCGGCGCGCCGGTCTCGTCGGCGTCCTCGTCATGGCCGCCGAGATGGATTTCGCCGACCGCCTCGAAAGGAAAATCCGCGAGATAGGCGCGGGCATCGGTGCCGTGGTTCACCGCCGAGACGAAGACGTTGTTGATGTCGAGCAGGAGGCCGCAGCCGGTACGCGCCACCAGGGCGGCAAGGAAATCCAACTCGCCGATCGTGCTTTCCTCGAAGCGCACATAGGTCGAAGGGTTTTCCAGCAGCATGCGGCGGCCGAGCACATCCTGCACCTCGGCGACGTGGTCCGCGACCCGCGACAGGGTCGCCGGCGTATAGGGCAGCGGCAGAAGATCGTTGAAGAACGCCCCGCCATGGGAGGACCAGGCGAGATGTTCGGAAAAACTCTCGGGTCGGTAGCGCTCGATGAGCGCCTTCAGCCGCGCCAGATGTGCCCTGTCGAGCGCGGCCTCGCCGCCGATCGACAGCCCGACGCCATGGATGGAAAGCGCAGAACGCTCGCGCAGCGCGGCGAGCTGTGCATGCGGCCGGCCGCCGGCGCCCATATAGTTCTCGGCATGTATTTCGAGGAAGGCGATGGGGGCGGAGGGATCGGCAAGGATGGCGTCGAAATGCTCGGGTTTAAAGCCGACACCTGCGCCGATCGGCAGTTTCGTCGTCATGAGAGCCTCCTGCATAGGGTGCGGAGGGCGCCTAAAGCACCCTCCGGTTCGCGGGATCGTCGTCACATGGCCTTCAGATGACCCATGCCCTTCGGGGTCTTGATGGTCTCGCAGGTGCCCTTGGCGACATATTTCCAGGCCTTGGCGTCGTAGTTCACCTTCGAGGTGCCGGCGCAGGTGGTCCCGGCACCGGCGGCGCAGTCATTCTGACCGGCGAGCGACACGCCGTAGCACTTGTCCATGTTCGGCTGCGGGGCGGCCGGAGCGGCGGCGGCGCTGGCCACCATGCCGAGTGCGGCAGCGAGCGAGCCCGCGAGGGTGGCGGCGAATTTCGTCTTGGTGGTCATGGAGACATCCTCCGTGAGAGTGGCCTTGGCACCGAGGACCAGACCGCCGGTGCCTTCCTCTCTTTCGGACGCATTCGCCATTGCGTTACATTGGCGGGCGAAGAAATATGCCGCGGCAAAAATTTCCTCCGCTCCGCTGCGCGGGCTGTAACGATCGGCTGGTAGCCGGCGAACTTACCTTCGGGAACGTGTTGATGGATGATCGCGAGCGGCGCTGGATGCAGCTCATGCAGGCGGCGCTTGACGGCGATCGGTCGTCCTATGAGCGGCTGCTGCGCGAGATCGCGCCGACGCTACGTTCCGCAGTCGAGCGGCGGCTCAGGCAGATGGGCGCGCCGACGGGCGAGGGCGAGGATGTGGTGCAGGAAACCCTGCTGGCGGTGCATCTGAAGCGACATACCTGGCGGCCGGGCGATCCGCTCGGCCCGTGGTTGCGCACCATTGCGCGCAACAAGCTGATCGACCATCTGCGTCGGCGCGGGCGTCGGACCGAAGTGCCGGTGGAAGATTTCGCCGAGCTGCTGGCGGCGCCCGACGAACGCCCGGGCACCGAGGCGGAAGATGTGGAGCGTCATCTGGCGCTGCTGCCGGACAAGCAGCGCTCGGTGATACGGTCGATCGCGGTGGAGGGTGCCTCTGTCGGTGAGACCGCCGAGCGCATGAAGATGACACAGGGCGCCGTCAGGGTGACGCTGCACCGCGCCTTCGCCAGCCTCTCGGCGCGGCTGAAATCCGGCGAATGAAGGACAGGATGACGTGAAGACGGACGACCTCATACGCGGCCTTGCCTCCGATACCCGGCGCGAACGGAGCCTGGAGAGCGGCCTTGGTCTCGCGCTCGGCGTCGGGCTGGCCGGCGGAGCGGCGCTGTTCGTTCTGATCCTCGCGCCGCGTGCGGGCATGCCCTGGCTGCTGGCGGAACCGCGCGTGCTCCTGAAATTCGCGGTGACATTGTCGCTCGCCGCCGCATCGGTCTGGCTGGCGCTGCGTCTGGTGCGTCCGGGCGCCGATGCGCGGATTCTGGCTTGGTCGCTGCTCATCCCCGCGGGTGCGCTGGCCGGCGGGGTGGCTGCCGAACTCATGGTCACGCCGGCGCGGAGCTGGATGCCCGGCCTCATCGGCCACAACGCCGCCTATTGCCTCGTGCTGGTGACGCTGATGGCCGCACCCGTGCTGGCGGCGGCGCTTCTCGGCCTGAAACGCGGCGCGCCGGAACATCCCGCGCTGGCGGGGGCGGCCGCCGGGGCGCTGGCGGGCAGCCTCGGCGCGGCGCTCTATGCGTTGCACTGTGTCGATGATTCGCCGCTCTTCGTGCTCGCTTGGTACGGACTGGCCATCGGCTTCGTCACGGCGGCCGGCGCATTGATCGGCCGGCGCATGCTGTCATGGTAGCGGGAGGCGATCTCCCGATCTGTCGGATCGTCCCGGTCACGCGATCTGCGGCATGTCGGCGTGCGGTGCTAACCCCCGCGATTTAGCGAGCGTGGGAACGAACGGCTCGGCTCTCTGTTCTCCGGATGCGGACGTTACACAGGAGAGCATCATGGCCGAGAAAACCCTCGACAACCTATTTCACGACACCCTGAAAGACATCTACTACGCCGAGCGCAAGATTCTGAAGGCGCTGCCGAAGATGGCACGTGGCGCCCAGTCTCCTGAACTGAAAGCGGCGTTCGAGTTGCATCGCGATGAGACGGAAGGGCAGATCGAGCGGCTGCAGCAGGTGTTCGAACTCATTGGAAAGCGGCCCCAGGGCAAGACCTGCCCGGCCATCGACGGCATCCTCGAAGAAGGCGAAGAAATTCTCGAGGAATTCAAGGGCGAGCCGGCTCTGGATGCGGGCCTTGCCGCCGCCGCCCAGGCCGTGGAGCACTACGAGATCAGCCGGTACGGCACCCTGAAGCGCTGGGCACAGAACCTCGGGCTGAAGGACGCCGTGGCGCTGCTCGATGCGACGCTGCAGGAAGAGACGAAGACCGACAAGTCCTTGTCGGGCCTCGCCGACAAGGTTGCCAACGTCAAAGCGAAGAAGGCTGCCTGAGCGGGATCCGGCATCGCCCGAACACGCTTCGGCGCGGGGCGTCGCAGGTCACCAGCCGCGACGCCCCTCCCCTACCGACCAGCAAGCAGGGAGTACCTTGATGTCGAGCATCAATAACGACCTTCCTTCATCCGCTGATCCTTTGGTCGCGAAACATCAGCCCGATGCCTATCGCGGGGCCATAGACGGTGCCGTGAAAGCGGTGGAGGAGGCGGCTTCCTTTATCAAGGATCGGACCGAGCGGGCCTTGCAGAGCAGCAACGACGCCGTGTCCTCCCGCCTATCCCCGGTTCAGGGCCTTCTGCTGGGCGGTGTCGCGGGCTTCGTGCTGGGCGTCTGGTGGGGAGCGCAACACCAGGACTGACGCGGCTGCCGATCGGCGTGCCGTTGCGCGCTTGATGATCCGCTCTTGGCGCGATGAGCGACGTGTTCAAGTAATCTCAGGCCGCCGCGTCACACGAAAGAGTAGTTCGAAATATAATTTTCGGCTGATTCGCTACAGGAGGCATCCGTGAGGCTATTTCCTTTGATGACGCTCGCAGCCATGAGCGGCGCACTACTGTATATGCATCGCCAGTCCAAACTGAGCTATGCCGGCTCAGCCGCCGGCGCCCCACGCGATGCTGGGCCGGAAAACATGACAAACCCTCCGCGCGCCTGGGACAAGGTCGATCAGGCCGCGGACGAATCGTTTCCGGCCAGCGACCCGCCGTCCTATTGAAGAGCGGCCCAGTCTTCATCGCGGTCCGGTGCCGAGGTCGCGCACCGTTGTTGTCGGTGACACGCGCGGGGTTGCAGGCAGGTTTGGCCTCGGCGAGCTAGGCGTCGGCAACGGTCGGGACGGTTCGAGGCGCGGTGGTGGCCGCCGCCGAGGGAGCGGGCGTTCGTGCCTAGCCTCTTTTGCGGAGCGCGCGGTAATCGGCGTCGAGTTTGGCGATCTCCTCCGCGGTGAAGGGCCACTCGCCCTGCAGCACGACCCCGCCGCGGATCTCGTTGGCGATCACCGGCCAAAAACGGTCCACCAGCGCAGCTGCCTCCTCCCTCGGATAACCCATTGCGGCCACGTCAATGGCGCAGAGCCGGCGCGCATTGATCTCAAGGTTCCGCATCGCTCCCCACTCCCTCTCGTCACGACGACCTGTCACCGCCTCGCTCATCCTCACGCGGCGGTGAGGTTCTGGCCTGCCTATTAGCGCAAGCCGGAAACCGGTTGAAGTCGGCTGCGTTAGAGGCGTGATCCCCCTTAGCGAGGACCTTGCGTGGCGCATTATCAGTTCAAATGGTCGGATCAGACCGAGCCCCTGTGGGTCGATCTCGTGGACGGCGAGGATGTTTGGTCGGAGGTCGTGACCTCGTTGGGCGAGGCGCTCCGGGACATCGACGGCAACTTCCCGCCCCGCGGCCGGCTCACACTTGAGGTTTCTGACGCGGCGGGAAGCCTGGTCGCGTCGATCACCGTCACGGCGGAGCGGTACGCGAGGTGACCTACCCGACGCGGCCGGAAGCCGCTATGGCGCCTTTGACCTCCGGCGGATGGTTTTGTCTGGAAGCGGGGGTGCAACAGCATCGCGCTCGAGCCGCGCCTTTTTCAGGCGGGCGATCTTGGCATCGCGCGCATCCCCTTCGGCATCGATCATGTTCCACGCAACCTGGTAGGCTTCTTCCCGTCGATCATCGGCTTTGGTCACAGCGAACTCCCTTTCCATTCCAGGATGTAGGGCGCTGCCAGCGCCGGAAAAGGGAGATGAACTTCTGGCGCGCTCCGGGGTTGCCCTCTGGCAACAGGAGGAGATCCCATGATCTTGGAGCATTCCGCCAAGCCGGCCGAAGACCTGGAAGACGTGCAGAAAATCCGCTTCTTCTTCCGCGGCGACACCGACATCGTCTCGTGTCTCGTCAGTTGGGACGCATTGGATCGTCTGGAAGGGGGCAAAGCTGCCGACAGGTCGGAGCGCCTTGAACGATTCGAGAAGCACCGGTCGGCAATAGACGTTGCCGCCAGGCGAAAATATCGGGAATCCGGCGGGGAGGTCACGCTCGAAGCAGACGAGGTGCTCAAGGCCGCGAAAGGCGGGTAATCCGCCCGTTTCGCCGCAGCCGGTGTGGAATCGCAGCCCCGCTTCGTGCCGGTTCTTGGCTGAATGCCCCTCTGCTGCGGTAGCAGCGCCAGCAATAGCTAGCATCCCGGCCATGTGACCCATGTACCGGCAGATCGGTCTCATGGCGCGCGACGCCGCTTGCTGGCCCGGCCGGTGCCCAGCACAGCGGCCCGTGTTCGGCAGCCCCGCATTGCCCGGCTCCGGGCCTGCGGCATGATGAGGAGGCGGATCATCCGATCCCTTCCCCGGGGCGCCCATGCAACAGCTGCTGACTGCCTTCTTCGCCCTCGACCCGTTCGTCGCGCTTGCCGTCTTCGTCGCCACGGCGGCGACAGATGCCTGCTACGTGGCGTTCACATCGGCCGTAGTGGCGCGCAAGCGGCTCTCCGCCGCCAACTGGTCGAGCGTCTGGTACATGCTCTCGTCCTTCGCGGTGATCAGCTATACCGAGAACTGGGTTTACGTGATCTTCGCGGCCGTGGGCTCCTGGGTCGGCGCCTTCCTGTCGCTCACCCTGCTGCATCGGCCGGCGAAGATGCCCGCGCCCATCGGCTCGTCGCCACCTGAGTAGCCCGGCCGGAGGCGCAACGACGACGAGCTACCTTATGCGAAAGGGAAGACGGCCTGCCGGCGCAGCAAGTGGCGCCGGCAGGCCGAGGCGTTCAGCCGACTTTGGTCACGGCGGGAATGACCCATGATCCATCAAGAATGGAGGGGTTGTTCTCGTCCGGCCAATAAAGGCGCAGCATGAGGTTGAACCGGTCTTTCGGTGCCGGCAGCCAGTTGGCCTCCTTGTCGGCGCCCGGGCTCTCGTTCTGGACATAGATGACCAGCGAGCCATCCGCCTCCAGCTTCGGGTTGGTGCGCATGCTCATCGAATAGCGGTTTATCGGATTGGCGACGAAGAACATCGCCGCGTCATACATCGTCAACGACCAGAAGCCCTTCACCGGCGGCAGCTGGTCGGCCGCGAAGCGCAGCTGGTATTTGTTCGCGCCGCTATAGTCGCGACCGTCCTTGTCCTTCAGCGAGGTGGGATAGACGGCGTCCTGCGGGCGGTTGGCGCCCAGACCGATGGCGGTGACGAGCGCCCGCTGAAGATAGTCGGTGCCGTAGAGCCCGGTCTTGGTGGTGTAGCCCCAGCCATTGATGTTCTTGACGTCGCCATCGCTCAGCTTGAAATGCAGCATGATGCGATCGAAGGAGAACTGCGGCAGCCGCTTCGCCCAGCGCGCATCCATGGACTTGGCATCGAAGCTCTGGCCCGGCACCAGGCCGATCCGCTTGAAGCGCTCCAGCGCCGGCGCGTCCTTGGCCGAGGGCGGGTTGCGCTTCAGCAGCTCGGCCAGCAGCGTGAAATACGCCGCCGCGTCGAGCGCGTTCACCTGGTCGCGCACCGGGGTCTTCATGTCGATGGCGGTATCGACCTTGCCGTCCGGCGGCGCATAGTCCTTGCCGAACGCGCTCAGCGGGAAGAGCTTGAACTGATCCTGCAACGCATGGACGGCCGCGTAGTCCTCCGGGGTGCCGGTGCAGTAGATGCGCCCGAGCATCCAGACCAGCCCGGTCGGCGACTTCAGCTGCACCATGCCGTCCGGCACCGTGCCGGACCAGCCTGGGCCGGTGACGAGATAGGTCTGCGCTCCGGTTCCGGTGGTGCGGGAGCCCGGCACCTGGAACACGTCGGTCCAGCCATCGAGGAAGGGCAGCAGGAAATAGCGCCCCTTCATATCCGGCACGCTCACCACCCACGGCTCGGCGCCGACATCGAAAAAGGCGGTGGTGTACAGCGTATCGGCGTTCGGCGCGGTCACGTCGCGGAATGTGGCGTCGGGATAGGTCCGCAGCTTGATCAGCGTGCCCATCGGCGCACGGGAGCCTTCGGCCTTCACCACATTGGTCATCACACGACGGGTCATCTCCATCGTGACCAGCGGATAGCCATAGACATAGGCGTCCGAGGCGATGCCGAAGTCCTCGGCCCCCTCGACCACATCGAAGAACGGGCCATCCCAGGCATTGGCTCCGCGCGCGGCGAAGCCGCTTGCAAGAGCTGTTGTACCCACGATCAGGGCACGGCGCGAAATCCTCATGGCATGCTTCCTTGATGGAATGAGACCGGCTGGAATTCTTCCCTCCGGCCGACCGACGGCCTTTCAAGCTTTCTCGTCACGACGGACCTTATGATGCTACCGCTATTATGGATATTCGGCGCATCGGGGATCGGCTCTGTGATGATCAAAGGAACAGCCCGCGACCTAAGTGATATTGTCAGTATCGCTCACGTAGATCTTGAAGCTGACGTCTTGGTTCGCGCATCGCGACTTTCACTTCCGTCAGAAGAAAAGCAGCCTTGCGAGACGGCAGAGCCATAACTTATGGAGAGGATAACCGCTTGCTTTTTGAGGACAGGAACCGTCGATTTGAGCAACGTCCCGTCCCAGCGCGTAGGGCCCGTGGCCGCGCTCCCCGGCCTGCTCGGCAAACTCGGGGTCGCGCTCGATGAAGCTTTTGCCGGCTCGGGCATCGAGCCCGACCAGCTCGATGCGGAGGCGCGCTTTCCCTACCCTTCGCTGATCGGGCTGCTCGAACGTTGCGCGACCGTGTCAGGCTGTCCGCATCTCGGCCTGCTGCTCGGGGCGCGCAACGATCACCGGGCGCTGGGCGTCATCGGCGAGATGATGGCCAGCGCGCCCACACTGGGCGAAGCGTTCCGGGACTATGTCGGGCTGCAGATCGGTTATTCACGCGGTGCGGTCGTCTATCTCCAACGCGCCGGCGACGACTACGTCGTGGGCTATGGGCTCTATGACGCGGGGACCGGCCATGGCCGTCAGGTGCACGATCTTGTCGTCGCGATCGGGTGCAACATGGTGCGCGCGCTTACCGGCGGAAGGGGACAGGTTCTGCGTACGCTCGAATGCGTCGGCCCGCCGGAAAACATGCCCGTCTACCGCAACCTGCTGAAGACGACGGCACTGTTCGATCAGGAGCAGACCGGGATCGTTCTTTCGGCACGGGACATGGCGCTGGCGCTGCCCGGCGCCAATCCGGCGCGCCGGCTGCAATTGCGCGGCGCGATCCAACTGGCGCTCCGCGGCGATCTGGAGGACGTGGCGGCCCAGGTTCGCCGTGCCTTGCGTCCGCGCCTGATGCTGGGCGAGGCCGATCGTGAATCCGTGGCTCGCGAACTCGGGCTCAACGGCCGCACATTGGCGCGCCATCTCGCCCGCGCGGGCACCAGCTTCGAGGCGATCAAGGACGAAGTCCGCTTTACGGTGGCCCGCGAGCTGCTGGCCCTGACCCGGCTGCCGATCGGGCGCATCGCCGAAGCGCTCTCCTACGCGGCGAACAGCGCCTTCGATCACGCCTTCACGCGCTGGGCCGGCATGCCGCCGTCCCAGTGGCGAGCGGCCCAATGGACGAGCAAATCCGGGAGTGCGGCAAGCGACGGCGCAATGGCCCATGTCGAGCATCTGGCGCGATCGGTTCGGACCGACTGACGAGAGGGACGAGCCGTCGTCAGGCGGCGCGCGACGCGCAGCAGCGCACCATCGGCGCGGAGCCGTCGAATGCCGCCATCGCCGGCGAGCGGATCACCCGACCTTCCCCATCGGGTCGCCTATCGGTCGCGCGGCGGAGGGCGCCGCGGCGTCCGCGGCCCCTCGATGGCGGCGCGGAGGTGAGATCCACGCCGGCGAGCCGAAACGATCGGCATCTGCGGCGGCCGACGGCCCTGAATACGACGCCACCACCCGGCCGCACCGATGCATGCAACGGCACGGCCATCGGCGGAAGCCCTACTGGCCTTTGGCCTTGGCGAGGAACGAGCCGTCGAAGGTCTTGGAAAGATCGATGGCCGCCGCGTCGAGGCTGGGATCGGTCGTGGTGATCAGGTTGAGCGCGCTCTTCATGCTCGCCTCATCGATATTGCCGTCGGTCGAAAAAGATTCGCGCGAAGCATTGAACGCCTTGATGTAGAGCGCCTTGTCACCGAGCCAGTATTCCTGCGGCACCGTTGCCGCCACCTGATCGGGCGTCGCCTTCTCCAGCCATTTCAGCGTCTTGTAGAAGGCGTTGGTCAGCGCCTGAACGGTGTTTGGATTGGCCTTGATGAAGCTTTCCTTAAAATAGAGCACGGCGGCGGGGTTCATCCCCCCGAATACCTTCTGGGTGCCCTCGGTGGTGCGGGTATCCACCAGCACCTTGATCGCGTCCATATCCTCCAGCTTGGAGATCACCGGATCGAGGTGGGAGATCACGTCGATCTCGCCCTTCTGCACCGCCGCGACTGCCGAGGCGCCGCCGCCCACCCCGATAAACGAGGCCTCTTCCGGCGACAGCCTGTCCTTCGCCATCAGATACTGCACCAGGATGTAGGTCGAGGAGCCCGGCGCCGTCACGCCGATCTTCCTGCCCTTGAAGTCGGCGACCGACTTGATGCTGTCGGCCTTGTCCTTGGCCACCGCGACGACGATGCCGGGATAGCGGCCGAGGTCGATCACCGCGCGGATGTCCTGCTTCTTCTGCTGCATGCGGATGGTGTGCTCATAGGCGCCGGTGACGGCGTCCACCGAGCCGCCGATCAGCGCCTGAAGCGACTTGGCGCCGCCGCCGAAATCGTTGATTTCGACATTCAGCCCCTCCTCCTTGAAGTAGCCGAGCCGCTCGGCCAGCGTCAGCGGCAGATAATAGAGCAGCGGCTTGCCGCCGACGCCGAGGGTGAGGTTCGGTTTCTCGATCTCGCCCGCCTGCGCCGCGCCGAGCGCGGGAAACAAAAGGCTCGCCGCGACGAGCAGGGTACGCATCTTCATTTGGTTTCCTCCCGTTTCTTGTCGGATCACGTCTCAGTTCTGTTCGCTGGCGGATTGCGGCCGCCAGACGAGAAGCCGTCGCTCGACCCGGGTCACCCCCCAGTCGATGACGAGCACGAAGGCCGCGAGGATGAACATGCCGGCGAACACCCCGGTCACGTCGAACACCCCTTCGGCCTGGTGGATGAGATAGCCGAGGCCGGCGGCCGAGCCGAGATATTCGCCGACCACGGCACCCACCAGCGCAAAGCCGACCGCCGTGTGCAGCGAGGAGAACATCCACGACATCGCCGAGGGCCAGTACACGTTGCGGAACAGCTGCCGCTCGTTCATGCCCATCATGCGGGCATTTGCCAGCACCACCGGGCTGACTTCCTTCACGCCCTGATAGACGTTGAAGAACACGATGAAGAACACCAGCGTGACGCCCAGCGCCACCTTGGACCAGATGCCCAGTCCCAGCCACAGCATGAAGATCGGCGCCAGCACCACGCGCGGCAGCGCATTGACCATTTTCACATAGGGATCGAACACCGCCGCGACCATCGGCTTGCGGGCGAACCAGAAGCCGATGACGACGCCGCCGATCGAGCCGATGACGAAGGCCAGCACGGTCTCGGTCAGCGTGATCCAGAGATGCTTCCAGATCGTGCCGGAGACGAACAGCTGCACCACCCGCGCGATGACGTCGCCCGGCTTGGAGAAAAAGAACTCGGGCAGCACATAGTCGCCGCCGATCGGCACGGTGGCGCCGATCTGCCAGAGGGCGAGCACGACCACGGCGACGAGGATCTGCAGCAAAAGCAGCTTGGCGGGGTGCATCTTCACGAGGTCATCTCCTCGCCATAGGTCTTGGCGACCTCGGCCTTGAGCTGGTTCCAGATGTCGCGGTGCAGCTGGTGGAAGCGCGGGTCCAGCCGGATGTCGGCGGTATCGCGCGGGCGGGCGAGGTCGATCGGGAAATCGCCGATGATGCGCGCTTCCGGGCCCGCCGACATGATGACGACGCGGTCGGACAATGCGATCGCCTCTTCGAGGTCATGGGTGACGAACAGCACCGCCTTGCGGTCCTGCGCCCACAGTCTCAACAACAGCGTTCCCATGATCTGGCGGGTCTGGGCGTCGAGCGGTCCGAAGGGCTCGTCCATCAACAGGATCTTCGGGCCGCGCACCAGCACCTGAGCAAGGCCGACGCGCTTCCTCTGCCCGCCGGAGAGCTGGTGCGGGTAGCGGTCGGCGAAGCGGGCGAGGCCGACCTTCCGCAGCCAGTCCTGCGCCTGCGCCAGTGCGTCGGCGCGCCGGGTTCCGCCGATTTCCAGCGCGATCGCCACATTGTCGAGCGCGGTCTTCCAGGGCATCAGCGCATCCTGCTGGAAGAGATAGCCGGCCTTGGCGTTGAGCCCGTCCAGCGCCGTGCCGAAAATGCTCACCTTCCCGCCTGCCGGCCGCAACAGGCCGGCGGTGGCGTTGAGCAGGGTCGACTTGCCGCAGCCGGTCGGGCCGACAATGGCGACGAACTCGCCTTCGCGCACATGCAGCGAAGTCGGCGCCACCGCCTTGTAGACCGGGCCGCCGGCCATGCCGAAGCTGATGCTGATATCGTCGAGCGCCACCGCCAGCGGGGCGATGGCCGCTGTCGGCGCCGGCCCCTCGGCAAGGGTCCGCTGCAGCGCGGTTTCCATGTCCTGTCCTCCCATGGCTTCGGTGCGGTTATGGCACGGCCTGGCGCAACCCCGGCGGTGCGGGATGCAGGTCGCCGCTTCGCCCGGCCTTCGCCACCTGGCCGGGTATGTCGTGGCCGAGCCGCGCCGGCAGCCCCCGAGCGAGGCCGATGAGGCGCCCGAGATCGACGCCGGTCGGCACGCCCATCTCCTCCAGCATGTGCACGAGATCCTCGGTGGAGATGTTGCCGGTCGCGCCCGGCGCGAAGGGGCAGCCGCCGATGCCGCCCAGCGAGGCGTCGAAGCGATCGGCGCCGGCATCCAGGGCCGCCAGCGCATTGGCGAGGCCCATGCCGCGCGTATTGTGGAAATGCAGCGTCAGCGGCACGGTGCCGAACCGGGCGCGGAAGGCGCGGACCAGGCGCGCCACCTGGCGGGGATTGGCCATGCCGGTGGTATCGGCCAGCGTCACCGAATGCAGCCCGAGGCCGAGATAGGCCTCCGCCAGCGCCAGAACCTTGTCCTCCGCCTGCGCCCCTTCGAACGGGCAGCCGAAGGCGGTGGCGATCGAACCGTTGAGGCGTGCCGGCGATCCCGCAGCGGCGGCGGCGATGGCGCGGAAACCGTCGAGCGATTGCGCCGGCGTCATCCGCATATTGGCGAGGTTGTGGGTCTCGCTCACCGACATGACGAGGTTGAGCTCGTCCATCCCGGCGGCGAGCGCCTCCTGCGCGCCGCGCAGGTTCGGTACCAGCGCGACATAGACGACACCCGGTCGGCGCCGGATCCCCCGCGCCACCTCGCGGGCATCGGCGAGGTTCGGCACCGCCTTGGGCGAGACGAAGGACGTCACCTCGATCTTGGCGACCCCGGTGTCGGACAGCGCGTCGATCAACGCGATCTTCTGCCCGGTCGGCAGGAAGCGCGGCTCGATCTGCAGGCCGTCGCGCGTCACCACTTCCTGGATGTGCACCCGCGCGGGGAACGGAACCGCGCTCATGCCGCGTCTCCCGGCGCTGCATCTCCCTTGGCCACGGCGCCGCTGGCGACCAGGGCCTCGATCTCCTCCGTCCCGTAGCCCAGCGCGGCCAGCACCGGCGCGGTATGTTCGCCGAGCTTCGGCCCGAGCCAGCTCAGGCCGCCCGGCGTCTGCGACAGCTTGGGCACGACGCCCGGCATCTTCACCGGCGTGCCATCCGGCAGCGTCGAGGGCAGGATCATGTCTCGGGCGAGATATTGCGGGTCGGCGACGATGTCGGCGACCGAATATATGCGCCCGTTCGGCACCTCGGCACGGTCCAGCGCCGCGGTCACCTCGTCGAGCGAGTGCCGGCTCGTCCAGGCGGCGATGGTGCCGTCGATTTCCTCCACATGCGCCACCCGGCCGTCATTCGAGGCGAGGCGCGGATCGGTGGCGAGATCCTCGCGACCGATCGCCGTCATCAGCCGCCTGAAGATGCCGTCGCCATTGCCGGCGACGATCACATAGCTGCCCTCGGCGGTCGGGTACGAATTGGACGGCGCGATGCCCGGCAGCGAGCCGCCCGAACGGGCGCGCACGAAGTCGAACAGGTCGTATTCCGGGACCAGGCTCTCCATCATGTTGAACACGCTCTCATAGAGCGAGACGTCGACCACCTGCCCGCCGCTGCGGCCGGACTTGATGGCGAGCAGCGCCATCAGCGCGCCCATCACCGCATGCAGCGCCGCAAGCGAATCGCCGATCGAGATGCCGGTCCGCGCCGGCGGCCGGTCCGGCTCGCCGGTGGTAAAGCGCATGCCGCCCATCGCCTCGCCGACCGCGCCGAAGCCGGGCCGCTCGCGATAGGGCCCGTCCTGCCCGAAGCCGGAGATGCGCACCATCACCAGATTGGGGTTGATCGCCTTCAGCGCCTCCCAGCCGAGCCCCCAGCGCTCCAGCGTGCCGGGGCGGAAATTCTCGATCAGCACGTCGGCATCGCGCACCAGCCGCCGCACCACCTCCTGCCCCTCGGGCAGGCGCATATTGACGGCGACCGACTTCTTGTTGCGCGACTGCAGGTACCACCACAGCGAGGTGCCCTCGTGCAGCTTGCGCCATTTGCGCAGCGGGTCGCCCTCGCCGGGGGCTTCGACCTTGATCACCTCGGCGCCGAATTCCGCCATCAGCCGCGCGGCGAACGGCGCGGCGATCAGGTTGCCGAGCTCTACGACGCGGATTCCGGTGAGCGGACCCTCTGCGGGACGTTCCATTGGCGACGCTCCTTCCCGATCGTTTCCCGTTCTATGGGTCGAAAGTCGCCTTCCGTCCAATAGTCTTTGCCGGGATGCCGGAAGCGGACATGCAACGGGAGCATCCCACCGAATGGCGCGTCCGCGCGCCGAATGCGTAGCGATGCCGTTCTCTTCATTCGCTTCGTCCAACGGCTGTGCGTGAGAAGCCACTGACACCTTCGTCATCGCCAATGGCCGCGAAACGGATAGCCGTCCCCCGAATCGCACCCAGGGGTCGCAGCGCCGGAACGAGGCGGTCACCGGGCCGGAACGGACGCCCCACCTGCGGCATGCTTGATTTGCTCCGCGACAACCGGTTTCTAGGGACGCAACGGCGTGCGTCCTTCCGGTGACGCGGCGGCCGTCGGAGAGGCGGGGGAATTGATGTCGCTGATGGATCTGACCGCGAGCGCGCTGTCGCATCTGATCGCCACCCGGCAGGTGAAGCCGTCCGAGGTGATGGCCGCCTATCTGGCGCGCCTGACCGCGGCCAATGCCGTGGTCAACGCCATCGTCTCTCCCCGCGACCCGGACGCGCTGATGGCGGAAGCGGTGGCGCTGGACGATACGACCCCGACCGGCTGGCTGCATGGTCTGCCGCTGGCGGTAAAGGATCTTGTCTGCGTCCGCGGCATCCGCACCACCTTTGGCTCGCCCCTGCACCGCGATTTCGTCCCGCAGCAGGACGACCTGCTCGCCGCGCGGCTGCGGGGCGCCGGCGCCATCCTGACCGGCAAGACCAACACGCCCGAATGGGGCCATGGCAGCCACAGCTTCAACCCGGTGTTCGGCGTCACGCGCAATCCCTATGACACCGCCCGCTCGGCCGGCGGCTCGTCGGGGGGCGCGGCGGCGGCATTGGCCGCGCGCATGGTGCCGCTGGCGGATGGCTCCGACATGATGGGCAGCCTGCGCAACCCCGCCGCCTTCTGCAATGTCTATGGCTTCCGGCCAAGCTGGGGCCTCGTCCCCGGCGATGCCGAGGGCGATACCTTCATGGCCACGCTGGCGACCGACGGGCCGATGGCGCGGACCGTCGAGGATCTCGCCCGGCTTCTGGAAACGCTGGCCGGCGAGAACCCGGACGTGCCGTTCGGCCGGCCGGCAACGTCCTATGCCGCGCAACTGGCTATCGACATGTCCGGCCTGCGGGTCGGCTGGCTGGGCGACTGGGACGGCGCCTATCGCTGCGAGCCGGGCATTCTCGAGCTGTGCCGGGACGGTCTCGCCGTGCTCGAAGCGCTCGGCGCCCAAGTCGATGTGCTGCCCCCGCCCTTCCCGGCCGACGAGCTCTGGACGGCCTGGACCCATCTGCGCGGCTTCCTCAACAACGGCTCGAAGGGGGCGCTGTGGGCCGACGCCGCCAAGCGCGCGCAGCTGAAGCCGGAAACCGTCTGGGAGATCGAATCCGGGCAGGCTGTCACCGCCGCGCAGGTCTATGCCGCCAGCCTCACCCGTTCACGCTGGTACGCGTGCGCCGCCGCGCTGTTCAGGCAATATGACGTGCTGGTCATGCCCTCGGCGCAGGTATGGCCGTTTCCGGCGGAGTGGCGCTGGCCGCAGGCGATCAACGGCCACGCCATGGATACCTATCACCGCTGGATGGAAATCGTGGTGCCGGTCAGCCTGATCGGGCTGCCTTCCCTCGCCGTACCCTGCGGCTTCGGTGCGCAGGGGCTGCCGATGGGCATGCAGATCATCGGCCCGACGGGAGCCGATGCCAGGGTGCTGGCGATCGGCCACCGCTATCATCAGGCAACGCGATGGACGGAGCGGACGCCATCCTTGCCGGCGGTCAAGCAAGCGGCTTCCTGAGGGCGTCGCCGCTTCTCCATCACAGCGTCGAGGATACCCGCCACAGATCGGTACCACCCTCCTGGGCGTAGCGATCGATCGCGGCCAGTTCCTCGTCGGCGAAGCCGAGCTGCGCCACCGCGTCCAGCGAATTGTCCAGCTGCTCGACGGTGCGCGCGCCGATCAGCGCCGACGTCACCCGCGGATCGCGCAGCACCCAGGCGATCGCCATCTGCGCCAGCGTCTGGCCGCGCGCCCGGGCAATGTCGTTCAGCGCCCGGATGCGCGACAGGTTGTCCTCGCTCAGCATCGATGCCTTGAACGAGGCCTGCTTCACCGCGCGGGCGTCCTCCGGCACGCCTGAGAGGTATTTCGAGGTCAGCAGTCCCTGCGCCAGCGGCGAGAAGGCGATGCAGCCGCTGCCGAGTTCGGCCAGGGTGTCGAGCAGTTCGTCCTCGATCCACCGGCTCAGCATCGAGTAGTTGGGCTGGTGGATGAACAGCGGCACCCGCTCCTCAGCCAGCAGCGCCGCGGCCTTGCGCGTCAGCGCCGGCGAGTAGGAGGAGATTCCGATATAGAGTGCCTTGCCCTGGCGGTGGAGCTGGGCGAGCGCGCCCATGGTCTCCTCCAGCGGCGTGGTGGGATCGACCCGGTGGGAATAGAAAATGTCGACATAATCCAGCCCCATGCGCCGCAGCGACTGGTCGAGGCTGGCGACCAGGTACTTGCGGCTGCCGCCGACGCCGCCATAGGGGCCGGGCCACATGTCCCATCCCGCCTTGGTGGAGACGATCAGCTCGTCGCGATGGGCGCGGAAATCGGCGGCAAGGACACGTCCGAACATCTCCTCCGCCGAGCCGGGCGGCGGGCCGTAATTATTGGCGAGATCGAAATGCGTCACGCCGCGGTCGAAAGCCCGGCGCAGGATCGCCCGGCCGGTTTCGAACACGTCGGTGCCGCCGAAATTCTGCCAGAGCCCGAGGGAAATGAGCGGCAGGTCGATGCCGCTCGCCCCGCAGCGGCGATAAGGCATCGCACCGGCATAGCGATCGGCGGCAGGGGCGTAGGTCATGGTCCAGCATCCTTCGAGATTCGATGGTCGGCTCGAACCATAGGCCGTCGGCATGACACGGCAATCGGCACACCGCTCAATCAGCATCAACGCTTCATTGAATGAAATTCAATGAAGCGGACCCGCTGCCGCCATGATTTGCGGGCGCCGGGCATCCATGGCACTCACCGGATGCTACCCGGGTTTCGTGCCACGCCTGACCTGCCGCAGGTCCCGCGCCCGCCCGGCGCGTCCGCCGACTTTCCACGTCGAGGCCACAGGCTGCCTCGCCACCACGCCGTCGAGAGAGCTTAGCCATGGACGCCAGGATCGCCGTCGCCGCCCCGCTCGCCTATCCGCTCGATCCGCTGAGCCTCGACGAGATCGCGAGGGCGCTGGCCATCCTCAAGGCCGACAAGGCCCTTGGCGAGACCGTCCGCTTCCCCATGGTGCGGCTGGAGGAACCGGCAAAGGCCGAGCTCGCCGCCTTCCGCGCGGGCGCCACGCTGCCGCGCCGCGCCTTCGTGCTGATGCTCGACATCCGCTCGGGCGAGAGCTTCGAGGCGATCATCGATCTGTCCGCCGAAGCGGTCGCCTCCTTCGTCAGGCTGCCCACCGACGAGCCGCCCTATGGCCAGCCGCCGATCATGCTCGAGGAATTCCTCCGCGCGGAGGAGATCGTCAAGGCCGATCCCGCTTGGCGCGCCGCCGTCGCCAAGCGCGGCATCACGGAAGAAGACCTCCCGCTGGTCCAGATCGACCCGTTCTCCTCCGGCTATTTCGGCCGCGACTTCGAGCGCGGCAAGCGGATCGTGCGCTGCGTCGCCTATTGGCGCGGCGATGCGCGCGACAATGGCTATGCCCACCCGATCGAAGGGGTGGTGGCGGTGTTCGACCTCATTGCCAACCGCATCGTCCACCTCATCGACGAGGAAAGGATCGTTCCGGTTCCGAAGAAGCCGCACAATTACGGCCGCGAAGCCTTCCCCGACACCCGCAAGGGGCTGAAGCCGCTGCACATCGTGCAACCGGAAGGGCCGAGCTTCACCGTCGACGGCTGGAAGGTCGAGTGGCAGAACTGGAGCTTCCGCCTCGGCTTCACCCCGCGAGAAGGGTTGGTGCTGCATGAACTCGGCATTGAGGACCAAGGCCGGCGGCGGCCGGTGATCTTCCGCGCCAGCATCACGGAAATGGTGGTGCCCTATGCCGATCCGACCGCCAACCATTACTGGAAGAGCGCGTTCGATGCCGGCGAATACGGCCTCGGCCGCCTTGCCAACAGCCTGGAACTCGGCTGCGACTGCCTCGGCCACATCCATTATTTCGACGTGCCCGCCGCAGACGACCTCGGCCGGCCCATGCTGATGAAAAACGCCATCTGCATGCATGAGGAGGATTATGGCATCCTCTGGAAGCACTATGAGTTCCGCAACGGGATCTATGAGGTGCGCCGCTCGCGGCGGCTGGTGATCTCCTTCTTCGCCACGGTGGGCAATTACGATTATGGCTTCTACTGGTATCTGTACCAGGATGGCACCATACAGCTGGAAGCCAAGCTCACCGGCATCATCCAGACCGCTGCCGTCGCGCCCGGCGAAGCCTATCCCTGGGGCGGCATGGTCGACGATGGGCTGGGTGGTCCGACCCATCAGCACTTTTTCAACGCCCGCCTGCACATGGACGTCGACGGCGGCGGCAACACCGTCACCGAGCACGACTTCGTGCCGCGCCCCTGGGGCGACGACAATCCCTATGGCAATGTCTTCGACACCACGACCAAGATATTGAAGCGCGAACTCGATGCCGCCGCCCTCGCCAACGGAGCCACCGGCCGCTACTGGAAGGTATCCAATCCGAACATCGCGAACAGCGTCGGTAAGCCGCCGGGCTACAAGCTGGTGGTGACACCCACCCCGGTGATGCTGGCGCAGGACGAGGCCTTCGTCGCCAGGCGCGGCGGCTTCGCCAAGAAGCACATCTGGGTCACCGCCTTCGACCCGGCCGAGAAATATGCCTCGGGCGACTATCCCAAGGTGAATGCCGGCGGACAGGGGCTGCCGGCCTATGTGCAGCAGAATCGCGAGATCGAAAATGCCGACATCGTGCTTTGGCACTCCTTCGGCCATACCCATATGTGCAAGCCGGAGGACTTCCCGATCATGCCGGTGGAGTATGCCGGCTTTACGCTGAAGCCCAACGGCTTCTTCGCCGGCAACGTCGCCATGGACCTGCCGGCGGAGAAGAACCCGCATTCGCGCGACAATCGCGACGAGCGCGAGAGCGATACCGCAGGTTCTTCGGCGGGCAGATCCTGCTGCCATTGACGGGCAGAGGGAACCGGCGCCCGCGCGCCTCTTCTGCGTTCAGGACCGCGCCGGCCGGAACGTCCACAGCAGATTGCCGGCATAGTGCCAGAGCACCAACAGACCGGTGGCGATCAGCTGCGCCGGCAGGTAGGGCAGGCCGCCCTCCCGGGTGAAGCCGGCCATCATCACCGCATTGAGCACGAGGCCGCAGCCGGCGATCAGGAAGAAGCGCGGCGCCGCTTCCCGATGCGGGCGGTCGCTGCGGAAGGCGATGCTGCGGCTGAGCAGGTAATTGACCACGCCTCCGGTGAGAAAGCCGGCCGTCGAGGCGACCACCGGATCGATCCCAGCGCCGCTCGCCAGCGTCACCAGCACGGCATACTGCGCCAGCGTTCCCAGCGCCCCGAGCGAGGCGAACAACAGGAAGTGGCGCAGCCTGGCGATCAAAGGGGAAGCGGCGAGGTCCATGTCACGGCGCCTTGCGGGCCACGGTCGCCGAGCCCGGACCGTTGAAGGACACCGCCGGGGTCTGGGGATCGGCATCGTCATCCCACGGCAGCGGCTCGACGATCGGCGTATGGCGCGCCCGCAGATCCACCACCATGGCAAGCGGCACCCCGAGCCGGCTGATGGTGCGATAGGTCAGACCGGGCACCAGATTGTCACAGCCGACATTCCGCGCCGTGAGCAGGAAGTCGGCATCGTCCCAGCTCTCGGTCAATTCGAGATCGGGGCCGAGGAAGGGCTGGATCTGGCCATCCTCCGCACAGATCGCCACCTTGTAGGGCTTGGCGGGCGGATGCGCCTCTATGCCGGTGCGCAAGGCATTCGCCGCCTCTCGCATGGTTGCCGACCAGTAATCGCCCTCGAAACGACCATCGGCACCCTTCAGCCCGCCGACCAGCTGGTTGTAGCCGACATATTCATAGGGATGCAACGCCACGAAGGTCGCGGCATTGAAGGCGAACAGCGCCCCGGCGGCAACCGCGGTGACCAGTGCCAGCACCGGCGAAAGGCGCAGGGTCGCCTGCCACAGCGCGGCAATGCCGAGCGCGGCAGCGATCGTCGCTGGCGGGATCACGAACAGGAAATGGCGGATACCGTTATAGAGCGGAGGATGCTCGGCCAACGTGAAGGCGACCGGCACCGCCAGCGCCAGAACCAGCGGCAGGAAGACCAGTTGCCGGCGCCGCCCGGCCGCATCGGCCCGCAACAGGGCGAAAAGGCCAAAGGGGATTGCCGCGATGAGGCCGGCGAGCGCGATATCCGGCAGCTTGATGAGCAGATACTCGCTCATATAGGTGCCGGGCACCTCGCCGATCGGCAGGTTCTGGCCGTTGATCAGCGTGCTCAGGTCGAAGCTGAAATGGCTGAAGGCCCCCATCGCCTCAAACAGATTGGTCGGCGGCAGCACCGACCATGGCCAGGCAAGCGCCGTCACCGCAACAGCGATCAGCCCGGCCGGGATCAGCCGCACCACCAGGCGCATGACGAGCCGAATGTCGCGATGGATGGCACCGGCGGCGAGCATTGTCAGGCCGAGATAGAACACCGCGAACACGCCGCCGACCCGGAGCCCGAGGGCGCAGCCGACGGCGAAACCGAGACCCGCCACCGTTCGCCAGCTCGGCAGACCCGGCAGGGCGGCCGCGACGCAGGTGACGAAATAGAGGCTCCACGCCATGGTCGCCGCGAAGGGCACATCCTTGGTGTGGGTGAACATCGCCCCGCCATACATGCCGGTGACCGCCAGCATCGCCACGGCGAGGATCGCGGTCTTCTCCCCGGCAAGGAGCTTCGTCCAGCGCCACACCGCCACCAGCCCGGCAAGGCCGAAGCCGGCCGAGATCAGATGGCGCAGATCATAGACCGGCAGGCTGACATAAGGCTCCAGCCCGGCGGCGATCAGGTCGAACAAGCCGCCATAGAGATAGAGGTTGATGTAGTGGAAGGCGCGGTCATCCTTGAAGCCGCTGCCGTACCACTGCCAGAGCAGCTGGCCATAGGTGTGCTGCACCGGCTCGTCATTGCTGATGCCGTAATCGCGGAACACCACCAGCACCCAGGCGGTGAGGCCGGCGAACAAGACGATGCTGCACAGGCGCGTCAGCGCCTGTGACTGCCACGCGGAGGCGACAAGCGCGCCGAGGCGGCCGGCGAGGGTAGCCGGCGTCGGCCGGGAAGCGGCGATTGTCACGGCTGCGTCTCAACCAGGGGAACGAGGGAAGCGGAAAGCGAGGCCGCCGGGACATAGCCGACTTCATCGGCGACGATATAAAGCGGGCGCTGTTTCACTTCCGTGAAGATGCGGCCGATATATTCGCCCATCACTCCGAGGCTGATCAGCTGCACCCCGGAAAGGAACAGCGTCGAAACCATGATGGTGGCGAAGCCCGGCGTCTTGACGCCGAAGAACAGCGCCTCACCGATCAGGTAGATGCCATAGAGCGCGGACAGCGCGGCAAGGCCGACGCCGATCAACGACCAGACCCGCAGCGGCACCATGGAAAAGGACGACAGGCCGTCCACCGCATAGCGCAGCAGCCGGATGAAGTTGAAGGAACTCACACCTGCCGTGCGCTCCGCGACCTCGAAATCGACCTCCGCCTGCTGGAAGCCGACCCAGCTGGTGATGCCCTTCATGAAGCGGTTGCGTTCCGGCAAGGCGTTGATGGCATTGACCACCCGGCGGTCGAACAAGCGGAAGTCGCCGGCGCCCTCGGGAATGTCCACTTCGCACATCAACCGGAAGAACTGGTAGAATCCCTTGCTGAACAGCCGCCGCGCCAACGGATCGGTGCGGCGTGAGCGGCGCACGGCGGTGACCATCTGGGCGCCGCGGCTCCAGGCTTCGATCAGCTTCGGCACCACTTCCGGCGGGTGCTGCAGATCGGAATCCATCAGCACCACGACATCGCCGGTGGCGGCACGCAGGCCGGCGGCCATCGCCGCCTCCTTGCCGAAATTGCGGGCGAAGCGCAGCCCGCGCACGCCGGCATCGTTCATGCCGATGGCCGCGACACGCGCGAAGCTGTCGTCGCGGCTGCCATCGTCGACAAAGACGAATTCGCGCGCCAACCCCGGATAGGCGTCGAGCACCCGGCAGAGCCGCCGATGCAACTCCTCAAGACTGGCGGCCTCATTGTACACTGGGATGACGAACGAAATCAGCCGGGGCACGCGATTCTGCAGCGTGCTTTCGGGCGTACTATGAATCATCTGCGGAACTTTCCGGCTCAGACGTCAAATAGTCGACAACAGTCTTATTTGCTGCTTATTCCGTAGTTAAGTATAAATCAATTGCGATATTTTTAGGGCTCCAAGAAGTGGCGGCATCGACACCTTCACCTATAGTAATCTGCGCCGATGACTTCGGTTTAAGCAGTGGCGTTTCCGCAGGCATCATTGAATTGATTACGTTGCGGCGGCTGTCCGCCACCGGCGCGATGACCGGGCTGCCGGGATGGCGGCGGGATGGCGGCGAACTCTCCCGCCTCGTCCGGCAACACCCCGCCGATGTAGGGCTGCACCTTACGCTGACCGGCCAGCGGCCGCTTACGAGCGCGCAGGGTCTTGCCGCAAATGAACGCCTGCCCTCGATCGGCGCATTGACCCGGGCTGCGCTGATCCGCAGCCTGCCGCTGGAGGCCGTGCGCGCCGAGTTGCGGGCACAGCTCGACGCTTTCGAGGATGTCTGGGGCGCTCCGCCGGATTATCTCGACGGGCACCAGCATTGCCATATCCTGCCGGGAATCCGATGGGTGGTGATGGAAGAGCTGGCCACCCGCTATGGCGGTTCGCCCTGGCTGCGCTCCTGTGGCGAAAAGCTCTACCGCGCCGCGTCACGGCGCATCGGATTTCCCAAGGCCGCCGTGGTCGGCGCCTTCAATGCCGGCCTGCCGGCGCAGGCGGCGCGCCATGGCATCGCCACCAACGACAGTTTCCGCGGCTTCTACGATTTCTCCGACCAGCTGTCCTATGCGCAGGTGTTCCGCGGCAGCATCGCCAACGCCGCCGATAGCGGCCGGGTGCTGGTGCATTGTCATCCCGGCCGGGTCGATTCCGAACTTGTCGCGCTCGATCCGCTCACCACGCCACGCGAGCGCGAACTCGCCTATCTCGCCTCATCCGAGTGCGGCGACGATCTTGCGCGGGCGGGCGTACGGCCGGCGCGCTTCGCCGAGTTGATCGGGGCTTAGCGGCCGGTCATTTCTGCCGTTCGCCAGACACTGATGGCGTCGCTTCACCGGCGTGGGCGTGCTGCCGCCCGAGGAAGATGACGCCCTTGAGAGCGGTCGGCCTTTGAAGATCGGCACCAGCCGTCTGGCCGGCCCGCAGGACTGACGCTTTGCCGCTGAACGATCAGGTGGTCGATTTCGGCGAGTGAGGCGGAAACACCGCCGTCAGCTCATCGGTGGTCGCCGGCGATGGCCTGATCCCGGCATAGGCGGCGAGATACTTCACATATTCCAGCATCAGCATCCTGCCGGAAGCCAGCGTGCCCCATAATCCGGGACGGGCGGCGCCGACGACCGGATAGGGCAGCAGTTCGACATCCGGCATGGCGCGCTCCATCTCCACCAGCGCCCGCGGCATATGCCAGCCCGAGGTGACGACGATCAGCGAATGGAAGCCGAGGCGTTGCGCCCATTGCGCTGCCTCGATGGCATTGCCGCGAGTGTTGAGTGCCGAACGGCCGAGTTCGGCGCAGCAATCGAGCACCGTCTGCGCCACCGGCACCGTGCGGCCAATCTCGACAAGCGTGGTCTCGGGATGCACGCCGGTGATCAGCAGGCGCCGCCCGCGCTGTTCCGCCAGCAGATTGGCGGCTTCCGCCACCCGATCGGCACCGCCGGTCAGCACGACGATGCCGTCCGCCGTGCGGCCGGTACGGTCGGCAGGCCCGAGAATGCAGAACAGGAAGACGAGAAAGCCTGCGAGAAACAGCGCCAGCGCCCCCGTCAGCAGGCAGGTGGCGAGCGTCATCACCCGCCGAAACCGGCTCGGGCGAGCCGTGGTCTCCTGGTGAAGCAACGCTGATTCGCTCTTCGTCACGGATGAGCCACCTAGCTGATGCCGCGTAGAGTCCGGTAGACGGTGATGCGCGAGGTCATCGCCGTGACCAGCGCCACCAGCACCGACGCCCCGAGGATGCCGCCATAGCCCCGGAGATCAAGCGTCATCACCCCGACCAGGGTGTCGGCCGGCGTGCCGATCCCTATCCAGTGCGGGACCGTCGAGGCCAGGAAGAACACCGCCATCGCGATGCCGCCGCCAAGTGCCCCGCCCTTGAGGCCGACGGCAAGAAAATGATGCTGGAACTCGGCAGCGATGAAACCGTCGCGGGCGCCGACGAAATGCAGCACCTCCACAATCGACCGCGCCGCGTCCACTGCCGCACGGGTGGCGAACACCACGCACAGCACGGTAGCGGCGGCCACCAGGCCGAGCACCGCGAGGCCAATCGCCACCACTGCGCGAGCGGTGGTGGACAGGCGCTGCGTCCATTGCCGGTGATCGTCGAAGCTCGCGGAAGGCACCTGCTCCGCCAGGGCGGCGCGCAGCGCCTCCGCCGCCTCCGGGCCAGCACTGGGCGCCAGCGTCACCACCACCAGCCGCGGCACCGGCAGGCTGGAGACGTCGAGCCCCGTGCCCAGCCATGGTTCCAGCAGCCGGGCGGTCTCTTTGGCATCGAGCGCACGGGCCTCCGCGACCCCGGGTGTCGCCTTCGCGACGTTGACCGCCTTGGCGAGCGCCGCCTCGACGTCGAGGCCGCCACCGGGCTTTATCTGGATGGTGGTTTCGCGGGCGATGTCGGAAGTCCATTCCGATGCCACCGACCGAACCGCGGCCACCGAGCCGATGGTGATGCCGGCGAGAAAGGTCATGATCGCCACGACGGCAACCAGCGCCCCGCCGGTGACGGTCGCCGACGGCACGATGGCGTGCGGGGTGCGCGAATGCCGGTCCGCTCCGGCCTCGCCGGCACGGCCGCCGGGCAGCCATGCCCGGATCCGTGCCCACAGTCCGGGCTGAGCCGTGGAATCGGGGGCGGAAATATGGTGCGCGTCAGTCATAGACGGTCAGCCGTCCCTGGTTGATCACCAGCCGGCGGGCGTCGAACTGGTCCATCAGCGCGATGTCGTGGGTGGCGATCAGCACCGAGGTGCCGGTCTTGTGCAGCTCGACGAAGAGGCGTAGCAGCCGGCGCGCCAGCCGTGGGTCGACATTGCCGGTCGGCTCGTCGGCAAGCAGGATCTCCGGCCGGCTGATCAGCGCGCGGGCGATGGCGGCACGCTGCTTCTCGCCACCCGACAGCACCGGCGGCAGCACATGCATGCGCTCGCCGAGCCCGACCCAGCCGAGCAGTTCGGTCACCTCGGCGCGATAGCTCGCCTCCTCGCGCTCCTGCACGCGCAACGGCAGCGCGACGTTCTCATAGGTGGTGAGGTGGTCAAGCAAGCGGAAATCCTGGAACACGATACCGATGCGCTGGCGCAGCGCCGCCACGTCATCCGGCCCGAGTGCGGCGACATCGCGGCCGAATACATTGATGAGGCCGCGCGTCGGGCGCAGCGATAGGAACATCAGCCGCAACAGCGTCGTCTTGCCGGCCCCTGACGGGCCGGTCAGGAACTGGAAGGAATGCGGAGGGATACCGAAGGTGACGTCCCTCAGCACCTCGGGCCCCATGCCGTAACGCAGCCCGACATTTTCGAAGCGAACCAATCTGCGAATCCCTCGGACCTGAACAAGTGCCGCCAGCGGCGACCATGCCGGCCCTGTCCTAACATAGAGTGTGCGTTCTTGTCGGGAATCCGCCACCGTCCGCTCCGGCTGGACGCGGGGCGACCCGCCGGTCCATCCTGCACCCCGCAAGCGAGTTCGACGATCAGGAGACATTATGAGCGAAGCGGACACCGGGGCGCGGGCAACCACGCCGAAGATAGAGGTGCTGTTCGACGCCGAGACCATTGCCGCCCGCAATCGCGCGCTCGCCGACGAGATCGTCGCCGCCAAGCCCGAGAAGCTGGTGGTGATCGCGGTGCTGAAGGGCAGCTTCGTCTTCGCCGCCGACCTTATCCGTGCCATGCACGATGCCGGCCTGGCGCCGGAAGTGGAATTCATCACCCTGTCGAGCTATCGCGATTCACAGGTCTCGGCCGGCTATGTGACCGTGCTGCGCGACATCGACAGCGAGGTGAAGGGGCGCGACGTCCTCCTCATCGACGATATCCTCGAATCGGGCCGCACCCTCGCCTTCGCCAAGGACCTGTTGGCCGCGCGCGGCGCCCGGCGCGTCATGGTGTGCGTGCTGCTGGAGAAATCTCACAAACGTGCGGTGCAGATCGAAGCCGATTTCGTCGGTTTCCAATGCCCCGATTATTTCGTGGTCGGCTACGGCATGGACGTAGCCCACGCCTACCGGCAATTGCCCTTCATCGGCCATATACCCGACGGCGAAGGCTGAAGACCGACACGGCAGCCGGCGGCGGATTCGCTCAGCTGCCGGCCCGCCCGGCCAGTGCGAGCGGCTCAGCTTCCCGATGGTGCCGGCATTCGCCGTGATCGGCGAGGATCTCGATCACCCGGCACCGTCCGACATGACCGTGCGAGCAACCTTCCACCATGCGCATCAGTTCGGCGCGCAGCGCCTCGAGGCTGGCGATGCGATGCTCCACCTCGGCCAGCCGGTCACGGGCGATCGCATCGGCGGCGGCGCAGGATTGATCCGGCTCGTCCTGCAGCTTCAGCAGCGCACGGATCGCCTCCACCTCGAAGCCAAGTTCGCGCGCATGGCGGATGAAGGCGAGGCGCCGCACATCAGCGGCGTCATAGCTGCGGCGGTTGCTGCCGGTGCGCGGCGGGCTGGGCAGAAGATCGATGCTCTCATAGTAGCGAATGGTCGGAACCTTGACCCCGCTTGCCGCCGCGGCGGCACCGATGCTGAGACTGGGCATCGCAAAAATCCCCGAAATCGCCTCTTGATCCTCTAGTCGCTAGAGGATGTAGCGTCGCCTCCAGTGAAGGGCAAGGAGGCATGCATGTCGGCGCTCAAGCAACGTTATCGTATCGAGGGCATGGACTGCGCGTCCTGCGCGTCCAAGATCGACACCGCGGTGCGCCGGGTGCCGGGTGTCTCGGAAGTGGCGGTTTCCGTCACCGCCGGCACCCTGACCGTCGAGCATAGCGGCGCCGACATGATGCTTGTGGAGAAACGGGTGAGCAGCCTCGGCTATGGCATCGCGCCGCTGGTCCGTCCAATGGAGGCAACGACGCCTCAGCCGCCTGATGACGGTCCCGACCATGCTTGCGGCTGCGGACATGACCACGCCCATGTCGACCACGCCCATGTCGCACACGATCACGCCGGCCACCGGCATGATCCCGATGGCGGCGCCCACCATGATCACGACCACGACGACCACAGCCATGCGAGCCAACCCGCGACGGGCCTCGCCGCCGCCAAGGTGGCGGCCGATGGCCATGTGCATGTCATGGAAGCCGGCTCCTGGTGGCGCAGCGGCAAGGCACGGCTGACGCTGGCCTGCGGCGCCGCGCTGGTCTTTGCTTATGCCGCCGGCCACCTCTGGCCGGACTATGACCGCCTGATCTTCAGCATCGCCATGCTGGTCGGGCTGGTCCCGGTGGCGCGCCGCGCGGTGATGGCAGCCTTGGCGGGCACGCCCTTCTCCATCGAGATGCTGATGACCATCGCCGCAATCGGCGCGGTGATCATCGGCGCCGCGGAAGAGGCGGCGATGGTGGTGTTCCTGTTCCTTGTCGGCGAATTGCTGGAAGGCGTCGCCGCCGGCCGCGCCCGCGATTCGATCCGCGCCCTCACCGCGCTGGTGCCCAAGGTCGCCCGCCTGGTCGAGAACGGCGGCACCCGCGAGATTCCGGCCGAGCGCATCGCCATCGGCGATACCATCCTGGTCCGGCCGGGCGAGCGCATTCCCGCCGATGGCGCGGTCCTGGAAGGTGCGAGCACGGTGAACGAGGCGCCGGTGACCGGCGAAAGCGTTCCCGTCGCCAAGGCGCCGGGCGACCAGCTCTATGCCGGCACGGTGAACGGCGAGGCGGCGCTGACCATGCGCGCCACCGCCACCAGCGCCGACAACACCATTGCCCGCGTGGTGCGCCTCGTCGAGGAGGCGCAGGAGAGCAAGGCGCCGACCGAGCGCTTCATCGACCGCTTCTCGCGCTGGTACACGCCCTTCGTCGTGGCGCTGGCGGCGTTGGTCGCCCTCGTGCCGCCGCTGCTGTTCGGCGCGGCCTGGGACGAGTGGATCTATAAGGGCCTCGCCATCCTGCTGATCGGCTGCCCCTGCGCGCTGGTCATCTCGACCCCGGCCGCTATCGCCGCCGCTCTCGCCGCCGGCGCCAAGCGCGGCCTGCTGATCAAGGGCGGCGCGGTGCTGGAGAAGCTGCGCGAGGTGAATGCCGTCGCCTTCGACAAGACCGGCACCCTCACCGAAGGAAAGCCGCAAGTGACGGATGTGGTGGCGTTTTCCGGCAGCGAAGGCGAAGCGCTACGCCTTGCCGGCGCCTTGGAAGCCGGCTCGACGCATCCGCTGGCCGTGGCGATCCTGGCCGCAGCCGAGGCGCGGGGGATCGCGCTCCCCGCTACCCAGCAGGCCGGCGCCATCGGCGGCGAGGGCGTGACCGGCACCGTCGAGGGCCGCTCGCTGTTCCTCGGCTCGCCGGCAGCAGCCGGCAAGAGGGCGCCGCTGCCGGCCGAACGCCTCGCCGCCATCGAGGCGCTGAACGCCGAGGGCAAGACCGTCGCCGTGCTGGTGGCGGACGGATCGGCACTCGGCTTCCTCGCCATGCGCGACCAGCCGCGTCCTGATGCGAGCGCGGCACTCAAGGCACTGAAAGATCAGGGCATTCGCACCGTGATGCTCACCGGCGACAATGCCCGTACCGCCGAGGCCGTCGGCCGCGACCTCGGCATCGACGTGCGCGCCCAGCTGATGCCGGCGGACAAGCAGCGAATCATCGGCGAGTTGAAGGCGCAGGGGCTGACGGTGGCCAAGGTCGGCGACGGCATCAACGACGCGCCGGCGCTGGCCGCCGCCGATGTCGGCATCGCCATGGGCGGCGGCACCGACGTGGCGCTCGAGACCGCCGACGCCGCCGTGCTGCATGGCCGCGTCGCCGATGTCGGGGCGATGCTCGACCTGTCGCGGCGGACCATGGCCAATATTCGCCAGAATATCGGCATCGCCTTGGGACTGAAGGCGTTCTTCCTCGTCACCACCATCGCCGGCATCACCGGGCTGTGGCCCGCGATCCTCGCCGATACCGGCGCAACCGTGCTGGTGACGGCCAATGCCTTGAGATTGCTCAAAGGACGGTAGCCGTTGGCCGTCTGCGTGCTTCGAGGCTCGCTACGCTCGCACCTCAGCATGAGGAATGCGGACCGGGATTACAGGACCTTCCTCGCCCTGAGATGCCCGGCCAAAGGCCGGGTCTCGAAGGACATAGAACGGTGCCGTCTCACCCCTTGGCAAGCAGCTTCAGCCAGCGCTTGGCCTGGGCGCGGACGTTCTTCGGCGCCGTGCCGCCATAGGAGACGCGGCTCGCCACCGACTTCGACACCGACAGCACACCGAACACCTCGGCGGTGATGCGCGGCTCGACCGATTGCATCTCCTCCAGGCTAAGCTTATGCAAAGGAACGCCTTTTCCGCTCGCCAGCGCGACGATGCGGCCGGTGACGTGGTGCGCCTCGCGGAACGGCAGGCCGAGCACCCGCACCAGCCAGTCGGCGAGGTCGGTGGCGGTGGAATAGCCGGATCCGGCCGCCGACTTCATCTTCGCCTCGTCCGGCACCATGTCGCGCACCATGCCGGCCGTGGCAGCCACCATCAACGACAAGGTGCCGAGGGCGTCGAAGGCGCCTTCCTTGTCCTCCTGCATGTCCTTGGCATAGGCGAGCGGCAGGCCCTTCATCACCATCAGCAGACCCGAGAAGGCCCCGGCGATGCGGCCGATCTTGGCGCGCACCAGCTCGGCGGCGTCCGGATTGCGCTTCTGCGGCATGATCGAGGAGCCGGTGGTGAAGCGGTCGGACAGCTTGAGGAGGCCCACAAGCGGCGAGGTCCAGATGACGATTTCCTCAGCAAAACGAGTGAGATGCATGGCGCAGATCGAGGCCGCCGCCAACGTCTCCAGCACGAAGTCGCGGTCCGAGACCGAATCGAGCGAGTTCGCCGTCGGCCGGTCGAAGCCGAGCGAGGCCGCGGTGGCGAAGCGGTCGATCGGGAACGAGGTGCCGGCCAGCGCGGCGGCGCCGAGCGGGCACTCGTTGAGGCGGGCGCGGGCATCCCGGAGGCGGCCGCGGTCGCGGCCGAGCATCTCGACATAGGCGAGCAGATGATGGCCGAAGGTCACCGGCTGAGCAGTCTGGAGATGGGTAAAGCCGGGCATCACCGTGCCGGCATGCGCCAGCGCCTTCTCGCTAAGTGCTTGCTGCAGATCGGCAATCTGCGTGTCCAGCGTGTCGATCGTGTCGCGGACATAGAGGCGGAAATCCGTTGCCACCTGGTCGTTGCGCGAGCGGGCGGTGTGCAGGCGACCGGCGGGGGCGCCGATGAGGGTTGCCAGCCGAGATTCCACATTCATATGAATGTCTTCCAGCGAACGCTGGAAGGTGAAATGGCCCGCCTCGATCTCTGACAGGATCGTGTCTAGACCCCCGGCGATCTTTTCGGCATCAGAAGCCGTGATGATCCCCTGCGCGGCCAGCATGGCGGCATGCGCCTTGGAGCCGGCGATGTCCTGCGCGTATAGACGCTGGTCGAACCCGATGGAGGCATTGATCTCCTCCATGATCGCGTCCGGTCCGGTCTCGAACCGGCCACCCCACATCTTGTTGCTCATGCTGACTTTTTCTCCGCGAGGACGGCCATGACCGAACCATCCGACCCCATCGATCCGGCCCCCTCGGCCAAGGGGCGTGGAACCGGTCGCGGGAAGGGCGGACGGCTTGCCCTTTATGCCGCGCTCGCCATTTTTCTGGGCGCCGCCGCCGGGCTTGCTGGCGTATACGGGATCGGAGGGGGGCTGCGCAACGCCGACGCGCCGGCGCTCGCAACCGGCCCCACCACCCCGCCCGCCGCACGGACCGGTGGGGTGTACGATCAGGCTGGTCCGGCATCCGGCGAGGCCGGTCAGTGCAGCCGGGCCAGCGAGACGGCGCGCAAGCTCACCGACCTCGCCAGGGGGGAGCTCGCCGCCTTCGCCCCGACGCTGAAGCCGACCCGCATCCCCGACCTCGCGGTGATCACCCCCGACGGTAGCCCGGCACAGCTGAGGGCTATCGGCGGCGACGGGCTGCGGCTGGTCAATATCTGGGCGACCTGGTGCGTGCCCTGCCGCACCGAGATGCCGGCGCTCGACAAGCTGCAGGCCGAGCGCGGCGGCAACGGCTTCGAGGTGGTCGCCATCAACATCGACACCCGCGACGGCGACAAGCCGAAGCGGTTCTACGAGGAGACGGGGGTCCGCAACCTCGCGCTCTATACCGACCCCAAGGCGAAGGCCTTCCAGGACCTGCGGGCGGTCGGGCGCGGCTTCGGCCTACCGACCACCATGCTGGTGGATGCCGAGGGTTGCGAGATCGGCCATATCGCCGGGCCGGCCGAATGGGCGAGCCCGGAAGCGCTGGCGCTGATCGACGCGGCCAAGGCGGCCTATGCCACCCCCTGACCGGCCAGGCGCGGCGGTGAATCGGCGCGACCTCCTCGGCCTGCTCGCGCTGATGGCGGGCGCCGGCTGCGACGGGGGATCGCCGGCGCAGGCGATGGCAGCGCCGCGGGTGCTGCCGCTGTGGCCGGACCCGCCGCCGGGCGGCGGCGGACCGCAGGGAGCACCCGTGAGCAACCGCCGCGGCGCGCTCGACAACATCGCGCGCCCCGGCTTGACGCTGTTCCCGCCCGACCGCCCGAGCGACACGGCGGTATTGGTCGCCTCCGGCGGCGGCTACCGGCGGATCGAGGACGGCAAGGAGGCGCTGCCGGCGGCGCGCTGGCTGGCCGCACATGGCCATGTGGCCGCCGTGCTCGACTATCGGCTGCCCGGCGAGGACTGGGGCGCCGGGCCGGCGGCGCCGCTGCAGGATGCGCGGCGGGCGCTCCGGCTGCTCAATGCCGGCACGATGCTGCCGGGCATCCGCCGGGTCGGCGTGCTCGGCTTCTCCGCCGGGGCGCATCTGCTGGCGCTCGCCGCCGGCCCGGCGCCGATGGGCGACTATGCGGCCGTCGACGCGGCGGACACCGCGCCGGCGCGGGCGGATGCCGCGGCGCTGGTCTATCCGGTGCTGAGCCTCAGCCCCGCGCTTCGCCCCACCTCGGCGCAGCGCCTGCTGGTCGGCCGGGATCCCTCGCCGCAGCTGGCGGCGGCGTGGTCGGCCGAGACCTATGTCGAAGCGGGCTACCCGCCGACCTTGCTGGTCCAGGCCGCCGACGACCCGATCAGCGATCCGCGGGAGGCGCCGCTGATGGCCGCGGCATGCCGCCGCGCCGGCGTGCCGGCCGAACTCCACATGCTGGCAAGCGGCGGCCATGGGTTCGGCATGGGCCGACCCGGCACGCCCAGCGCCGAGTGGCCGGGCTGGCTGGCGGATTTCCTGGCTAAATTCATCAA
Organism: Ancylobacter sp. 3268; assembly: GCF_031456575.1. Taxonomy (NCBI): domain Bacteria; kingdom Pseudomonadati; phylum Pseudomonadota; class Alphaproteobacteria; order Hyphomicrobiales; family Xanthobacteraceae; genus Ancylobacter; species Ancylobacter sp. 3268. The sequence goes on from NZ_JAVDUX010000005.1 coordinate 137,346, forward strand.
AACGCCGCCCGGCTGAGACGCCGCGTGACGATCGTCACCCGAAACGGGTGGCGCCGCCGCCGGCCGGCTGATATTTCCCGGCGCCCCGATGGCTGCGATCCTCCGCCAGCCTGTGCCGACAGCGCCGCTTCGCGCGCCCGGAGAGCCCGATGTCCAGCCCGACCGCCCGCCCCGGAACCCCGACGCCCGGAGTCGTGCCGATGGGAGCGCTCGACTGGGGCCTGCTGGTGCTGCTCTCGATGATCTGGGGCGGCTCGTTCTTCTTCGGCAAGATCGCCATCGCCGAGATCCCGCCGCTGACCATGGTGCTGAGCCGCGTCGCCATCGGCGCCGCGGTGGTGTGGCTGATCGCCCGGATGCGCGGCATCTCCATGCCGTTCAGCCTGCCGCTGGTCGGGGCCATGGCGGTGATGGCGCTGCTCAACAACGTCATTCCGTTCTCGCTCATCGCCTGGTCGCAGCAGCATATTCCGAGCGGTCTTTCCGCCATCCTCAACGCGGCGACTCCGCTGTTCACCGTACTGGTGGCGCAGGCCTTCACCCGCGACGAGAAGCTGACCGCCGGACGCCTGGTCGGGGTGCTGCTCGGCTTCGGCGGCGTGGCGGTGATGATGGGCCCGGCGCTGCTGGGGCGGCTCGGCGGCCACGAACTGCCGGCGCAGGTCGCCGCCATCGGCGCCACGATGTCCTATGGCTTGAGCGCCGTCTATGGCAGGCGTTTCCGCGGCCTGCCGCCTCTGGGCGTGGCGGCGACGCAGCTCACCCTGTCCAGCCTGCTGCTGCTGCCGGCGGTGCTGACGATCGACGCGCCCTGGCGGCTGCCGCTGCCCTCGCCGCATGTCATCGGCGCGCTCATCGGGCTCGGCGTGCTGTCCACCGGCATCGCCTACATCATCTTCTTCCGCATTCTCGGACGGAACGGCGCCACCAATATCTCGCTGGTGACGTTCCTGGTGCCGGTGAGCGCGGTGCTGCTCGGCGCCCTGGTGCTGGGCGAAGCGCTGGAACCGCGCGAGTTCATCGGCTTCGCGCTGATCGCGCTGGGGCTCGCTACCATCGACGGGCGGCCGGCAAGGCTGCTGTTTCGGCGCGGCCGGCGGGCATAGCCGCAACGGGCGGTTCACCGGCGGACGGACGGCCGGATCCCCTTCGACGCGAAAAACCCTCCCCGGCGGGGCAGCCGGAGAGGGCAAGTAGACGGCCGACGGAAACCGGCCGCCCCCAAAGGCAACCGCCTCAGAACTGCGCCGTTTCGGTCGAGTCCTGCATCGCCGTGGTGGCGCTCATGCCGTTGGTCAGCGCGGTGGCGATGGCGTCGAAATAGGAGGTGCCGACCTCGCGCTGGTGGCGCGTCGCGGTGAAGCCCTGCTTTTCGGCGGCGAACTCGGCCTCCTGAAGCTCCGAATAGGCCGCCATGCCGTCCTGCTTGTAGCGGCGGGCGAGATCGAAGGTGGTGAAGCTCACCGAGTGGAAGCCGGCGAGCGTGATGAACTGGTACTTGTAGCCCATCGCGCCGAGCTCGGCCTGGAAGCGCTTCATCGCCGCCCGGTCCATATATTTCGCCCAGTTGAAGGAGGGCGAGCAGTTATAGGCCAGCATCTTGCCGGGATGGACCTTGTGCACCCCCTCGGCGAAGCGGCGGGCATCGTCGAGGCTCGGGGTCGAGGTCTCGCACCACAGCAGGTCGGCATAGGGCGCATAGGCCACCGCGCGGGCGATGCCGGCCTCGAAGCCGCCCTTCAGCCGGTAGAAGCCTTCCGCCGTGCGCTCGCCGGTGATGAAGGGCGCGTCGGTCTCGTCGATGTCCGAGGTGATGAGGCGCGCCGCCTCCGCATCGGTGCGGGCCATGATCACGGTCGGCACGCCGAGCACGTCGGCGGCGAGGCGGGCGGCGTTCAGCGTGCGGATGAAGGTGCGGGTGGGGACCAGCACCTTGCCGCCCAGATGGCCGCACTTCTTCTCCGAAGCCAGCTGGTCCTCGAAGTGGACGGCCGCCGCGCCGGCCTCGATCAACGCCTTGGTCAGCTCATAGGCGTTGAGCTGGCCGCCGAAGCCGGCCTCGGCATCGGCGATGATCGGCACCAGATAATCGGTCTGCGCGTCCGATTTTCCCTCATGACGCTCCAGCGTCTGGATCTGGTCGGCACGCATCAGCGCCTTGTTGATGCGGCGGACCACCGCCGGCACGCTGTCGACCGGATAGAGGCTCTGGTCGGGGTACATGTCGCCCGAGGAATTGCCGTCGGCGGCGACCTGCCAGCCGGAGAGATAGATCGCCTCCAGCCCGCCCTTCACCTGCTGCACCGCCTGATTGCCGGTATAGGCGCCGAAGGTGGGCAGGAAATCGCGCTCGTGCAGCAGCTCCCACAGCCGGCGGGCGCCGTGCTGGGCCAGCGTGTGCTCGACGCGCAGCGAGCCGGCGAGCTTTTCGACATCTGCCGGGGTGAAGGTACGGGAGATGCCGTTCCAGCGATCCGGCGCCCAGTGCGGGGCGGAGAAGGGCTGGTTTGGCGCATGGCGGTCGCCACTGGGGCGGGCGGTGTCGAGCATGATTTCCTCGGTAAAGGCTTTACAGATGTCGGGCGAAAAGTGTGGCGCGAGCCGGCCGGGCGGCGCGGCGGAACGGACATCGGCCGTTCCGCTGGTGCACCGGGGCGCCGTTTAAGCGGACCGCCCGGCGTTTCGCGTCCGCGCCTCAGCTGCCGGCGCGGCGCATATAGGTGGCGGCCACCATCGGCCGCATGCCCGCCTCCTCGCCGATATGCGCCGCGAGCGGCGAGCCTTCCGGCAGGCGGAAGCTGTGACGCCCCATGCGGTGCAGGATGGAGAAGCCCTTTGCCGCCAGACCATCCTTGGCGTAGACGCGGCTCACCTCCTCGGCATCCTCGCCGATGATGGTGATGAACTCGTCGCGGTCGGTGTGCGGCTTGGTGTGGCGATGCTGATGGGTCGACATGGTCGCGCTCCGTGTTGGCTGATGTAAAGATTTGACCACTCGACAGCACAAAGCAAGATATATAAGAAAATCATGGTGTTAAGCTGAAAATGCGTGTAAAGTTCTTCAGCGCGGATTGTAAAGCGAGCAAAGCGGAATGGCGGCGGACGATCCCCAGGTCGGCGGGCGTATACAGCGGCTGAGGCGCCAGCGCGGCGTCTCCCAGGCCGAGCTGGCCAGCGCGCTCGGCATCTCGGCGAGCTATCTCAACCTCATCGAGCACAACCGCCGGCGCATCACCGTGCCGCTGCTGCTGAAGCTGGCCAGCTTTTTCGGCATCGAGCCGGGCGAACTGGTGGAGAACGACGAGACCCGGCTGCTCGGCGACCTGATGGAGCTGTTCGGCGACGAGGTGTTCGCCGACAACACCCTGACCAACCAGGATGTGCGCGACCTCGCCAATTCCAACCCGGCGATCGGCCGGGCGGTGGTGCGGCTATACGACCGCTACCGGGCGCTGCGCGGGGCACGCGCCGGCGGTTCCACCGAACCGGCCGCGCCGACGACGGGCGCCGCCGCACAAGGCTCGGGCGGGCATCCGGCGACCGACGCGGTCTCCGATTTCGTCCAGGCCAATGCCAACCATTTCCCGACGCTGGAAGCCGCGGCCGAGCGGGTGCGCACCGACATCGACGCCGAACCGGATTCGCTCGATTACGGCCTGCGCAACTACCTGTTCAACGTGTTCGGGCTGAACTGGCGCACCGCCAACCTGCCCGCCGGCATCGCCCGCCGCTATGATCCGGAGCGCCGCGAGATCCTCACCGCCGAGGTGCTGGAGCCGGCCTCGGCGGCCTTCGCGGTGGCGCACCAGATCGGCCTGTTCGCCGCCGGCACCGAGATCGACCGGCTGATCGAGGACAGCGACCTGCCGGCCGACGCGCCGGTGGTGGCCCGCAACGCGCTGGCTTCCTATTTTGCCGGCGCACTGATCATGCCCTATGAGCCGTTCCTCAAGGCCTGCCGCGAGATGCGCTACGATATCGAGCGGGTGCAGCGCCGGTTCCGCGCCAGCTTCGAGCAGGTGTGCCAGCGGATGACCACGTTGCAGCGGCCGGGCCAGATGGGCGTGCCGCTGCACCTGATCCGCACCGACATAGCCGGCAACATATCCAAGCGCTTCTCGCTCTCCGGCATTCATATCTCCCGCCATTCCGGCGCCTGCCCGCGCTGGAACGTCTATTCCGCCTTCCTCCACCCGGAGCGGATCAACGTGCAGATCAGCCAGATGCCGGAAGGGCAGCGCTATTTCTGCATCGCCCGCTCCTATGCCCGCGGCGGGCACGGCTACCAGGCGCCGCGCCGGCATCTGTCGATCGGGCTCGGCTGCCACATCGCCCATGCCGGCAGCCTGGTCTATTCCGACGGCATCGACCTCACCGATCCCGGCCAGGCGGTGCCGATCGGCGTCGGCTGCCGCATCTGCCCGCGCCTCGACTGCGAGCAGCGGGCGCATCCCCCCGCCGACCACCACTTCACCATCAACGAGCGTGACCGCGCCGAGAGCTTCTACGCGCCCGGACGCCGGAGCTGAACCCGGTGCCGGCTTCAGCACGGAGGTACTCAAGGAGGGACTTGCGGGATCGACCGGACCGGAGGAGCATGTCGCGGCTTTCGCTGGCCTCAGCCTTGGCCGGCCGGAAGCGGCCAACCGGGAGGCGACCATGGCGACAACACATGTCGACCTAAGGAGCGTGCCGGGCACCCAGGCAACGACCGGCTGGGCCGGCGGCCATACGGTGACGGTAGACCGGGCAATGGGGGTAGCCGGAGGTGCGGGCCTCGGCTTCAATGGCGGACAGCTGCTGGCACTCGCCATCGGCGGCTGTTTCTGCAACGATCTGCACTACACCGCCCATGCCATGGGGGTGATCCTCACCGAGGTGTCGGTGAGCGTGGAGGTTGATTTCATCGACGATCCACCGATGGCGACCGGGGCGCGCATCACCGCCCAGGCGAGCGCGTTGCCCAGAGATGTCGATATCGAGGATTTGATCAACCGGGCCTTTGCCGTCTCGACGGTCGGCAACTCCCTGCGCCAAGGCGTGAATGTGGAGCTGGCGGCCGCCTGACGGCGGACCGCGCATCGGATCGCCTGCCGCCGTCCTGCGGCGGCGGGCCGGGAAGTCGGACAGGCAGGGCACGGACCCGCCCCGGCCACCCTGGCAGGATAGGCGGCGCGCCCTGCCAAAGTCCGGAGGCCGCGCCAAGGTCGACACGATGCCGCCGCCGGACGGCACACCCCGAGATCCGGTGTGGTCGGTGGAAGCCTCGGCACTCGTCATCGCATCGCCCGCTGGCGCGTGGGACGATCCGCATTCCGCAGTGGAGCCGCGAGCTGCGTGACATGAAGCATCGGCCGCCACGCTCGGCCTCTCGCTGCTGCCGGCCGCCGCGCCGTCCACGCCGGCGCCGCCCTCCGCCGAGACGATACCCGCCTCGACGAGGCATGGGACGACCGATCGAGACCGGGGCAAGCTGCTCACTTCCCTTGCGATCCGTCCAGCCGGCCAACCTCGCCGACCCGACCGCGGCGGCACGCGTCCGCGAGTCGCTGTCGCTGTCGCTGGACAGGGACGCCATCGCGGGGCGCCGGGCAGGCTGCCGGCCGAACCGGCAAACCCTGCGAGAGCGTTTTCGAGCGAAGTGGATTCCACTTCGCGGCAAGAAAACGCGTCAGAACAATATGCTGGAGCATTTCCCGCGAACCGGTGTGCACCGGAAATGCTCTCGCCGCCCCATAATGACGAGAGCAGAGCGGCGATCCTGATCGCCTTCGCCGCTCGCCATAGACTTTCGCTGCCGAGAGCACCCTGCCGACAGGACGACGTTCTGCGACGACGCTGCCAAGCTTGAAGGCGCCTCGGAACGCCTACCGGTGCTTGCGAATAGCGGTGTTGGTGCGGCGAAAATCTTCTCCGCTCTCCGTCGCAAGTACGAAGGCGCGGACGGAAGGTCGCCGGCGGCGCGCGGATCGTCGGCGAACCGACGATCCCGCACATGGTGGGCTTCGGACAGGCGGACCCGACCTATGGACCGCCCCGCTGCCGGCCGGCAGCCGGGCGCGGCGGCGCCGGCAGGAGCGGCAGGTTCAGCGTGTCGGGACCGGCTTCTCGCCACGATAATCGTAGAAGCCGCGCTGGGTCTTGCGGCCGAGCCACCCCGCCTCGACATATTTCACCAGCAGCGGGCACGGCCGGTACTTCGAATCCGCCAACCCTTCATGCAGGACCTGCATGATCGACAGGCAGGTGTCGAGGCCGATGAAATCGGCCAGCTGCAGCGGCCCCATCGGATGATTGGCGCCGAGCCGCATGGCGGTGTCGATGGCGTCCACCGAGCCGACGCCCTCATAGAGGGTATAGATCGCCTCGTTGATCATCGGCAGCAGGATGCGGTTGACCATGAAGGCGGGGAAATCCTCCGACACCGCATAGGTCTTGCCGAGCCGAGTGACGAAACTCTTCGACAGTTCGAAGGTCTCGTCCTCGGTGGCGATGCCGCGCACCAGCTCGACGAGCTGCATGATCGGCACCGGGTTCATGAAGTGGATGCCGATGAAGCGCTCCGGCCGGTCGGTGGTGGCGGCCAGCCGGGTGATCGAGATCGACGAGGTATTGGTGGCGAGGATCGCCTCCGGCTTCAGATAGGGGCAGACCGTGGCGAAGATCTTGCGCTTGATCTCCTCCTTCTCCACCGCCGCCTCGATGACGAGATCGGCCTCGGCGAGGTCGCCGACATTGTCGGACCCGCCGATGCGGGCGAGCGCCGCCTGCTTGTCGGCGTCGGAATAGAGGCCCTTCGACACCTGCCGGGTCATGTTGCCGTTGATGGTGGCGAGACTCGACTTGATGCGGTCGGCTTCCAGATCGTTGATGATGACCTCATAGCCGGCGAGCGCGCACACATGCGCGATGCCGTTACCCATCTGTCCGGCACCGATGATGCCGATGCGCTTGATCTCGAAACCCATCACTCTAGCCCGTTGCCGCCGTCAGCCCATGTGGGGCGGGATACCCACTATATCCCGCTCCCCGCCTTTTGCCTCAGCTGTTTGTCTTTACCTTGGCGATTTCCGCCGTCAGTTCCGGCACGATCTGGAACAGGTCGCCGACGAGACCATAGTCGGCAACCTGGAAGATCGGCGCCTCCTCGTCCTTGTTGATGGCGACGATGACCTTACTGTCCTTCATGCCGGCGAGGTGCTGGATCGCCCCGGAAATGCCGAGCGCGACATAGAGCTCCGGCGCCACCACCTTGCCGGTCTGGCCGACCTGCCAGTCGTTCGGCGCATAGCCGGCATCGACCGCCGCGCGCGAGGCGCCGACGGCGGCGCCGAGCGCATCGGCCAGCGGCTCGACCACGGCGTGGAAATTCTCCGCCGAGCCCAGCGCCCGGCCACCGGAGACGATGACCCGCGCCGCGGTCAGCTCGGGGCGCGCCATCTGCGCGATCTCTTCCGACACGAAGGTGGCGCCCTTCGCCTCGCCGGCGGCCGACGCGTCCGGACTCGCCTCGCGGATCGGCGCCGAACCGCCTTCCGCGGCGGGCGCGAAGCCGGCGGTGCGGATGGTCAGCACCTTCTTGCCGCTGGCGCGCACGGTCTGGATGGCGTTGCCGGCATAGATCGGCCGCTCGAAGGTGTCGGGCGCCACCACGGCGGTGACGTCGGACACCTGCATCACGTCGAGGAGCGCGGCGATGCGCGGCATCACGCTCTTCCACACCGCGGTGGAGGGAGCGACCAGCGCGTCATAATCGGCGGCCAGCGCGACGCCGAGCGCCGCGACCGGCTCGGCGAGGCGATGGGCATAGGCCGGCGCGTCGATCAGCAGCACCTCGGCGACGCCGTCGAGCCCGGCGGCGGCCTCGGCGGCGGGGCGGGGGTTCGCGCCGACCACCGCCACGGTGACCGGGGCGCCCAGCGCAAGCGCCGCGGTGAGCGCACGGGCGGTGACCGGGTTCAGCGACGCGTCGTCATGTTCGGCGAAGAGCAGGGTATTGGCCATGATCAGAGAACTCCCGCCTCGTTCTTCAGCTTGTCCACCAGCTCGGCCACCGAGCCGACCTTGATGCCGGCCGAGCGCCCGCCGGGCTCGACGGTCTTCAGCACTTCCAGCTTGGGGGCGATGTCGACGCCGAGATCGGCCGGGGTCACCTCGGCGATCGGCTTCTTCTTCGCCTTCATGATGTTGGGCAGCGAGGCGTAGCGCGGCTCGTTGAGGCGCAGATCGGTGGTGAGGATCGCCGGCAGGGCGAGTTGCAGCGTCTGCAGCCCGCCGTCGATCTCGCGGGTCACAGTGGCGGTCTCGCCCTCGATGGTCACCTTGGAGGCGAAGGTCGCCTGCGGCAGGCCGAGCAGCGCCGCCAGCATCTGGCCGGTCTGGTTCGAATCGTCGTCGATGGCCTGCTTGCCGAGGATGACGAGGCCGGGACCTTCCTGCGCCACGATGGCCTTGAGCAGCTTGGCAACCGCCAGCGGCTCGACGCCCGCCTCCTCGGTCTTCACCCAGATGCCGCGATCGGCGCCCATGGCCAGCGCGGTGCGGATGGTCTCCTCGGTCTTGGCCGGGCCGACCGACACCGCGATCACCTCGGTCGCCCTGCCGGCTTCCTTCAGGCGGAGCGCCTCTTCCACCGCGATCTCGTCGAACGGGTTCATCGCCATCTTGATGTTGGCGAGCTCGACGCCGGAGCCATCCGGCTTGACGCGGATCTTCACATTGTAGTCGACCACCCGCTTCACGGGCACCAGGATCTTCATCAGCCGGATCTCCCGCCGCCCGCGACAGGCAGGCCGGCAGTCTAAAACTCCAGGAATGGCGCCGCGCGCGACGAGCGCGACCCCGCGAGGCGCCGGGGAAACTATGGACAGCCCCCCGGCCTGTCAACGTGACGATTCGACGGAAAGTCGAGGGCCGGAGCGCTTTTGCCGCTTATGGAATTGTGAAAATTCCGAAACCCCAGCCGGCGCCGCCGCTTCCGTCTCCCGGAACGGGACCTGAGCCCGGACTTGGGGCCCGGCGGGGGGACCGATCAGATCGGCGGATGGCCGTCCGGGGTGCCGTCGCGGGTGGTGACCCACAGCGGCACGCCGGGCCGGCGCAGGAACACCACCAGCACGGCGCCGGTGACGAGGCCGCCGACATGCGCCCACCAGGCGGTATCGGCCTCGCCGGCGCGCAGCGCGCTCCACAGCTGGAAGCCGATCCAGGCGCCGAGCGGCCAGATCGCCGGCACCCGCAGCGGGATGCGCAGGAACATCAGCACCCAGATGCGCACATTGGGATGCAGCATGAGATAGGCGCCGACCAGCCCGGAGATCGCCGCCGACGCCCCGACCAGCGGCGAGGCCGAATCCGGCACCGCCATGGCATGGGCGAGGCCGCCGGCCACCCCGCAGGCGAGGTAGAAGGCGAAATAGCGCGCATGGCCGAGCGCATCCTCGACATTGTCGCCGAACACCCAGAGGAAGGCCATGTTGCCGGCGAGATGCAGCCAGCCGCCATGCAGGAACATGTAGGAGATCAGCGTCAGCTCGGCCGGCAGGCGCTCATACTCGGTCGGCAACACCGCCGCATGGTTCACCACCGCCGGGATGGCGCCGTAGCCGAAAGCGGTGGCGACGTCGATATCCGGCCGGTAGCCGTGCTGCACCAGCACGAACACCAGGATGTTCACCGCGATCAGCGCCCAGGTGACATAGGCGTGGGTGATGCCTTCGAGCGGGTTGTCGTCGTTGATCGGCAGCAGCATGGCGGGCGACGGTCTGGAAATCGGGCGAATCGCGGCGCGGGCACCGGCGCTCCGCCCCCACAGAATGCCGCGTTGCGGCAAACCGCGCCACAGGCTTGAAGATGCCGGGAAGCCACGGGGCTCATTCGCTCCGGCCGACCGCCATGGACGGCCGGACGGCGAGGCGGGACCACCAGGCGGCAAGGGCGGGGAATTCGCCGACCATCGCCGCGCCTTCCGCCGCCTTGAGGAAATAGTCGAGCATCGGCGCCAGATGCAGATCCGCCAGCGAGAGGTGCTCGCCCGCGAGCCACGGCCCCTCCCCCATGAGATCCGCCAGCGCTTTGAGGCAGAGGCGGGCCGGCGGCAGGGCGGCCGCGAGCACGGCCTCGTCGGCGATGCCGCCGCGCCCGGGCTTCTCCACCCGCTCGACATAGACGCCCCAGACCAGCGCAGGATAGGCATAGGAATCGGCGATGCTGATCAGCTGGTTCATCCGCGCCCGCGCCCGCGGATCGGCGGGCTGCAGCGCCGGGCCTTCAAAGGCCTCGTCGACATAGCGGGTGATGGCGCCGGTCTCGTAGAGGGCGAAGCCGTCATGCTCGAAGGCCGGGATGCGGCCGAAGGGATGCCGCCCCAGATAATCCGCCGGCAGGCCCTCGGCTGCGAAAACGTCGACCGGCACCAGCTCGCAGGCGACGCCCTTCTCGGCCAGCACCAGCCGGACAATGCGCACATAGACGCTGTAACCGGCGCCGAACAGGAGCGGCCGCCGGCGCAGGGGCAGCACGTTCATCGGCTCGCTTTCATCGGCTCGCTTTCATGGCCTCACCCTCATACTCGCGCGCTCATACTCGCGCACTCATGGCCGACCCGGCCTATTCCCGCCCCGCCGCCGGCACCCACAGCACGTCACCGCCGGCGCCCGCATTGGCGGCGCGGCTCATCACGAACAGCAGGTCGGACAGGCGGTTGGCATATTTGATCGCCGCCGGCGAAACGATCTCGCCGTCGCGGCCGGCCAGCTCGACCATCATCCGCTCGGCGCGCCGGCACACGGTGCGGGCGACGTGCAGATGCGCCGCCGCCGGGCTGCCGGCCGGCAGCACGAAGGAGCGCAGTGGCTTCAGCCCGGCATTCAGCGTGTCGATGTCGCGTTCCAGCCGGGCGACCTGCGAGGCGACGATGCGCAGCGGCTCGAAGCCGCGGTCGACGCCGTCATCGGGGGTGGAGAGGTCGGCGCCGAGGTCGAACAGGTCGTTCTGGATGCGGGCCAGCATCGCATCCATGTCGGGATGCGCGGCGAGGTGCAGCCGGGCGACGCCGATCAGCGCATTGGTCTCGTCCACAGTGCCATAGGCGGCGATGCGCAGATCGTGCTTCGGCCGGCGCTCGCCGGAGCCGAGCGCCGTGGTGCCGTCGTCGCCGGTGCGGGTGTAGATGCGGTTGAGCACGACCATGGCGATCTCAGCCCTGGTGCATCAGGATGACGGTGGCGAGCACGAAGCACAGCGCCACCGCCTGTAGCAGCACGCGCCACTGCATGAGCTTCTGCGAGCGCAGCGGCGAGCCGCCGCGCACCAGGTTGGCGAGGCCCATGATCAGCACCACCGCCACCGCCCCCAGGGCGATGGGCAGCACCACGAACTTGGCGAGGAAGAGGATATCCATGCACGGCCTCCCGATGCGATGCGGCGAGGCGCGAAAAGATGCGTCCGCTCAGTTCATCGCCACAATGGCAGCGTTCAGCGCCGTCGCATAGGCGATCCACAGGAGATAGGGCGCCAGCAGCCACGCCGCGATGGTGTCGAGGCGGGCGCTCGCCGCGATGGTGGCGCCGACGGCGCCGATGAGCAGGACGATGACGGCGAGCGCGGCGCCGGTCGCCTCCAGCCCGAAGAACACCGGCGACCACAGCGCGTTGAGCGCCAGTTGCACGAAGAACAGCGCCACAGCCAGCCGCCGCGCCGGCGAGGGGGCGTGCAGCTGCCACAACCGCCACAGCGCCACCGCCATCAGCACGTAGAGCGTGGTCCACACCACCGGGAACACCGCATCGGGCGGGGTCCAGGACGGCTTGGCGAGGCCGGCATACCAGGTGGGGATCTTCGGCGTGGTGGCGAGCGAGCCGATGGCCCCCACCGCCAGGCACAGGCCGACGCTGACCACGAGGCGGAAGAAGGAAAGCGTCTTCAAGATCGGTCCTCCGGCGGCGACGGCACCGATGTCGGTGGCGCGCCCATTACGGAGGAGCGCCGCGCGCGGATCAAGTCACCCGGCGCCACAGCGTCGCGGCGGAGCTGTCGCCGGAGGAAATGCCGGCCGGATCGCCGGATTGGGGGCCGGCCGGTTGCCGGTTGATCGCGGGGTGCCGCCGGGGTCCGGGGCCCGGACGATCTCGACGGGGCCCGGTCCCCGCGGCACGCCGGTCACGCGGCGAGGTGCTTCTCGATCTCGTAGACCGGCAGCTTCACCATGTCGCGACGGACCTCGCCGATCAGCGCTTCCTGCACCGCGCGGCCATAGAGCGGGCGCAGCACCCCCAGCGCGCGCGGCGACGCCACCACCACCAGCGCCTTCGCCTCGCCGGCGGTGAGCAGCGCCTCCAGCCGGGCGGCGATCCGGCGCAGGAAGGCAGCCTCGGCCTCATCGTGGAAATCGGTGACCTCCACCGCCGAACGGGCCGAACCGGCCGATTGATGCACGCGGCCGGGCGCGTCGGTGCCCTGCGCGGCGGTCGGCGGATTGTCCTGCTCATGCACCTCATAGGTGCGCAGATTCGGGAAGGCCCCGTCGCCCTCGTTGCGCAGGATCAGTGCCCTGCGACCGTCGCACACCGCGACGAGCACGCCGGCCGGAAGCCGGATCTTGTCATGGTGGGTCATATGCCGGATCTCCTCTCGCTGTCCGGCGCCATTCGACACCCTTGCCGGGCACAGCGCCTTGACCATGGTCAAGGCGTGAAGGCCGATGAAAGTTCCGCCCGCCCGCCGGGTTCAGGCACCACGGCCGGCCACTACCACGTTCATCGGACGCCGCACGCGGAAGCCGATCGATTCGTACAGGCCGATCGCCGCTGCATTGCCGGCATAGGCGTGCAGATAGGGCGTGTCGCCACGGGCGACGATTTGGGCGGCGACATGGAGCGACAGTGTCCGGCCAAGCCCGTGGCCGCGCAGGTCGGGATGGGTGCACACCCCGCTCAGCTCGGTGAAGCCGGGCTGACGCATGCGCTCGCCCGCCATCGCCGCCAGCCGGCCGTCGATGCGGATGCCCCAGAAGCGGCCCAGGCTCAGCGCCTTCAGGCTGAACGGCCCCGGCCGGGTGAGCGTCGCCAGCTCCAGCATCTCCGCCGCGTCGGCCGCCGCTAGGGACTTGATGCGGGCATCCTCGACCTGTGGCAGCGGCAGGGCGGCCAGCATCTGCACCGCTTCAGCGACCGAGACGGCCGACAGTTCCTCCGGCAGCACGACATCCTCCGCCTCGGCGAGGACGACGGTGTCGCCGGGTGCGACCAGCGCGGCGAGGGCGCGGCGCGATTCGACGCGGTCATCCGCCATGGCGGCGAAGGGGACGATGTCGGCAGGATAGCGCCGGGCAAGGGCGTCGCCCTCGGCCAGCGGCGCCTGAAGGCTGGTCAGCGCGGTCCAGACCGGGCGGTCGAGCGGGTGCGGGTTCACCGAAGGCCGTCCTTCTGCCGCGCGGCGCGCCGATGCAGTGGCTCGCTCGCCAGCCGGTCCTCGATCGCCGTCAGCTGCGCCAGCAGCGGGCCGGACAGGTCGCGGCACAGTTCGGTGACCGCGGCATCGATGCGCGGCCACAGCTCGCTCCTGGCGGCCTCGACGAGCTGCCGCCCGGCGGCGGTGAGCGACACGATCTTCTGCCGCTGATCCTCGGGACCGGGCTTCGCCTCGACCAGGCCGCGCTCGACGAGGCGCGCCACGGTGCGGGTGACGCCAGGCTGGGAGACGCCGAGCGCCTGCGCCAGATCGCCGACGGTGAGGGGGCCCAGGCGGTCGAGCGCGGCGAGGAAGGGATGCTGGCCCGACGGCACCGCCGGATCGAGCGCGTCCAGCAGCGCCTGGGTGTCGGACTGCAGCTGCTCGCCGAGCCGCTTCAGCCGGCTGCCCAGCGCGAGATGGCCGAGCGCCCGCAATATGTCGTCCATTGCGAAGCCTCCAATAACATAACACGTTATATAACATGTAATGTTATTGGAGGCAAGCTGGCGCCCGGGGCAGGCGCGGGCTAGTAGGCGGCTTCGCGTGCCCGGCGGATAGCGGCGTTGAGCTCGCCGCCATACACGAAGATCGAGGCGGTGGTGTAGAGGAACACCAGCGCGATCATCACCGAGGCAAGGCCGGCATAGGTGGTGACGTAATTGCCGGCGAAGGCGGCGAGATAGCGCCCGAAGGCGGCGCCGGCGCCCAGCCACAGCGCCAGGGTGACGAGAATGCCGGGCGCGACGTCCGACAGCCGCCGCCGCCCGGCCGGCAGCCACATATGCGCCACCACCAGCGCCACGATCAGGATCACCGAGGTGGCGGCGTAGCGCAGGAAGGTGATGACCGAGCTGAACGGCTCCAGCGCCGGCACGAAGCGCACCACCCCGAACCACAGCACCGGGCCGAGCACCACCAGGAACGACAGCGCCAGCAGCCCGGCGGCACCGACCAGCACATAGCCGATGGATTCGAGGCGCAGCCAGTACCAGGAACGCATCTCCTTCACGCCATAGGCGCGGTTGAGGCCGATGCGCAGGCTCTCTATGCCGTTGGAGGAGAAGTAGATCGCCAGCACCACGCCGACGGTGAGCGCATCGGTGCGCACATGGGTGAGCACCGAGGAGATCTCCCGGCCGATCGGCGCGGCGACCTGCGAGGGCCACGCCTCCAGCATCAGCTGCACCGTCTCCTTGGCAAGGTCCTGGAAATCGAAGAAGGCGGCCAGCGCGGTGACGAAGATGAGGAAGGGGAACAGCGACATCAACGCCGACAGCGCGATGTGGCTGGCGATCGCCCAACCATCATCCTCGACGAAGCGCCAGAACGCATCCCAGCCAATATCGTAGGCACGCAGGAAAATGCTCGTGTCTCCCGGGATGGTGGCGCGATGCTCCGCACGACATCGGATGTCGGAGCGGAAATGGCAAGGGGGGAATGCCGATTGACGCACCGCAAGCCGGGACGGCAGCCTTACGCCGCGAAGCGGAACACGCTGAGCATGGTGAGATGGCCGAAGGCCGGCGCGTGATAGATTTCGAGCCGGTTCCCGGAAAAACCAGCCTCGCGGGACATGTCGAGAATGTCCCACCCGAAATCATGGAAGACGAGCGAACCTTCCTCGGACACCGGGTTGCCGTGATAGACGGGCGGATGCAGATGCTCCACCCCCGCCTCGCCGATCCGGGCACGACAGACGCTGGCGTCATGGCTCGGAAAGAACGGCGTGGTCATTATCATTTCCCCGCCCCGCCGCAGCACCCGCCGGCATTCGCGAAACGCCTGCCGGGGTGAAGGAATGTGTTCGAACACTTCGTTGCTGACGATGAGATCCAGCGAGCCGTCCGAAAAACTCAGCCGATGGATATCCTCGTGATGCAGGCCATTGACCACGGCACCCGGGGGATGGTCCGGGCCGAGATATTCGCTCCCTGCAAGCGAGCGGATGTTTCTGATGGTGGCGCGCGACCACGCGAAGATCGGCGTGATCTCCTCCATGAAATACACGTCGAGCGGCTGGCGCGCGCGCTCGATCGCCTCGCGGGCCAGCGTGGCGATCAACCTCTGGCGATTGTTGAGCTGCGTAACGGGGCAGACCAGCCGCTCCCGCAGATTGGGGATGCAGACGCCGTCCGCCTCACGTCCGCCCCACAGCAGGTCGACGATGAATTCCACGGACTGACCCGCGGGCCTGGAGTAGCCCGGAAACGTCCATTCCCGCTGATCGGCATGCCGGGCGATCAGCTCACGATCGAAACGCTCGCTTTTCTGCGCCGGAGGCGACGCCAGGAAGCGCTCCCACGACGGCCGGTCCTGCACGACATGCAGCGGGCGCAGGGACGGTGACGACCATCTGCGGACCCAATCCAACATGCCGGACATCTGGCGGGCTCCGTCGCCACAACCTGTACGTGCACAATAAGGCCGCGCTTACCGGCTAGCAAGAAGCCTAATGACGTAGGGCCGGGCTCCTTTCGGACCGCAATGCCAATATGGCTGACCGATTCGCTGAGCCCCCCGCCGACCGTGCCGTGATCGTCCTTTCGGCGCCGTCGCGCCCGCCGCGATTTTCGCTTTGGCCCCTGCCGCCCCCGCTGTGGTAGACAGGTCGCCCTATTCAGATCCGTTCGAGCGCAGGCACGCCCGAAAAGCCGACGAGTGAGTGACATGTCCACCGCCCTCTCCCCGCTCCGCTCCACCGCCACTGCCGACGCATCGCGCGTGCTGCCGGTGGGCGACGTGCCGGCGCTGATGCGCGCGCTGGGAGCCCGCGCCCGCGCCAGCGCCCGCAAGCTCGCCCTCGCCCCGGCACCGGTGAAGGAAGCGGCGCTCAGGGCGGCGGCGGCGGCGATCCGCGCCGATGCCGATGCCATCCTCGCCGCCAATGAGGAGGACGTGGCGCGCGCCCGCGCCGCCGGCCTCTCGGAATCGCTGATCGACCGGCTGACGCTGACCCCGGCGCGGCTGGAGGCCACCGCCGCCGGCGTCGCCGAGATCGCCGCCCTGCCCGACCCGGTCGGCAAGGTCACGGAAAGCTGGGAGCGGCCGAACGGGCTGCGGCTGGAGCGGGTGCGCACGCCGCTCGGCGTGGTCGGGGTGATCTATGAGAGCCGCCCCAACGTCACCGCCGATGCCGGCAGCCTGTGCCTCAAGGCCGGCAATGCGGTGATCCTGCGCGGCGGCTCGGACAGCTTCCACTCCAGCCGCGCCATCCACGAGGCGATGGTGAAGGGGCTCATCTCGGCCGGCCTGCCCGCCGATGCCATCCAGCTGGTGCCGACCCGTGACCGGGCCGCCGTGGGCGAGATGCTGTCCGGGCTCGACGGCACCATCGACGTCATCGTGCCGCGCGGCGGCAAGAGCCTGGTCGCCCGCGTGCAGAGCGAGGCGCGAGTGCCGGTGTTCGCGCATCTGGAAGGCCTGGTGCACATCTATGTCGACAAGGCCGCCGATCTCGACAAGGCGCTGACCGTGGTGAAGAACGCCAAGCTGCGGCGCACCAGCGTCTGCGGCTCCGCCGAGACGCTGCTGGTCGACCGCGCCGGGGCGGAACGCTTCCTGGCCCCGCTGGTCACCATGCTGCTCGATGCCGGCTGCGAGGTGCGCGGCGACGCCGCGACCCAGGCCGTCGATGCGCGGGTGAAGCCGGCCACCGAAGAGGACTGGGATACCGAGTATCTCGACGCGGTGATCGCGGCCAAGGTGGTGGACGGTCTCAACGCCGCCATCGACCATATCGAGACGCACGGCTCGCACCACACCGACGCCATCCTCACCGAGGATCCGATGGCGGCGGAGCGCTTCCTCGCCGAGGTGGATTCGGCGATCGTGGTGCACAACGCCTCGACCCAGTTCGCCGATGGCGGCGAGTTCGGCTTCGGCGGCGAGATCGGCATCGCCACCGGGCGCATGCATGCGCGCGGGCCGGTCGGCGCCGAGCAGCTGACCTCGTTCAAGTACCGGGTGCGCGGCACCGGCCAGATCAGGCCGTGACATTCGACGCGACCCCGGACGTGCCGCCCGCCGAACGGCGCATCCCGCCCTCGGCGCCGGGCATGCGGATCGGCCTTTATGGCGGCTCGTTCAACCCGCCGCACGCCGCCCATCGCGCCGCCAGCCTGCTGGCGCTGAAGAAGCTCGGGCTCGACCGGGTGTGGTGGCTGGTTACCCCCGGCAACCCCCTGAAGGACAATAACGGCCTGCCGCCGCTCGCCGAGCGGCTGGCGCTCGCCCGCGCGGTGGCCGATCATCCGGCGCTGGTGCCGACCGGGCTCGAAGCCGGGCTCGGCACCCGCTTCAGCCACGACACCGTGGCCGAGCTGGTCCGCCGCCGCCCCGGCGTGCGCTTCGTCTGGCTGATGGGTGCCGATAATCTCGCCAGCTTCCACCGCTGGCAGCGCTGGCGCGACATCGCCGCCCTGGTGCCGATCGCGGTGATCGACCGCGCCGGCCTGAGCCTCAACGCCACCGCCGCGCCCGCGGCGCGGGCGCTGGGGCGCTGGCGGCTCGACGAGCGGCTGGCGGGCCGGCTGGCGGACACGCCGGCGCCGGCCTGGATGTTCCTGCACGGCCTGAAATCGCCGCTCTCCTCCACCGCGCTGCGCTCGCGCGCCGGCAGCAACCTGCCGCATGGACCGGCGCCGGATGACGCATCCATGGCCCCGCGTGCGGCGCAATATGGCGAGAATATCGGCAAAGCTTGAAAAGACGGGGCATTCCGCGATATCTTAAGGAAGCATTGACGGCGGGGAAAAGCCTCCCGTGATGCCATCATGAGAGGATTCGGACCCCTGTCCAGCTTGGCGCTTTCCGCAGCCGCCCCCACCAGCCCGGCCGCTGCCCCGGTCTCCGAAGCGCGTTACGACGCCGACGAGATCCTGGCCCTCGTTCTCGCCCGTCTCGACGACGACAAGGCAGAGGACGTCATTTCCATCGACCTGCGCGGCAAGACCACCATCGCCGATCACATGGTGGTGGCGTCCGGCCGTTCGCAGCGTCACGTCGGCGCCCTCGCCGAACATCTCGTCGAGGCGCTGAAGCAGCGCGGCGTCAAGGGCATCCGCGTCGAGGGCCAGCCGGCCTGCGACTGGGTGCTGATCGACGCCAGCGACGTGATCGTCCACCTCTTCCAGCCCGAGGTGAGGTCGTTCTACAACATCGAGAAGATGTGGGCGGGCGGGCGTCCCGACGCTGCCGGAGCCACATCGGCCAAATCCCCGCGCGGCTGACCCCGGGGCCTTGGCGGGTGCGTCTGTTGATTGTCGCCGTGGGCCGGCTGAAGGCCGGTCCCGAACGTGAACTGTGCGCCCGCTACATCGACCGTACCGCCAAGGGCGCCCGGGCGCTCGGGCTCTCGGGCCCCGACATCGTCGAGATCGGCGAAAGCGCGGCGCGCCGGCCGGACGACCGCATGGCGGAAGAAGGCGCCGCCATCCTCGCCGCCCTGCCCGAAGGGGCGGCCGTGGTCGCGCTCGATCCACGCGGCGCGCAGATTTCCTCCGAAGAGATCGCCGGGGACCTGGCGGCGCGGCGCGATCGCGGCACCCGCGCGCTCGTGCTGCTGATCGGCGGCGCCGACGGGCTGAGCCCGCCGGTGCGCGCCCGCGCCGACAAGCTGCTGGCCTTCGGCCGCGCCACCTTTCCGCATCAGCTGGTTCGTGTGATGCTGGCGGAACAGCTCTACCGGGCGACCACCATTCTCGCCGGCCACCCCTACCACAAGGGATGAACGGGGATTGCGGGGAAACGGCCGCCATCGGTTAAGCGCGCGTTAACCAGCTTGCCGCTCTGCTCACCCGATGCCCGCATCTGCCCGCGATACCTCCCCGCGCCTGCGCGTCCGCCATCCCATGGCGGCGCTGCTGGCGCTCGCGCTCGCCGCCGCGACGACCGCGGTGCCGGCGCGCGGACAGGAGGCGGAACAGCTGCGGTCCTTCGCGCCGCAGGAGATTCAAGAAACCCAGGAAGTTCAGGAAAGCCAAAACGTTCAGGAAGCCCAGCCGCCGGCCGGCCGGCCGCCCGATCGCCAGGCCACCCCTGCCGCGCCCCGCACCGCGCCGGCCACCGGCGGTGCGGCGGCGCGGGCGCAGCAGAAGCAGCGCATGGAGCAGCTCGAGACCGACCTGCAGGGCAGCACCGCCGAGCAGGAGCGGCTCGCCGGCGAGATCGAGGCCCTGAAGGGCGACCGCGCCAAGCTGAACGCCGCGCTGATCGACACCGCCACCCGGGTGCGCGAGGTGGAGGAAAAGCTCGACACCAGCGAGCAGCGCCTCGTCGCCCTCGAGCGCGAGGAGGCCGATATCCGCGAATCACTGGATTCGCGCCGGGACGAGATGGCCGAGGTGCTGGGCGGCCTCGCCCGGCTCGGCACCCACCCGCCGCCGGCCCTGCTGGTGCGGCCGGACGACGCGCTGCAATCGGTACGCTCGGCGATGCTGCTCGGCGCGGTGCTGCCCGAGTTGAAGGCCGAGACCGAACTGCTCGCCAGCGAGCTCGCCGCCCAGGAACGGGTGCGCAAGGAGGTGGCGGCCGAGCGCGACGCTCTCGCAGAATTGAAGGCCACGCTGGGTGAGCAGCGCCGCCGCACCGCCGCCCTGATCGCCCAGCGCCAGAGCTCGGTCGAGCGCAGCGAGACGGCGCTGGCCGCCGAGCGCGAGCGGGCCGCCGCCTTCGCCGCCGAGGCCAGCAATGTCCGTGATCTGCTCAAGCGCATGGAGACCGAGATCGCCGCCGCCCGCAAGGCGGCCGACGCCGCCAAGGCTTTGGCAAACAAGACGGATCAGACCTCGGCGCAACGCCTGGCGGCGCTGAGCAACCCCGGACGGATGACGCCCGGCGTGGCGTTTTCCGAGGCCAGGGGGCTGCTGCCGCTGCCGGTGAGCGGCAACATACTGAAGAATTTCGGGGCCGAGGATGGCTATGGCGGCGCCGAGAAGGGCACGTCCTTCGGCACCCGCCGGCAGGCGCAGGTGGCGGCGCCGAGCGACGGCTGGGTGGTCTATGCCGGGCCGTTCCGCTCCTACGGACAACTATTGATCATCAATGCCGGCGGCGGCTACCATATTCTCTTGGCCGGTATGGATAGGATAACGGTCGAGTTGGGACAGTTCGTATTGTCCGGAGAGCCGGTGGGGGTGATGGGCGACGGCCCCCAATTGGTGTCCTCGGTCGGCCTTGGAACCGCCCAACCCATTCTCTATGTCGAGTTCCGCAAGGATGGAATTTCGATTGACCCGACCCCCTGGTGGGTGACGAGCGAGAGCGAGAAGGCACGCGGATGATGCGTAGGACGTCTGTATTTCTGATGGGCGCGGCGGTCGGCGCCATCGTTGCCGTTGGCGCTGCGCAGCCCCGCCTGCTGCTCGAGCCGGCCACGGCGATGGCGGCGGCCTCCGACACCTACCGCCAGCTGAACCTGTTCGGCGACGTGTTCGAGCGCGTGCGCGCCGACTATGTCGAGAAGCCGGACGACGCCAAGCTGGTCGAGGCGGCGATCAACGGCATGCTCGCCTCGCTCGACCCGCATTCCACCTACATGGACGCGAAGGACTTCCGCGACATGCAGGTGCAGACCCGCGGCCAGTTCGGCGGGCTCGGCATCGAGGTCACCATGGAGGATGGCCTGGTGAAGGTCGTCGCGCCCATCGACGACACCCCGGCCGCCAAGGCCGGCGTCCAGGCCGGCGACCTGATCGCCAAGCTGGACGACGAGGACGTCAAGGGCATGACGCTCAGCCAGGCGGTCGAGAAGATGCGCGGCGCCGTCGCCACGCCGATCAAGCTCACCGTCATCCGCAAGGGCCAGGACAAGCCGCTCGAGCTGACGCTGACCCGCGACATCATCAACATCAAGTCGGTGCGCTCGCGCGTCGAGCAGGACGACATCGCCTATATCCGCATCACCTCCTTCAGCGAGAACACCGCCGAGGGGCTGAAGAAGGCGATGGACGACCTGGCCAAGCAGATCGGCGAAGACAAGCTCAAGGGCTATATCATCGACCTGCGCAACAATCCGGGCGGCCTGCTCGACCAGGCGATCGAGGTGTCCGACACCTTCCTCGACCGCGGCGAGATCGTCTCCACCCGCGGCCGCAACGCCGACGAGATCGAGCGCCGCAACGCCCGGCCGGGCGACCTCGCCAAGGGCAAGCCGGTGATCGTGCTGGTCAATGGCGGCTCGGCCTCGGCGTCGGAGATCGTCGCCGGCGCGCTGCAGGACCACAAGCGGGCCACCATCCTCGGCTCGCTGTCCTTCGGCAAGGGCTCGGTGCAGACGGTGATCCCGGTCTCCGGCAATGCGGCGATCAAGCTGACCACGGCGCGCTACTACACGCCGTCGGGCCGTTCGATCCAGGCCAAGGGCATCTCGCCCGACATCGAGCTGGTGCAGGACGTGCCGCAGGAAGTGAAGGAAAAGGCCGAGGCGGCCGGGGTGGAAACCACCCGCGGCGAAGCGTCGCTAAAGGGCCACCTGAAGAACGGCGACGACGAGAAGACCGGCTCGCCGGCCTATGTGCCGCCGGATCCGAAGGACGACACCCAGCTGAAGCTGGCGATCGACCTGATGCACGGCGTGCAGAAGAACGCCGCCTACCCAGCCGATCCCAAGGCCGCGGTGCCGAACTGACCCAATCCGGCCGGCAACGGACGGACGTCCCCGACACGACCCGAACCCCGCCGCGAGGCGGGGTTTCTTTTTGCTGGGGGCCGCCCCCGGTTCCCTCGTCCGGCACGGGGATCACGCGGCCGCGCCCCGCATGGCCCGATGCCGGGTGTGACATTCGGGCAACGGACGCGAAACATCGTGTATCCACTCGCTTTTTCCGCTTCGGTGACTTGGCTTGCCGCGATGCTGCCTTGGTCGGGTTCGAGAAGAGCTGCATGATGATGCTTCGCCCGCCGCCGGCTGCCGCGCCGGCCTTTCCGCCGAACATCCTGACCGAGGTCGAGGAGCCGCTCGGGCGCGATCTTGGACGCGACAGCGACCTCAATCGCGCCGCGGTGGCGATTTTCGGCCTCGCGGGACTGGCCATCGTCGCCGTCGCCTCGGCCTGGCTGATGCTGCGGGGCGAAGCCCCGTCGACGGCGCCTGCCGGCGACCCGCTGCTCGGCGGCAGTTTCGAGCATGAAAATGCGGCGGTAGCGGCGGATGCGCCGATGCTGCGCCCGGCCTCGCCGATCGACGACGGGCCGGGCCCCGGCGCCTTCACCCTGATGGATGCGGCCACCGGCCTGCGCGAAGTGGTGGAAGTGCTGCCGCCGGGCGGTGCCCCCGTCGTGGCGCGCTAGTCGTGGCGCGCTGAAGCAGAAGCGCGCAGAAACAATGAGCTGGCGCAATTCCGGTGGATCGGACTCCACGGGAATTGCTCGATCCCCCTGCGATCACCCGGCATCGGTCAGCGGCCGGCCGGCGCGAACAGATCCAGCGCCAGCGCCGCGACGCGGGCGTGAATCGCCGCGCGGTCGATGCCCGGCGCGTCGATGCAGATCGCCGGCTCGGCGCGACAGGCCTCCGGCGTGCATTCGCCCAGAAACACATAGTGGCCGATATCGGCTCCAAGCGGCACCAGGCGGCTCGCCGGGATGAGGCCGTGCAGCCAGCCGGCCCCGGCCTCGGCAGGCGCCTCGCGATCGGCGCCGCCGACGGTCAGCAGCACCGGCACGTCGACGGCTGCGAGGCTGTCGGGGGTGAAGCCGCGCACGGTCGGCGCCGGCGCCATCACCAGCGCGGAGCGGATGCGCGGATCGCGGAAGCACAGCGACTGGCGCTGCCACGAGGTGCGGAAGGCCGGGCTCTCCGCCAGCAGCGGCGCGATGCGATCGGCGAGATCGGGGAATTCGCGCGGGCCGCGCCCGAGAGACTGGCCGGCGGCCCAGCTGGCGAAGCGCGGAACTTCGGTGATCGCGCCGAGCAGCGCCAGCGCCGCATGGCCGCCGAGCGAGAAGCCGGCGACATGGAAGCGGTTGGCATCGAGACGACCGGCGAACCGCGGATCGGCGAGGAGATGATCGGCGAGCCGCGTGAGGTCGCCGGCACGCTCCCACCAGCACAGGAAGCCCTCCGGCCGATAGGCCTCGCGGGCGGTGTTGCCGTGATGATCGACGCCGGCGACGACAAGCCCGCGCGCCGCCAGCCGGTGCGCCAGCCAGCCCAGCCCGGCGACCGTGCCGCCGGTGCCGTGCGAGAGCAGCACCAGCGGCAGCGCGCCGGCCCGCGTCGCGAGTCGGGCATGGCGGCGCAGCGGCAGCGACCGGAACGTGGCCGCCGGCACGCCGTCGCCGACATCGACCTCCGGAGGCGGCGCCTCGGCCATGGCATCATCGGTCGGATACCAGGCCGACCAGCGTATCGGGCGCGCACCCTCGCCCGACCAATGCGGCCGGGCCGCATCGGTGAACACACCCTCGGTGAAGCCGACATCCAACCCCGCCGCCATGCCGGCCTCCCGTCCGTCCGCTGCCGACAGGGGACCCGCGCGGCGGCACGCCTGTCAATGCCGCCGGCAGATGAACTGTCGCCGGCATTGACGAGTCCTTCTGGTGCGGCGCGCTGGCTCCCGGCCCGGTAAGCATAAATTCATCCGGGCCTACGATCCGTCATCGCCTGCGCTTATGATCGGCGGGCGGCACCGATGCCGCGTGATGTCCTGCGATCCGGCCCTGCGATGACACCCTTCGAACAGCTTCCCTATCGCCCCTGCGTCGGCGTCGTGCTCGTCAACCGCGACGGGCTGGTGTTCCTCGGCCGCCGCACCGACAGCGGCAACGAGCCGGTCGATTCCGGCCATGGCTGGCAGATGCCGCAGGGCGGTATCGACGAGGGCGAAAGCCCCGAGGAGGCGGCGCTGCGCGAGCTCTATGAGGAGACCAGCGTCCGCTCGGTGGCGCCGCTGGCGGTGGCGCCGGACTGGTTCGCCTATGATCTGCCCGAACCGCTTGCCCGCAAGGCGTGGAAGGGACGCTATCGCGGCCAGATGCAGAAATGGGTGGCGCTGCGCTTCACCGGCCCCGACAGCGAGATCGACGTGCTGCGACCCGGCGGCGGCAAGCACAAGCCGGAATTCGCCGCCTGGCGCTGGGAGCGGCTCGACAACACCCCCGGGCTGATCATCCCCTTCAAGCGCGCGGTCTATGAGCGGGTGGTGGAAACCTTCGCGCCGGTGGTGGCTGGGCCGGCGCGCTGAGCGGCGGCAGGGACGCCGCGAGAGCCGGCAAGCCGCTCCCTGCCGCGCCGCATTTCCACCATCGTCTTACGCAAGGGTATTTGCGAACGAACGTTCGTTCTTGATCTTTTTCGCCTCTCGACATAATGAGAGCGAACGTTCGCTCTCATTCCGAAAGGCCTTGTCGCGGGCCTTCCCAACTGGATCATCGCATGGCCGCCGCGTCCACTACCGCAACCCGCGCCGAGAAGCCTGCCGAGGTCCTCGTGCCGCCGCACAAGCCGGCGGCACGGCCGCGCAAGGCCGATCCGCGCCGGCGGGTGCTCGATGCCGCCATCGCCTGCTTCACCCGCGCCGGCTTTCACGCCACCAGCATGCAGGAGATCTGCGCCGAGGCGGAGATGAGCCCAGGCGGGCTCTACCGCCATTTCCCCTCCAAGGAGGCGATCATCATCGCCATCGTCGAGGAGGAGCGCAGCGCCCGCATGAAGATGCTCGAACTGCTCCACGGCGCGCCCAGCTTCGCCGCCGGCCTCACCGCCATGGGTCAGGCGCTGTTCTCCGGCGCGATGCCGATGGTGTGCGCCGATCTCGGGCCGGAGATCGCCGCCGAGGCCGCGCGCAATCCCCGGCTCAAGGTCAAGTTCGACGAGGCTGACGAGGAGATGGGCAATGCCATCCGCGACGCCTTCCTCGCCGGCCAGAAGCGCGGCGAGATCGACGCGGACATCGACCCCGAGACCGCCATGACGCTGATCGACGCCATCGGCGACGGGCTGCTGCTGCGCCGGCGCCTGCAGCCGGACCTGCCGCTCGCCGCCATGATGCCCGGCTTCGGCGATCTCATCGCCCGCATGCTCGCCCCCGCCAAATCCAGCACGGTCGACCCGACATGAAGCTCGCTCCTTCCAGCCTGCGCGGACGAGTAATTCTCGCCCTTGCGATGACCGTCCTCGTGGTGGGGGTCGGCGGCTATGCGCTGCGCGACCGCATCCCCTTCGGCCTCAGGCTCGGCGTGGCCGACCCGGCGCAGGCGACGACCGCCCCCGAGCCGCAGGCGGCGCGCGGCGTCACGGTCAGCGTGGTGCCGGCTTCGCCCCGCGAGGTGGTGGAGCGCCTGCCGGTGACCGGCACGCTCGCCGCCCGCGAGGAGATCATGGTCGGGCCGGAAATCGACGGCCTGCGCATCACCGACATCCTGGTGGAAGAGGGCGACCGCGTCGAGAAAGGCGCTGTACTCGCCCGGCTATCGCGCGACATGCTGGAGACGCTGCTCGCCCAGAACACCGCCAATGCCGCCAAGGCGCAGGCCGCCATCGCCCAGCAGAAGGCGGCGCTGGAACAGGCGAATGCCCAGCTCATCGAGGCGCAGGCGGCGGTGGAGCGCGCCCGCACCCTGATCAAGACCGGGGCCACCTCGCAGGAAGTGCTGGACCAGCGCGAACGCGCGGCGCGGGTCGCCACGGCGCAGGTGGCGGCCGCGCGGGAGGTGGTCACCGCCGCCGAGGCGGACGCCGCCCAGATCAAGGCCAATCGCGACGAGCTCGAGGTGCGGCTCGCCCGCACCGAGATCCGGGCGCCGGAAGCCGGCATCGTATCGGCGCGCGCGGCGCGCCTCGGCGCCATCGTGCTCTCGGCCAACACCGAACCCTTGTTCCGCATCGTCCGCGACGGCGCCATCGATCTCGATGCCGAGGTGCCGGAATCGGCGCTGCCGCGCATCAGGCCCGGCCTGCCGGTCGAGGTGACGCCGGCGGGATTCAGCCAGCCGTTCAGCGCCAAGGTCCGCCTGGTCGGCGCCAAGGTGGATGCGAGCACCCGCCTCGCCCGCGTCGCCGTCGCCCTGCCCGACGATCCGCGGCTGCGGCCCGGCGCCTATGCCCGCGGCGACATCGAGCTCGCCCGCCATACCGGCCTCGCTTTGCCGCTCTCGGCGGTACAGTTCGACAAGGACGGCGCCTTCGTGCTGGTGGTCGAGCACGACACCGTGCAGCGGCGTCCGGTGAAGACCGGTCTGATGGGCGAAGGCTTCGTCGAGATCACCGAGGGCATGAAGGACGGCGAGAGCGTGGTCGCCCGCGCCGGCGGGTTCCTGCGCGACGGCGACCGGGTGAGCCCGGTGCCGCTCGCCGAGGCGAAAGGCGGCGTGTGATGGCGCTCAATATCTCCGCCTGGTCGATCCGCTCGCCTATCCCCTCGATCGTGCTGTTCGTGGTGCTGACCGCGCTCGGCCTCTACACGTTCGACCGGCTGCCGGTGACGCGCATGCCGAACATCGACGTGCCGATCGTCACCGTCACCGTCACCCAGCCCGGCGCCGCCCCGAGCGAGCTGGAAACCCAGGTGACCAAGCGGATCGAAACCGCCATCGCCGGCACCCAGGGGGTGAAGCACATCACCTCCTCCATCACCGAGGGTGCTTCGGTGACCACGGTGGAATTCCAGCTGGAAACCCAGGTCGACCGCGCGGTGAACGACGTGCGCGACGCGGTGACCGGCATTCGCTCGGAACTGCCGCAGGATATCGAGGAACCGCTGATCCGGCGCGTCGATGTCGAAGGCATGGCCATCGTCACCTATGCCGCCTCGGCGCCGCAGATGACGCCGGACGAACTCTCCTGGTTCGTCGACGACACGGTGATCCGCGCCCTGCAAGGCGTACGGGGCGTCGCGCAGGTGAAGCGCGAGGGCGGTGTCGACCGCGAGATCCGCATCTCGCTCAATCCGGACAAGCTCGCCGCGCTGGGCGTGACCGCCGCCGACGTCAACCGCCAGCTGGTCGCCACCAATGTCGATCTCGCCGGCGGCCGCGGCGAAATCGGCACCCAGGAGCAGTCCGTGCGCACGCTGGGCGGCGCGCTGACCGTCGCCGACCTGGCCGAGACCCGCATCTCGCTGCCTGCGACCGCCACCACCTCGTCACGGCAGGTGCGGCTGGCCGACCTCGCCACCG
Organism: Ancylobacter sp. 3268; assembly: GCF_031456575.1. Lineage (NCBI taxonomy): Bacteria > Pseudomonadati > Pseudomonadota > Alphaproteobacteria > Hyphomicrobiales > Xanthobacteraceae > Ancylobacter > Ancylobacter sp. 3268. Next base: position 164,913 of record NZ_JAVDUX010000005.1, read on the forward strand.
TCACCGATGGCGCCGCCGAGCCGCGCATCTTCGCCCAGCTGGACGGCAAGCCGGTGGTCGCCTTCGGCATCTACCGCGCCAAGGGCTTCTCGGATGTCGACGTCGCCAACCGGGTGGAGGAGGCGCTGCGCCAGCTGGAGGCGGCGCATCCCGAGGCAACCATCACCATGATCGATTCGATGGTGCGCTATACCGAGGCCGACTATACCTCGGCGATGCATACGCTGATCGAGGGCGCGGTGCTCGCCATCATCGTGGTGCTGCTGTTCCTGCGCGACTGGCGGGCGACCATCATCTCCGCCACCGCCATCCCGCTCTCCATCCTGCCCACCTTCTGGGTGATGGACATGCTCGGCTTCTCGCTGAACGGCGTGAGCCTGCTGGCGGTGACGCTGGTGACCGGCATCCTGGTCGACGACGCCATCGTCGAGATCGAAAACATCGTGCGCCACATGCGCATGGGCAAATCGGCCTACCGTGCCGCCATCGACGCCGCCGACGAGATCGGCCTCGCGGTGGTGGCGACCACGCTGACCATCGTCGCGGTGTTCGCCCCGGTGAGCTTCATGGGCGGCATTGCCGGGCAGTATTTCCGCCAGTTCGGCATCACCGTCGCCGTCGCGGTGCTGTTCTCGCTGCTGGTGGCGCGCCTGCTCACCCCGATGCTGGCGGCGTATTTCCTACGCGACCATGGCCACCGCGAGACGCCCGATAGCGCGCTGATGCGCGTCTATGTCCGTCTGCTGCGCGCCAGCGTGCGCCACCGTTTCGTCACCGTCGCCGCCGGCATCCTCTTGTTCATCGGCTCGATGTGGCTCTCGACCCTGCTGCCCTCCGGCTTCATCCCCAATGCCGACGTGTCGCGCTCGGTGCTGGCGCTGGAACTGCCGCCGGGCTCGACGCTGGATTCCACCCGCCGGGTGGTGAACGAGGTAACGGTGCTGCTGGAGAACCAGCCGGAGGTGGCCAGCGTGTTCGCCACCGGCGGCGGCGGCGTGGCGGCCGGCCCGGTGAGCGCCGCCGGCGAGGTGCGCAAGGCGACGATGATCGTCAACCTGAAGCCGCGGAGCGAGCGCAGCGACACCCAGAAGCAGTTCGAGGCGCGGATGCAGCTCGAGATCGCCCGCATCCCCGATCTGCGCTTCAATTTCGGCGCCTCGGGCGGCGCCGGCCCCGGCGGGCGCGAATTCACCATCATCCTCTCCGGCTCGGACGGCGCGGCGGTGGAAAAGGCGGCGCTGGAGCTGGAGCGCGAGATCCGCGCCGACGTGAAGGGGCTGACCAATGTGGTGACCTCGGCGGCGCTGGAGCGGCCGGAGCTGCGGGTAACGCCGCGCCTCGCCGAGGCGGCGCAGCTCGGCGTCTCCGTCGCCGACATCGCCCAGACGGTGCGCATCGCCACCATTGGCGACATCTCGCAGAACCTCGCCAAGTTCTCCGCCGGCGACCGGCAGGTGCCGATCCGGGTGCAGCTCGACCAGAATGCCCGCGCCGACCTCGCCACCTTCCGCACCCTCAAGGTGCGCACCGCCGCCGGCGCCGCGGTGCCGCTCGATTCGGTGGCCGACATTTCCTTCGCCACCGGGCCGACCAGCCTCGACCGCTATGATCGCGCCCGGCGCATCGCCATCGAGGCCGACCTCGCCACCGGCACCCAGCTCGGCGAGGCGCTGGCCGAGGTCTATGCGCTGCCGGGAGCGAAAAACCTGCCGGCCGGCGTGACGCTCAAGGAGGCCGGCGACGCCGAGATCATGGCCGAGGTATTCGGCGGCTTCGCCACCGCCATGGGGGCGGGGGTGATGATGGTGCTGGCGGTGCTGGTACTGCTGTTCGCCAACCTCTTGCAGCCGATCACCATCCTGGTGGCGCTGCCGCTGTCGGTGGGCGGCGCCTTCGTGGCGCTGCTGATCACCAACAACGCCATGACGCTGCCGGTGGTGATCGGCTTCCTCATGCTGATGGGCATCGTTACCAAGAACGCCATCCTGCTGGTGGATTTCGCCATCGAATCGGTGAAGTCCGGACAGGATCGCACCACCGCGCTGATCGAGGCCGGCCGCAAGCGGGCGCAGCCGATCGTGATGACCACCATCGCCATGGCGGCGGGCATGGTGCCCTCGGCGATCGGGCTCGGCGAAGGGTCGGATTTCCGCGCGCCGATGGCGATCGCGGTTATCGGCGGCCTGCTGGCCTCGACGCTGCTGTCGCTGGTGTTCGTGCCGGCGGTGTTCACCTTGATGGACGATCTCGGGCGCCTGCTCGCCCGCCTCTTCGGCCGCTTCATCGGCGCGCGCGACGAGCCGGAGGAGCATGGCCCGGCTGCGGCACCCGCCGCGACGCTGCACACCATGCCGCGCCCGCCCATGGCAGCCGAGTGACGACAGCCACCAGCGCCCGACATACGAAAAACGGCCGGATGGAGGATCCGGCCGTTTCCTTGCGAATTCAGGACATGATTATTGCAGCGGCGTCTCGCTGTCGCCGCCCGGACCGCGGGCCAGCGCCATCTCGGTCACCGCGATCAGCATCTCCGCGCGGGCGGCGAGGTCCGACGCCTCCAGCAGCGCCTGCTTCTCGCGCGCGCCGAACGGCGACATCATCGCCAGCGCATTGACCAGCGCCTCGTTCGGCGCGTCCTTGATGCTCTCCCAATCCGCTTCCAGCCGGTTGGCGTCGAGATAGGCGGCGAGCGTCTTCAGCAGCCGCCCGCGATCCACCGCCTCGGCGCCGAAATTGGGGGAGAAGTCGTCCTCGTAACCGGCAAAGCCGATCCGCGCCTGGCGATAAAGCGTGGCGGCGGTGACTTCCTCGACCAGGCGGAAGCGGGCGACGCCGGTGAGGGTGATGATGTAGCGCCCGTCGCCGCTCTCGGCGAATTCGGTGATGCGCCCGAGGCAGCCCACGCCCTGCAGCGCCGGGCTGGCGGTGGTGACCAGCGCCGGGACCGGCTGGATGATGCCGATGATCCGCTCGCCCTTGAGCGCATCGTCGATCATGGCGAGATAGCGCGGCTCGAACACATTGAGCGGCAGCTGGCAGCGCGGCAGCAGCAGCGCGCCTTCCAACGGGAAAAGCGGCACCACGGAGGGAAGCTCCGCCGGCCCGCCATAGGGGCGATTGATCGCCATCAACCCTCCGAAGCGCCGGCCCGGCGGGCCGGCCGTCATTCACGCGAAAAGACGAGGACTGGACCCGGTCCCGGGCCAGCCGTCAGGCGAACAGGACGGAGGAAAGCCGGCGGCGGCCCAGCACCGTCATCTCGTCGGCCGGGCCCCAGGCCTCGAAGAACTGCACCAGTTGCTTGCGCGCGCCGTCCTCGTTCCAGTTGCGGTCCTTGCGCACGATGGTCAGCAGCTGGTCGATCGCCTCTTCGCGCTTGCCACGGGCGTTGAGCGCGAGAGCGAGATCGAAGCGCGCCTGATGGTCGTTCGGGCTGGCCTCGACCTTCGCCTCCAGTTCCTTCACGTCGCCGAGGGCGGCCGCGGCCTCCTCCAGATCGATGGCGGCACGGACGGCGGCGACCGCCGCGTCATTGGCGCCGGCGGCCGGCACCAGCTCCAGCGTCGCCTTGGCCTGGGCGAGGTCGCCGGTGGCGAGATGGGCGCGGGCGATGCCGGCGAACGCCTTCACATTCTCCGGCTCTTCGGCCAGCACATGGGCATAGAGTTCGGTGGCGCCGGCGGCGTCGCCCTCGGCCAGGGCGGCATCGGCGCTGGCGAGGATCTCGGCGAGGTCCGGCCCGCCGCCGGCGGCGGCCACCAGGCGATCGACCAGCGCCTGCACCTGCGATTCCGGCTGGGCGCCCATGAAGCCGTCGACCGGCTGGCCGTTGACGAAGGCATAGACGGTCGGCAGCGACTGGATGCCGAGCTGCTGGGCGACGGAGGGATGCTCGTCGGTGTTCATCTTGGCGAGGCGCACCTTGCCCTTGGCGGCGCGCACCACCTTCTCGATCACCGGGGTGAGCTGCTTGCAGGGGCCGCACCACGGCGCCCAGAAATCGACCAGCACCGGGCGGCGCTTCGATTCCTCCACCACGTCCTGCATGAAACTGCGGGTGGTGGTGTCGATGATGACGTCGTCACCGGCCGCAGCGCCCTGCGGGGCCGGTTGGGCGGACTGGTTGAGCAGCATGTGGCGTCCTCGGAACGGATCGGTATTCGGTCGGTGACTAAAATGGTCCGTCAGGCGGCGATTGCAACCGTTCAGGCGGCGCCGGATGCGGCATCGGCATCGACCTCCTGCCGGCGCGGCACCGCAAGGATGCGCGGCTCGTGGCCGGTGGCGCGCAGGAAGCGGACGAGATCGTCGCGGGCAATGCTGGTGGTGGCGGTATTGACCAGCGGGTGGCAGTTGATGGTCTCGTGCTCCATCAGCCCGGCATCGATGATCACCCCGACCCGCCCGCCGGTGTCGTTGACCGGGCCGAAGGCGGTGACCGAACCGGGCTTCACCCCCAGCACCTCCTCCAACAACTCGGCGCTGCCGAACGACAAGCGGCTGGCGGCACCGAGCGGGCCGTGCAGGCTCTTGAGGTCGACCGGCACATCCTGCCCGACGACGACGAGGAACAGATTGCCCTTCTTGTCCTTCAGGAACAGATTCTTGGTGTGGCCGCCCGGCAGCGCCTCGATCACCGCCTGCGATTCCGCCACGGTGAACACCGGCGGGTGCTCCACGGTGCGGGTCTCGATGCCGAGCTCGGCGAGGCGGGCGAACAGTTCGGCGGGCGTCAGGGCGGGCATGGTCGGATCCTTCGGCAAGCCCGCCGGTTGCAGACCCCGTCGACGACAGGGCCTGATGCGGGCTCCTGCGCACGGCGGCGGGATGCGCGCGGCAACAGGGGAGCGGGCGAGGGTGTCGTATCAAAAGCCGCCCGCCGGGAGCAAGCGACCGGTCAAAAACACCGGCGAAGACGGCCGCAGCGGCCGGGCGGACCCCATCGCAGCCGCTGCGCTGGGCGGCACGGTGCGCCGCGGCGCCGGCAGGAGGAATGCAACGGACCCGTTGACAGCAGCGGGGCGGCGATCCCACATCTGGGTCACCAACCGGGAAAGTGATCACAATGCGTCCTGTCATCGGCGTCATCTGCGACGTGAAGGCTTCCGGCGGGCATGTCCTTCACGGCGTCACCGAGAAATACATCTATGCCGTTGCCAACGGCGCGCAGGCGCTGCCGGTGCTGCTGCCGGGCACCGTCTCGGCGGTCGATGCCGCCATGGCGCCCGAGCGGCTGGTGCTGGACGAGATCTTCGAGCTCGTCGACGGCATCTTCCTGCCGGGCAGCCCGTCCAACGTGGCGCCGCATCTCTATGGCGACGCGCCCTATGAGCCGCCGCTGCCCTCCGATCCGCATCGCGACGATTTGTCGATCCCGCTGATCCGCGGCGCCATCGAGCGCGGCGTGCCGCTGTTCGGCGTCTGCCGCGGCTTCCAGGAAATGAACGTCGCGCTGGGCGGCTCGCTGTTCCAGAAAGTCTATGAGCAGCCCGGCCATTTCGACCATCGCGAGGATTCAAGCCTCGACATCGCCGGCCAGTACGCGCCGGTGCACGATGTGGTGCTTGAGCCCGGTGGACTGCTCGAAAGCCTTGCCGGCGCGCCGCGCTGGAAGGTGAATTCGCTGCATGGTCAGGGCGTCAACCAGCTGGCGCCGGGGCTGACGGTGGAGGCGCGCGCCGAGGACGGCCTGGTCGAGGCGTTCCGGGTGACCGATGCGCCGGGCTTCACGCTGGCGATCCAGTGGCATCCGGAATGGCGCTTCTGGGACGACAGGTTGTCGACCGCCGTGTTCACCGCCTTCGGCGCCGCGGCGCGCTTGCGGGCCGAGCGGCGGGCCGCACGGGCGCTGAAGGCGGCGGAGTAACCCCGTCGCTCAGCCGAGCTGGGCGCGCAGATGGCCGATGCCGTCGCGGATATCGGCCTCGATCGCCCGACGCAGCGCCGCCTCGTCGCCTGCCGCCAGCGCCGCGAGCGCTTCCTGGTGGCGGTCGACGCGGTAATGCTCCTCCAGATCGGCCAGAGCGAGGCGCATGAAGGGACCGATCTGCAGCCACACCGATTCGATCAGCGGCATCAGCACCGAATCGCCGCGGGTGCCGTAGAGCGCGGCGTGGAAGGCGAGATTGGTCTCGATCATCGCCTCGATATCGCCTTGCTTCCACGCCGCATCCGACCGGCCGTCGAGCGCGGCAAGGCGTTGGCGGAACCCGTCATCGGCATAGGGCAAGGCGCGGGCGGCGGCTTCGCTCTCCAGCAGCGTGCGGGCGGCGAACAGTTCGTCGAAGCGCTGCGCCGTCATCTCCGGCACCCGCACCCGCCGATTGTCGAGCAACACCAGCGCCCGCTCGGCGACCAGCCGCCGCAGGGCCTCGCGCACCGGCATGGCGGAGACGCCGAGCGCCTCGGCGAGGCCGCGTATGGTCACCGCCTGGCCCGGCGGGAAGCGGCCGCTCATCACCGATCGCCGCAATCGGCGGAAAACCCATTGCTGCACGGTTTCGCCGGGCAGGCGCGGCTCGTCGGCAAGGGCGAAAAAGGCTGTGTCCATAGTCGGTTGGCGGATCCGGAACGCGCGGTGGCGGAAAGGGGGTCGGCGCGGCGCGCCGCGGCGCGTGCACGGGGCGGCCACATTCTTCTGACATGGTGACGCGCGATTGTCAGGATCGCCCCCTATAACGCCGCTCCGCGTCGGCTATAAGCGGGCGTCCCGCGCTATCGCACACGTCACGGAATCGACACATGACCGAGACCGCCCCCCACCGCACCGGCTATGAGCTCGACCCCAAGCTGCTGGAAATCCTCGTCTGCCCGGTCACCAAGGGGCCGCTGGACTATGACCGGCACGCGCATGAGCTGATCTCCCGCGCGGCGCGCCTCGCCTACCCGATCCGCGACGGCATCCCGATCATGCTCGCCGACGAGGCGCGGCCGCTGACCGAGGAAGAAGTCGCCAAGGGCTGAACCGGCCGGGCGCCTGCTGAAGCCGGGCCTCCCGCCCTTCGCCTCAGAGCGCCTCGCCCCTGAGCAGGCGCGGCGGCTGGCCGCCGAGACCGGCGGCGCCGCGAATGAGATGGGCCTTCAGCCCCGGCAGGCGATCGACAAAGCCCATGCCGATGTCGCGGGCCAGCCGCAGCACATCCGAGCGCTGGCCGAACAGCCGGTTCAGCCCGTCGGTCGCCACCCCCATGGAGAAGGTGTCGAAGCGGCGCCAGCGCTGGTAGCGCTCCAGCACGTCCGGCCCGCCAATGTCGAGCCCGAGCCGGGCGGCGTCGGTCACCGCCTCCGCCAGCGCCGCCACGTCGCGCAGGCCCATATTGATGCCCTGGCCGGCAATCGGATGGATGGTGTGGGCGGCATCGCCGACGAGGGCCAGCCGGTCGGCGATGAAACGCCGCGCCATCTGGAAGCCGAGCGGGAACGCCTTCGGCTCGTCGAGGATCTCCAGCGCCCCCAGTTCGAGGCCGAATCGCTGCTCCAGCTCGTCGAGCAGCAGCACCCGCGGCAGCGCGAGCAGCCGCTGCGCCGCGGCATCCGCCTCGGTCCACACGGTCGAGGAGCGGTTGCCGGTGAGCGGCAGCCGGGCGAACGGGCCGGCGGGCAGGAAATGCTCCACCGCCTTGCCTTCATGCGGCCGCTCATGCCCGACCGTCATCACGATGGCCGACTGGTGGTAGGACCAGCCGACGGTCGCGATGCCGGCGAGGCTGCGCAGCCGCGAGCGGCCGCCATCGCAGGCCGCGAGCAGCGCCGCGGTGACGCGCGTGCCGTCGCCCAGCGTCGCCGAGACGCCGGACGGACCGGCGGAATAAGCCTCCACCCCTGCCGGCAGCCGCACGATGCCCGCCGCCCGGACGGCCTCGGTCAGCGCGTCCTGCAACAGCGCGTTCGGCACCATATGGGCGAAGGGCTCGCCCGGCTCCACCTCGCCGTCGAAATGCAAGAACACCGGGCGGGCGGCGTCGCCGAGCCGGCTATCGGTGATCTCCATGGCGAGCATGGGCTGCGCGTCGCCGGCCACGCGCGCCCACACGCCGACCGTCTCCAAAAGCCGGCGGGCGCCGGCGGCGAAGGCGGAGGCGCGCATGTCGGTGCTGCGTCGCGCGGGCGAAGCGAAGGCCGGGTCGGCCACCGCCAGCCGCGCCGTATCGCCGAGCCCGTGGCGCAGGGCGAGGGCCAGCGACAGGCCCGCAAGCCCGCCGCCGGCGATGACCGCATCGAAGTTCGCCCCGCTGGAACCGCTGACCCGGGCGCGTTCGGCTTGCTGCGGCATGACGCCCCTTCCCTCGTGGCACTGTACCGGAGCCCTCTTATGCCTTAGCTACCGACCAAAGAACACCGTGCGGGGAATGCGGACATGACGCCCATCGCCGAACTCGTCCAGTTGCTCGATCTCGAGGTGCTGGAGGTCAACCTGTTCCGTGGCCACAACCCGCCGGAATCCTGGCCGTTCCGCACCCGGGTGTTCGGCGGGCAGGTGCTGGCCCAGGCGCTGGTAGCGGCGCAGCGCACGGTGGAGACCGCCACCGCCCACTCCATGCACGCCTATTTCATCCTCGCCGGCGACCCGCAGATTCCCATCGTCTATCAGGTGGAGCGGGTCCGCGAGGGCCGCAGCTTCGCCACACGCCGGGTGGTGGCGGTGCAGCACGGACGGCCGATCTTCATCATGTCAGTGTCCTTCCACATCGCCGAGGAAGGCCTCGACCACCAGATGGCCATGCCCGAGGGCGTGCCGCCGCCGGAAGAGGTTCCCTCGGCGCGCGACCTTCCGGCGGAACTGCTGGATTCGCTGGCGCCTTCGGTGCGCAACTACTGGACCCGGCCGCGGCCGGTGGAATTGCGGCCGGTGCACCTGCTGCAGCGACTCGCCGCCGGCCATGCGGCGCCGCCGACCGAGCCGCAGCAGAAGGTGTGGTTCCGCGCCGACGGCGTGCTGCCGGATGACCCCGCCCTGCACCGGGCGGTGCTTGCCTACGCTTCCGACATGACTCTGCTGGAGACGACCACGGTGGTGCATGGCACCAGCGTGCTCGGCGACCGCATCCAGGCCGCCAGCCTCGACCATGCGCTGTGGCTGCATCGTCCGCTCAAGGCCGACGACTGGCTGCTCTACGTGCAGGACAGCCCCAACGCCCATGGCGCGCGGGGCTTGGCACGCGGGTTGATCTACGACCGGGCCGGGCGACTGGTCGCCTCGGTGGCGCAGGAAGGGCTGATTCGCCCGGTCACACCGGCTCCCGCAGCATAAAGCACATTATTTAGGCACATTCTGCTTAAGGTTTGCGCCTCCCCGAAACAGCCGAGCGCGACAGATCAAGAATTAAGCAGCATCACAACCCTGCCATAATGTCATTTGGCGCCCAACCATCGACGCCACACGCGCTCCCAGCGGGCCGATCGCCCCGCAACGCGTTGCCGCTCCACGGTTGGCACGCGACTTGATTCCTGTCCGCCGGCTTGTCCTTGGGGTTGGGAAACCCGCCTGGCCGAGTCCGACATGAAAACGCCCGGGATCCGCGTGTTGCGATCCGGGGCCAAGCGGGGACAGGAACCATGAAGATCGTCATGGCTATCATCAAGCCTTTCAAGCTTGAGGAGGTCCGGGATGCGCTCACCGGTATCGGAGTGCACGGACTGACCGTTACGGAAGTCAAGGGATACGGCCGGCAGAAGGGCCATACCGAGATTTACCGCGGCGCCGAATACGCGGTGAGCTTCCTGCCGAAGCTCAAGATCGAGGTGGCGGTGGCCGCCGACCAGGTCGCGAAGGTGATCGACGCCATCTCCACCTCGGCCAAGACCGGTCAGATCGGCGACGGCAAGATCTTCGTCTACGCGATCGACCAGGCCGTGCGCATCCGCACCGGCGAGACCGACGCCGACGCCCTCTGAGCCCGCGCCATTGATCCCGACATCGTACGTTTCCGACGGAGCACTCAACCCATGACGATCAAGAACTGGATGCGCGCGGGACTTCCCGCGATGGCGACGACGGCGCTGTTCGCCGTTGCCGCCCTGGCGCAGGAGGCCGCAGCGCCGGCGACCGACGCGGTGGCCGACGCCGTGACAGTGGACAAGGGCGACATCACCTGGATGATGGTCTCCACCATCCTCGTGCTGTTCATGACCGTGCCCGGCCTGGCGCTGTTCTATGGCGGCCTGGTGCGCGCCAAGAACATGCTGTCGGTGCTCATGCAGGTCACCGTCATCGCCGCGGTGATGATGCTGCTGTGGGTGTTCTACGGCTACTCGCTCGCCTTCACCTCGGGCAACGCCTTCATCGGCGGCTTTGAGAAGGCGTTCCTGGCCGGCGTCACCACCGAGAGCCTCGCCGACACCTTCTCCAAGGGCGTGAAGATTCCCGAATACGTCTTCATGGCGTTCCAGATGACCTTTTCGGCCATCACCCCGGCCCTCATCATCGGCGCCTTCGCCGAGCGGATGAAGTTCTCCGCCATCCTGCTGTTCTGCATCCTCTGGGTGACGCTGGTCTACTACCCGATCGCCCACATGGTGTGGTTCTCCGAGGGCTACCTGTTCGGCCTCGGCGCGCTCGACTTCGCCGGCGGCACCGTGGTGCACATCAATGCCGGTATCGCCGGCCTGGTCGGCTGCCTGCTGGTCGGCAAGCGCACCGGCTTCGGCAAGGAGCTGATGCCTCCCCACTCGCTGCCCTTCGCCATGGTCGGCGCCAGCGTCCTGTGGGTCGGCTGGTTCGGCTTCAACGCCGGCTCCAACCTCGAAGCCAATGCCGGCACCACGCTGGCGCTGGTGAACACCTTCGTCGCCACCGCCGGCGCCATCGTCGGCTGGACGCTGATCGAATGGCTGGCCAAGGGCAAGCCCTCGATGCTCGGCGCCATCTCCGGCATGGTCGCCGGCCTCGTCGCCATCACCCCGGCCGCCGGCCTTTCCGGGCCGATCGGCGCGATCGTGCTCGGCTTCGTCGCCTCCATCGTCTGCTTCTTCTTCTGCACCACGGTGAAGAACGCGCTGGGCTATGACGACAGCCTCGACGTGTTCGGCGTCCACGGCATCGGCGGCATCGTCGGCGCCATCGGCACCGGCGTCGTCGTCGCCCCCGCTCTCGGCGGCCCCGGCATCGCCGACTACGCGATGGGCCACCAGGTGTGGGTGCAGGTCCAGGCCGTCGCCGTCACCATCGTGTGGGGCGGCGTGGTCTCGGCGATCCTCTACAAGGTCGTCGACGTCATCGTCGGCCTGCGTCCGTCGGTGGAGAAGGAGCGCGAAGGCCTCGACATCGTCGAGCACGGCGAGCGCGCCTACCACAGCTGACCGCACACCGGTTCCGGCGCGGTCTGCTTGCCCGCGCCGCTTTTCCCCAGCTTCGGCTGCCTCGCAACCCCGGCTTCGGCCGGGGTTTTCGTTTTGGTCCGCGCAACCTCGGCCCCGAGGCTCCCCGCCGAGCCGCGGGAGCAGGCTGCGCGGCCATCATCCGCGGGGGCGCCACACGCCGCCCCCCTCGCGAGCCATCACACGCTCATCCCACGCACGAATCGACGTCGCGGCAGTCGATCGGCGCGATGATCGGCCTCCGCCCTGCTGTGGTCATGGTTAAGAGCGCCTTTACCCGCCGGCGCTATCTTGAATCGCTAACCATGATGGACATGACCCCCGTGCCCGCCTCGAAGTTCGACGTCACCGATGATCGCCCGCCGTCGCCGGAAGCCTCCCGGCCGGATCCGGGACCGGCCGCGCGCTCGCCTTTCATCCGCCTCGGCGAGCTGCTGGCCGACATCGAGCCGGGCAAGCCGCCGCTGAGCCTCGCGGTGGGGGAACCTCGCCACGCGCCGCCGCCCTTCGTCGGCACGGTGCTGGCCGCCCATCTCGACGGCTTCGGCCGCTACCCGGCCGGGAAGGGGCTGCCGGAATTCCGCGCCGCCGCCGCCGCATGGTGCGGGCGCCGCTACGCGCTGCCCCGCCCGCTCGATTCCGAGCGCGAGGTCCTGGTGCTCAACGGCTCGCGCGAAGGGCTGTTTCTCGCCGCCGTCCTCGCCCGCCGGCTGGTCTCCCCCGCCAAGGCGAAGGCGGTCGCCGACGCCGGCAGCCCGGCCATCCTGCTGCCCAACCCGTTCTACGCCGCCTATGGCGCCGGCGCCGATGCGGCCGGCTGCGAGAGCGTGCCGCTGCCGCTGCCCGCGTCCGGCGGCTGGCTGCCCGACCTTGATGCGCTGGATCCGCGCGTGCTCGCCCGCACCGTCGCGCTCTATTTCGCCTCGCCGGCCAATCCGCAGGGCACCATCGCGCCGAAGGCCTATCTCGAGCGGCTGGTGGCGATCGCCCGCGCCCACGAGATCCTCGTCTTCGCCGACGAGTGCTATTCGGAAATCTGGCTCGGCGACGCGCCGCCGACCGGCATATTGGAAGTCGCCGGTCCCGACTATGCCGGGGTGGTGACGTTCAACTCGCTCTCCAAGCGCTCCAGCCTGCCGGGGCTGCGCTGCGGCTTCTGCGCCGGCGACGCCGGCTTCATGGCCGCCTTCGCCGATCTGCGCAACGTGGCGGCGCCGCAGGTTCCCGAGCCGCTGCAGCATGTCGGCATCGCCGCCCTCGCCGACGAGGCGCATGTCGAGGAAAGCCGCGCTCTCTACCGCGCCAAATTCGATATCGCCGACCGGGTCTTCGCCGGCCGCTTCGGCTATGAGCGGCCGGATGGCGGCTTCTTCCTGTGGCTCGACGTCGCCGGCATCGGCGGCGGCGAGGCGGCGGCGCGAAGACTCTGGCAGCGCGAGGGACTGCGCACCGTCCCCGGCGGCTATCTGTGCCGCTCGGAAGCCGACGGACGCAATCCGGGCGCGGGTTATCTGCGCCTCGCACTGGTGCAGGACCTCGCCACCACGCAGGCGGCGCTGCCGCGCGTGGTGGCCGGATTGAGCTGAGCCGGGCCTTGGGTGGCAAGCGGGAGCGGGGCGGGATGATGGGCGGGCAGACACAGTCGACGGGCCGGACGCCGCGGACGCGGCAGGGACAGCCTCGCGCCGCCAGCCCCGACGTCGTACCGCCGCGCCCGGCCCAGAGATCGCGGGCCGGCGCCTCGGTGCGTGGCCGCGGCGCCCGCCGCCGGCTGCTGCCGGAGGAAGTGCGCAACGTGCTGCACCGGCGCGCCGCCGAGCTCGGCGGCCTCGTCCTCGTCGGCCTGTGCGGCCTGATGCTGGCGGCGCTGGCGACCTGGTCCGCCAACGATCCCAGCCTGTCGCGCTCCAGCGCCGCCGAGCCGCACAATCTGCTCGGCGTGCCGGGTGCGGTGGTCGCCGACCTGATGATGCAGCTGTTCGGCGTCGCCTGCCTCGCGGTGGTGCTGCCGGTCGGCGTGTGGGGCTGGCGGCTGCTGACGCATCGCCCGCCGCACCGGATGCGGGCGCGGATCATCGCCCTCGTCGCAGGAACCGCCTTCGCGGCCGGATTTTCCGCCTGCCTGCCGCGCTTCGGCACCTGGCCGCTGCCGAGCGGGCTCGGCGGCGTGCTGGGCGAGGCGATGCTGATCCTGCCCTCGCTCATCCGCTCCGGCTGGCTGACTTCCTTCGACTACACGATCGCCGGGGCGTTGTGCCTGTTCGGCGCGGTGATGACCCTGCCCCTCGCCTTCGGCGTCGGCCTGAAGCGCCAGGAAGCAGTGGAGGAGGACGACGACGCCAGCGCCTTCGAGGACGACGAGCCGGCCCGCTTCGGGCTGCTGTCCATGGGCGCCCTCGCCCATTGGTGGCTGACGCTGAAGGCCTGGATCCTGCCCGGGCGCACCTTCTATCCGCGCCGCCGTCGCGGCATGATGGCGCGTCTCGGCTCGCTCTTCGGCATCGAGGACGAGGATGAGCTGACGCCGCGCGGACCGCGCCGCGAGCCGAACTTCCGCGGCGGGGACGATGAAGACGCCGGCGAGTGGGATGCCGACGACCGCGACGAGGCCGGCTTCCTCGATGCGCCGGATGACGACCTGCCCCCGGCGCACCCGGTGCCGGAGAAGACCCGTACCGGCCGCCGGCCGCCGCTGCGCTCGATCCGCGGCGGCCGCGCCGAGCGCGACGAGGAGCGGCTGCGCTACGCCCATCCCGGCCTCGACCTGCTCAGCCCGCCGCCGGCACGCCTGGGCCCGGCGCTCGACGACGAGGCGCTGGAGCAGAACGCCCGCGATCTCGAAAGCGTGCTGGACGATTTCGGGGTGCGCGGCGCGATCGTCAATGCCCGGCCCGGCCCGGTGGTGACGCTCTACGAGCTGGAGCCGGCGCCCGGCATCAAGTCCAGCCGCGTCATCGGCCTCGCCGACGACATCGCCCGCTCGATGAGCGCGGTCTCCGCCCGCGTGGCGGTGATCCCCGGCAAGAACGCCATCGGCATCGAGCTGCCCAACCCCAAGCGCGAGAAGGTGCTGCTGCGCGAGATCATCGCCGCCAAGGATTTCGGCGAGGCGGCGCACAAGCTGGCGCTGGCGCTGGGCAAGACTATCGGCGGCGAGCCGGTGATCGTCGACCTCGCCCGCATGCCGCATCTGCTGGTGGCCGGCACCACCGGCTCGGGCAAGTCGGTCGCCATCAACACCATGATCATGTCGCTGCTGTACCGGCACCGCCCGGACCAGTGCCGGCTGATCCTGATCGATCCGAAGATGCTGGAGCTTTCCGTCTATGACGGCATCCCGCATCTGCTCTCGCCTGTCGTCACCGACCCGAAGAAGGCGGTGGTGGCGCTGAAATGGGCGGTGCGCGAGATGGAGGAGCGCTACCGCAAGATGTCGAAGGTCGGCGTGCGCAACATTGACGGCTTCAACGCCCGCATCCTCGAGGCGCAGGCCAAGGGCGAGCAGATCGTGCGCACGGTGCAGACCGGCTTCGACCGCGAGACCGGCGAGGCGATCTATGAGCGCGAGGAGATGGACCTCACGCCGCTGCCCTACATCGTCATCGTCGTCGACGAGATGGCCGACCTGATGATGGTCGCCGGCAAGGACATCGAGGGCGCCATCCAGCGCCTCGCCCAGATGGCCCGCGCCGCCGGCATCCACCTGATCATGGCCACCCAGCGCCCGAGCGTCGACGTCATCACCGGCACCATCAAGGCCAATTTCCCGACCCGCATCTCCTTCCAGGTGACCAGCAAGATCGATTCGCGGACCATCCTCGGCGAGATGGGCGCCGAGCAGCTGCTCGGCCAGGGCGACATGCTCTACATGGCCGGCGGCGGGCGCATCTCGCGCGTGCACGGGCCGTTCGTCTCCGACCAGGAGGTGGAGCGCGTCGTCGAGCACCTGAAGACGCAGGGCCAGCCGGACTATCTCGACGCCGTCACCACCGACGAGGACGAGGGGGACGTCGGCGAGGATGGCGCGGTGTTCGACAGGGGCGCGATGGGCGGCGGCGAGGGCGGCGGCCTCTATGAGCAGGCGGTGGCGGTGGTGATGCGCGATCGCAAGGCCTCGACCAGCTACATCCAGCGCCGGCTGCAGATCGGCTACAACCGCGCCGCCTCGATCATGGAGCGGATGGAGAACGAAGGCCTCGTCTCGGCCGCCAACCATGCCGGCAAGCGCGAGATCCTGGTGGAACCCGACGACGCGCGCGCCGGTTGACGCCGCGCGGGCGGCGCAGCCTTATCCTCGCCACAGCGAACGCCTACCGCCTAGATGCACGACCCGACGCCCCGCCCCGCGCCGCGCGCGCCCGACGAGAGTGCCCAATGCGCCCGATCCTGTCTGCCTCCCTCTGCATCGCCCTCGCGCTGCTTGCCGCCCCGGCGCTCGCGCAGCAGCCGGACGGCGTGCCGCTGCCGCCCTCGGTGCAGGCCGACGCGCCGGACGCGGCGCCGGTGCAGGTGGCCGCCGCCGCGGGCCAGCGCGCCGCGCAGCAGACGGTCCAGCGCATCAACACCTATTTCAACAGCTTCAAGAACATGACCGGCAACTTCGTGCAGGTTGATCCGGACGGCACCCGCCGGCAGGGGCAGTTCTATCTGCTGAAGCCCGGCCGCGTGCTGTTCGAATACGACCCACCGAGCCGGGTCGAGCTGGTGGCCGATGGCCGCTCGGTGGCGGTGCGCGACAAGAAGCTGAAGACGCAGGACATCACCCCGCTCTCGGCCACCCCGCTGCGCTTCCTGCTGTCGGAGAATTTCGACCTTGCCCGCAACGCCAACGTCACCGGCGTCTACCAGGACGACGTGTTCGCCACCGTGGTGCTGGAGGAGAAGCAGCCCATGGTCGGCACCTACCGGCTGATGATCATGTTCGACGCCAAGACCATGCAGCTGAAGCAGTGGACGGTGACCGACCCGCAAGGGTTCGACACCACCGTGGCGGTGTCCAACCTCGATACCTCCGAGCGCCCGGACCCGATGCTGTTCGTCATCAACCGGAATTGACGAAGCATCTACCGCCACGAAAAATGGCGGCATGGCGGAACTGATTGTCGAAGCCTGCGAGGTTTGGGAGAACGGCAGCTGGCAACCTCTGCGTGTGGAGGATGCCCTGAATCGCCGTGCGGATATCATGCGCTGCCCGCAATGCCATGGTCCGGTTCGACCGCACAAACTCGGCACCACGGGACAACGCGCCCATTTCGAACATCGCGGCAGGCACACCGGCTGCTCACTGATGCAGCGGACATTCTCTGGCACGCACTCCCTTCATCCCGATGCGCTGGATTGATAGAAGGGGTCAACATCCCCCTCCGTCGCGCCCTTCCGCGCGGCCGCCTTGCGCAAGGTCCCGCCCGTGCCGCTCTCCATCGCCACCTGGAACATCAATTCGGTGCGCCTGCGCATCGAGCTCGTCGCCCGCCTCGCCGCCGAACTCCAGCCGGACGTCATCTGCCTCCAGGAGACCAAGACCCCGGACGACCGCTTCCCGCTGAAGGACGCAGCGCGGTTCGGCTATCCGCATGCGGCGATCCACGGCCAGAAGGGCTATCACGGCGTCGCCATCCTCTCGAAGCGGCCGTTCGAGAGCGTCAGCCGGCAGGGCTTCTGCGACATGGGCGACGCCCGCCATATTTCCGTGGTGCTGGGCAAGGAGGCCGGGCTCGCCGCGCCGCTGACCCTGCACAATTTCTACATCCCCGCCGGCGGCGACATTCCCGACCCCGAGCTCAATCCCAAGTTCAAGCACAAGCTCGCGTTCCTCGACGAGGCGACCGAATGGGAGACGCTGCACCCGACCGCGCCGGGCGCACGCTCGGTGCTGGTGGGTGATCTCAACATCGCGCCGCTGGAAACCGATGTGTGGAGCCACAAGCAGCTGCTCGACGTGGTCAGCCACACGCCGATCGAGGTCGAGCGGTTCGCCCGGCTGCAGGCGGCGGGGGGCTGGGTCGACGTGATGCGCAATTTCGTACCGCCTTCGGAGAAGCTCTACACGTGGTGGAGCTACCGTGCCGCCGACTGGGCGGCGTCCAATCGCGGCCGCCGGCTCGACCATGTGTGGGCGAGCCCGGCCTTCGCGCCGACAGCCACCGCCATGACCGTGCTGCGCGACGCCCGCGGCTGGGAGCGGCCTTCCGACCATATCCCGGTGATGGTGACCTTCGACGCCTGAGGGCCGACGCCCGCCAGAGGCAGGCCCTTCGCCGGTCTCGCCTTTCGCCGATTCGCCGCTATAGTGCGCTCGCCCACTTCTTCCGAGGAAGCTCCGTGCCCCGCCCGAACCGACTGCCGCCGCTGCCTGCCGCGCTCCGCCTCCTTCCCGCCCTGCTCGCGCTCGGCGGCGCGCTCGCTGTTGCCGGCTGCGGCGTCAAGGGCCCGCTGGAACCGCCGCCCGGTACCGCGCTCGGCACTCCCGGTCCGGACGGCAAGATGCCGAAAGACACCGGCCCGGTGAAACCGAACAAGCCCTTCTTCCTCGACGGCCTTCTGTAGTCGACGGCCGTCTCCAGCCTTCCGGCTTCGCCAAAATTCGGGCTCGCCATGCACCACTTCACCTATCGCGACGGCGTCCTCCATGCCGAGGACGTCAGCCTCGCCGACATCGCCCGCGAGGTCGGGACCCCGGTCTATGTCTATTCGACCGCGACGCTGGAGCGGCACTACACCGTGTTTGCCGGGGCCTTCGCCGATACCAAGGCGACGGTGTGCTACGCGCTGAAGGCCAATTCCAACCAGGCGGTGATCCGCACGCTGGCGAAGCTCGGCGCCGGCGCCGACATCGTCTCCGGCGGCGAGCTGAAGCGGGCGCTGGCGGCCGGGGTGGAGCCGCACAAGATCGTGTTCTCCGGCGTCGGCAAGACCCGCGAGGAAATGGCGGCGGCGCTCGACGCCGGAATCATGTGCTTCAATGTCGAGAGCGAGCCCGAACTGCTGACCCTCTCGGAAGTGGCCGTGAGCCATGGCATCGCCGCGCCGGTATCGATTCGAGTCAACCCGGACGTCGACGCCAAGACCCACGCCAAGATCTCCACCGGCAAGTCGGAGAACAAGTTCGGCATTCCGGTGTCGCGCGCCCGTCAGGTCTATCGCCACGCCGCCTCGCTGCCGGGGATAAGGGTGACGGGCGTCGACATGCATATCGGCAGCCAGATCACCGATCTCGAACCGTTCGACAACGCCGCCGCGGTGCTGGCCGAGCTGGCCCGCGACCTGCTGGCGGAAGGCTTCCCGCTGACCCATCTCGACCTCGGCGGCGGGCTCGGCGTGCCCTATGTCGCCGGCGAGCCGGACCCGCCGCCGCCCTCGGCCTATGCGGCGCTGATCAAGCGGCACACCCACAATCTCGGCCTCGGCCTCGTCTTCGAGGTCGGACGGCTGATCGTCGCCAATGCCGGCGTGCTGGTCTCCCGCGTGCTCTATGTGAAGGAGGGGGAGGGCAAGACCTTCGTCATCGTCGACGCGGCGATGAACGATCTCATCCGCCCGACGCTCTACGACGCCCATCACGAAATTTTGCCCGTGCGCGCAGCGGCGGCCGGTGGCGGGGACATGGTGGCCGACGTGGTCGGGCCGGTGTGCGAATCCGGCGATTTCCTGGCGCTGGGGCGGCGGCTGCCGGGGCTGAAGGCCGGCGACCTCATCGCGGTGATGACCGCCGGCGCCTATGGCGCGGTGCAGGCCACCACCTACAATACGCGGCCGCTGGTGCCCGAAGTTCTGGTGCGCGGCGGCGCATATGCCGTGGTGCGCCCCCGCCTGGACGCCGAGGCGCTGATCGCGCTCGACAAGGTGCCCGGCTGGCTCGGCTGAGCCGGGTCGCCACCCAGCCGCCACAATTCCGGCCCGGCGCCGGCCCCGGCCGTTCACGCAGCGATGAACAGATGGGCATGCCTGCTTTTGCGGCGGGGGTAGCGCCTGCGCGCATAGCTGTTAAGGTGACGCTGGGGCGTGGCTGACGGGGTTGGTGTGTCGGAGGCTTGAGCGCGTGACGGCGACACCGGAAGAACATTCGCAATCCACCGGCGGCGAGACGCGCCGCGCGGCGATCGTCGAACGCGCGGAGGCGCGGCTGACGAAGGCACTGCGCCGCGCCGGCGCGGCGCTGATGTGGGAACGCATCTGGCCGGTTCTCGCTACCGCGCTCGGCGCGCTCGGCATCTTCCTCATCGCCTCCTGGCTCGGCCTGTGGCTGATGCTGCCGACCTATGGCCGCCTCATCGGGCTGATCCTGTTCGTGCTGCTGTTGGCGGCGGCACTCCTGCCGGCACTGCGCATCCGACGTCCCTCCGAGGACGAGGCGCTGGCACGGCTCGACCGCACCAGCGGCATCACCCACCGCCCGGTGACGGCGCTGGCCGACCACCTCGCCTCCCGGCCCGACGACCCCGTGGCGGCGGCGCTGTGGCGCGCGCATCTGAACCGCGTTGCCGGGCAGCTCGGAACGCTGAAGGCCGGCCTGCCGTCGCCGCGCCTTGCCGCGCGCGACCCGCGCGCTTTCCGCGCCCTGGTGCTGCTCGGCGTCATCGCCAGCTTCTTCATCGCCACGGGCGACCATCTGCGGCGCATCGGCGCCGCCTTCGACTGGACGGCCGCGGTCCAGCCCAGCCCGTACCGCATCGATGCCTGGGTGAACCCGCCCGCCTATACCGGCCGTCCGCCGGTGATCCTGCCGGGACTGCGCTCCGAAGAGAGCCGCGATACCGCCGCCGCCGCGACGACGGAACCGCAGACACACGGCGCGGCGGCGATGAGCGTGCCGGCCGGCAGCGAGCTGGTGGTGCGGGTGACCGGCCTTGCCGGCTCGCCGCTCTCGGTTTCCGGCGGCATTGCCGCGCCCGAACCGGAAGCGGACGAACAGGCGGCGGCCACCGGGCAAGGCAACGCCGGACAGGCTGATGCCAAGCCCACGGATAGCAAGCCCACGGATATCAAGCCCGCGGATGCCAAGCCTGTAGACGCCAAGGCAGAGGCCAGGCGCCCCGACGCCGGCGAGCAGCGCTTCGTCATCGCCAGCGACGGTTCGGCCCGCATCGCCGGGCCGGATGGGCGCAGCCTGACCTGGCAGTTCACCGTGGTGCCCGACAAGCCGCCCGCCATCTCCTTCGCCAAGGAGCCGGGCGCTTCCGGCCGCACCGGCCTCGTGCTTGCCTACAAGGTGGAGGACGATTACGGCGTCACCGGTGCCGAGGCCCGCTTTGTCGCCGTGCCGGAGCCGGCGCCGCTGTTCGCGCTGAAGAACGCGCCGGCGCGGCCAGAGCCTCATCCGCTGGTGGAGGCACCGAACTTCCCGCTGCCCCTGCCCGGCGGACGGCCGAAATCCGGCACCGGCCAGACCACCAAGGACCTCACCGAAAGCCCCTGGGCGGGCTCGCGGGTGATGCTTACCCTGGTCGCCCGCGACGACGCCGGCAATATCGGTTCTACGGCACCCAAGAGCGTCACCCTGCCGGCTCGAGCCTTCAACAACCCGCTCGCCCGCGCTTTGGTCGAGGAACGGCGGGTGCTGGCTTTCGATGCCAACCGGCGCGAGCGGGTCTCGGCGGCGCTGGAGGCGCTGGCGATCGCCCCGGAACGCTTCACGCCGGATCCGGCGCATTATCTCGGCCTGCGCACCGCCTATTGGCGGCTGGAAGCCGCGCGCAGCGACGACGAGCTGCGCGGCGTGGTCGATTATCTCTGGGAAATCGCAGTCCGCATCGAGGACGGCGACATGTCGGACGTCGAGAAGCGGCTGCGCGACGCCCAGCAGGCGCTGCAGGACGCGCTGGAGAACGGCGCGAGCGACCAGGAGATCCAGAAGCTGGCGCAGGAGCTGCGCAAGGCGATGGAGGACTTCATGAAGGCGCTCGCCCAGGAGGCGCAGCGCAATGGCGAGATGGCGGACGCGCCGCCGGATCCGAATGTCCGCACCGTCCGGCCGCAAGACCTGCAGAAGATGCTCGACAATATCGAGAACATGGCCCGCAACGGCGCCCGCGACGCCGCGCGGCAGATGCTGAGCGAGTTGCAGAACATGCTGAACGGCCTGCAGGCCGGCCGCCAGCAGCAACGCCGCCCGGGCCAGAGCCAGATGTCGCAGGCCATGGATCAGCTCGGCGACATGATCCGCCGCCAGCAGCGCCTGCGCGACCAGACGTTCCGTCAGGGTCAGCAAGGCCAGCAGGGCGAGCAGGGGCAACAAGGGCAGCAGGGCGAGGGCCAGCAAGGGCAGGACTTCGGCCAGCTGCAGCAGAACCAGCAGCAGCTGCGCGACCAGCTGAAGCAGCTGCGGGAAAAGATGCAGCAGGCGATGCGCAATCGCGGCCAGCAAGGCCAGCAGGGACAACAAGGGCAGCAGGGCCAGCAGGGTCAGGGCCAGCAAGGGCAAGGCCAGCAGGGCCAGGGTCAGCAGGGTCAGGGCATGCCCGGCGAGGGGGGCCTTGCCGAGGCGGAACAGGCGATGCGCGAGGCGGAGCAGGCGCTGGGCAATGGCGATGGCACCGGCGCGGTGGACGCCCAGAACGAGGCGCTGCAGTCGCTGCGCCGCGGCGCCCAGCAGATGGCCGAGGCCATGCAGCAGCAACAGGGCCCGGATGGCGGCCCCGGTTCGCCCTCCGGCCAGCAGGCCGAGCGCACCGATCCGCTCGGCCGGCCGCTGCGCTCGCGCGATTATGGCGACGACACCACCGTGAAGGTGCCGGACGAGATGGACGTGCAGCGCGCCCGCCGGGTGCTGGAGGAGCTGCGCCGCCGCTTCGGCGATCCGCAGCGCCCGCAGCTGGAACTCGACTATCTGGAACGCCTGCTGCGCGACTTCTGAGCGGCAGTCAACGGACCATGATGCCCGGCGCTCCACCGCCAGAACCGTTGCGGCGGCAGCGCGCCCCGGTTCGCGCCGGCAATGGCGCGAGAGCACCGAGGCCGGTGCTCTCGGCCGACCCTAGTCCTGCTGCCACAGCGGCCAAGTGTCGGTAAGTCGGTAGCCGGTCGGCCACGGGTCCGCGGGATCGAGCATCAGCTGGGCGGTATGCGTCACGAAGGCGCGGCCGATGATCGAGGGCCGAATCGCCGGCCGCCCGCCGATCGTCGTCTCCTCCTCGATGCGGCAGTCGAAGCGCGAGCCGATGATCGAGCGGCCGATGAACGGATCGCCGACCTTCAGGCGCCCTTTCGCGTGCAGGACCGCGAGCCGCGCCGAGCAGCCGGTGCCCGTAGGCGAGCGGTCGATCTTGCCGGGACGGATCGCCACCGCGTTGGCGCCGGATGCCATTCCATCCTCATAGGTCAGCGGCGCGGCGAACTGGCAGAAGGAGATGTGGGCCCAATCGGCATTCTCCGGATGGCGGAAGCCGAGCTGGGCATTCGCTGCCTTGACGATCTTCATGCCGGTCTCGGCGAGGTCCTTCGCCTCGTCGGGGCGGATGGAGAAGCCGAGCGCGTGGGCGTCGACGATGACGAAGCTGTCGCCGCCATAGGCGGTGTCGACGGTGAGGGTGCCGAGCCCCTCGACCTCCAGCTTCGCATCGAGCCTGTCGGCGAAGGAGGGATGGTTCACGACCCTGATCCGCTCGGCCTTGCCGTTACGGCAATAGGCGGTCGCCTCGATCAGCCCGCCCGGCGCCTCGAGCACCATGCGGGTTTCCTCGCCGGTGATCGGCACGATGCCGGTATCCACCAGCACGGTAGCGACACAGATCGAGTTGGAGCCGGACATGGGCGGCGTGTCCTCCGGCTCCATGATGATGAAGCCCATCACCGCGCGCGGGTCCTTCGGCGGCACCAGCAGGTTCACATGGCGGAAGACGCCGCCGCGGGGTTCCTGCAGCACGAAGTTGCGCAGAGTGTTGTCGGCGGCGATGAAGCGCGACTGCGCCCATAGCGTGTCGCCCGGCGGCGGGGCGACACCGCCGACGATGACGTCGCCGACCTCGCCCTCCGCATGGCAGCCGACGACATGGACGATCTTGGTGGAGCGCATGGAAGCCTCGATGGGAAAGCGGGCGATATCGGCTCCCTCTCCCCGACGGGGAAGGGGTTGAGGTGAGGGAATATCGCTCCCCCACCCCTCATCCAGCGGCTGTGCCGCCACCTTCTCCCCGACGGGGAGAAGGAAATATCAAACCACCAGCACCGGCTCGCCGAGCACCTCGAAGAGCGGCGTGATGCCGAGACCGGGGGCGTCGGGCGCGGTCATGAAGCCGTCGACGCGCCTGGGCGCGCCCTCGGCGATGTCGACGGTGCCGTAGCTGTTGAAATCGGTGGCGGAGAAGCAGAATTCCTCCGGTGTCGAGCGGGCGAGATGGGCGATGGCCGCGGTGACGATGTCGCCGCCCCAGGTGTCCTCAATGGTCATCGGCGTGCCCGAAGCGACGCAGATGTCGCGCATCAGCCGGGCCTTGGTGAGGCCGCCGACCTTGGAGATCTTCAGGTTGATGATGTCCATGGCGTCGTCGGCCAGCGCCTTCATCAGTGTGCCCACCCCGTCGATCACCTCGTCGAGCACGAAGGGCCGCGTGGTGCGGGCGCGCACCGACAGGCACTCCTCATAGGTCGGGCAGGGCTGCTCGATATACACGTCGAGGTCCGCCACCTCGACGGCGATCCGCGCCGCCTCCGCCCGCGTCCAGCCGGTATTGGCATCAGCGACGAGGATGTCGGACGGGTCGAGGATGGCGCGGGTGGCGCGGATGCGGTCGATGTCCCGATCCGCGTCGCCGCCCACTTTCAGCTGGAACTTGGTGTAGCCCTCAGCCTTGTAGCCGGCGATCTTCGCCGCCATCACCTCCGGCGCCTCCTGCGAGATGGCGCGGTAGAGCGCGACCCTGTCCTGCGCCGCGCCGCCGAGCAGCTTGTAGACCGGCAGGCCGGTCGCCTTGCCGAGGATGTCCCAGCAGGCGATGTCGATGGGGGCCTTCACATAGGGGTGCCCGCGCAGCACCGAATCCATGTGCCGGTTCAGCACGCCGAGCTCGGTCGGGTCGAGGCCGATCAGCTTCGGCGCGATCTCTTTGAGCCCCGCCCGCACGCCGGCAGCATAAGCGGGGAGATAGGCCGAGCCGAGCGGGCAGCATTCGGCATAGCCGGTGAGGCTGGCATCGGTCTCCACCGCCACCACGGTGGAATCGAACACCTCGACGAAATTGCCGTTCGACCAGTTGTAGCGGCCTTCCTTGAGCGGCAGGTCTATCTGCCAGGCTTTGATGCCGGTGATCTTCATGGAGGAGGCCTTCCGAAGGATCAGCTGACGATGAAGCCGTGCGCGAAGGGGTCGCGGTCGTCGATGAAGATGGTGTTATAGCCGGTCATCCGCGCCCAGCCGCCGATGGAGGGCACGATGCCGTCATAATTGCCGACCCGCGCGGACGCCTCGACCCGGCCCTTGAACAGCGAGCCGATGATGCTCTCATGCACGAAGGCGTCGCCCACCCCCAGTTGGCCCTTGCCGGCCAGCTGTGCCATGCGCGCCGAGGTGCCGGTGCCGCAGGGCGAGCGGTCGATCGCCTTGTCGCCATAGAACACCGCATTGCGGGCATGCGCCTCGGCATGCCGGGCCGCTCCGGTCCACAGGATGTGCGACAGGCCGCGGATCTCCGGCTTTTCCGGATGGACGAACTGGTACTTCGCATTGAGCGCCGCGCGCAGGCCGGGGCTCATGCGCACGAGGTCGCCGGCGGTGAAGTCGGCCATGTCGCGATAGGCGGCCTGCGGCTCGACGATGGCGTAGAAATTGCCGCCATAGGCGACGTCCACGGTGATCTCTCCGAGGCCGGGGCACTCCGCCGTCAGCCTGGTGGAATGCAGGAAGCCGGGGACGTTGGTGAGGCGGACCTCCTCGACATATTGCCCCTCCTGCCGATATTCGGCGACGACGAGGCCGGCCGGGGTGTCAAGTTTCAGCACGCCGGGCGTCTTCGGGGTGACGAGACCGTGCTCGATCGCCATCGTCACCGTGCCGATGGTGCCGTGCCCGCACATGGCGAGGCAGCCGGAGGTCTCGATGAACAGGATGGCGACGTCGCAATCCGGCCGGGTGGGCGGAAAGAGAATCGAGCCGGACATCATGTCATGGCCGCGCGGCTCGAACATCAGGCCCTTGCGGATCCAGTCATATTCCGCGAGGAAATGCGCCCGCTTCTCGATCATGGTGGTGCCGACGAGGTTCGGCCCGCCGCCGGCCACGAGGCGCACCGGATTGCCGCAGGTGTGGCCGTCTATGCAGAAGAAGCTGTGTCGCGCCATGATGTTGTTATCCGAGGACTAGAAGCGGTCCGCCCGCAGCGGGGCGATGTCGAGGGACGGGGCGCGTCCGGCGATGAGGTCGGCAACGATCCGCCCGGTGCCGGCGCTTTGCGTCAGGCCGAGATGGCCATGGCCGAAGGCATAGACGATGCGCTCGCTTGCCTTCGAGCGGCCGATAATCGGCAACGAATCCGGCAGCGAGGGACGGAAGCCCATCCATTGCGTGCCGCCGGAGGTCTTCAGCCCCGGCAGGAAGGCGGCGGCCTTTTTCAGCATCGCCTCCGAGCGCCTGAAATTGGGCGGCAGCTTCAGTCCGCCGAGTTCCACCGCGCCACCGACGCGGATGCCGGTCGACAGCGGCGTGACCACGAAGCCGTGCCCGCCGAAAGTGAGCTGGCGGTGCAGATCGAAGGCGCCGGGCGGCAGGGTGGTGTTGTAGCCGCGCTCGGTCTCCAGCGGGATGTGATCGCCGAGGCCGGCGGCGAGCGGACGCGACCAGGCGCCCCCGGCAATGACCGCCTGGGCAGCGTCGATCGCCGTGCCGTCGCGCAGCTTCATGCGCGCGCCGGTTTCGCTGGACGCCACCGACACCACCTCGCTATGGGTGATCGCCCCGCCGCGCGCCATCACCGCATCGAACAAAGCGAGCGCGAAGTGATAGGGATCGTCCACCGTCTTCCAGTGCGGCGTGAAGGTGCCGGCGACGAAGCGCGACGCGAGGCCGGGCTGCAGCTCGGCGAGGCGGGCGCCGCGCACATGCTCGAAGGCGATGCCGGCGCGGGCGCGCGCCTCCCAACCCGGCTGCGAGGCGGCGAGCTCGGCCTCGCTCTCGTAGAGCTGGAGATTGCCGTCGGCGCGGACGCGGTCGCCGAGCCCTGCCTCGCGCAGCATCGCCTCCATCGCGACAGAAGCCACACGCATCAGCTCGCCCTGCACCCTGAGGCTGCGGCCATAGCGGTCCGGCAGGCTCGCCCGCCAGAAGCGGATGAGCCATGGCAGAATGTTAGGCAGGTAGGATGGCGGGATGGCGAGCGGGCCCAGCGGGTCCATCAGCCATTTCGGTGCCCTGCCGATGATGCCGGGCGAGGCGAGCGGCAGGATGTCGGTGAAGGCAAAGGCGCCGGCATTGCCGCGGCTGGCACCATCCGCGACCGAGCCGCGCTCGACGAGGCGCACCCGGCGCCCCTCGCCCTGCAGGTGAAACGCAACGGCGAGGCCGACAATGCCGGCCCCCACGATCACCACCTCGTCGCTCATTATCCCTGTCTTCTCATGATCTCTTCCGTGCGGATCGGCTGTTGTGGGTTCCGGGGAAGAGATGATCTTACCGCTCTTTGATTCACCCCTCCCCGGTGTGGAGAGATGGCCCGCAAAGCGGGTCGGAGAGGGGTGACGACATCGGCAGCATTACTGCCCCCCTCTCCCCGACGGGGAGAGGGAGCCTCGTCGCTCGGCTTGTCCCGCCTCACGCCGCCTTGGCGAGCAGCGGGCGGTTGGCAAGCGCCTCGGCGACTAGCTTTTCCACCTCGGCGCGGCGGGCGCCCTCCAGCGGCAGGCGCGGCGCGCGCACCGTCTCGGTGGTGCCCGTCACCAGCGCCTCGACCAGCTTCAGGTTCTGGACGAGGTAGGTCGAGACATCGAGATCGAGCAGCGGGCGGAACCAGCGATAGAGCGCCAGCGCCTCGTCATAGCGCTTCGCCTTGATCAGCCGGTAGATGGCGACCGTCTCCTCCGGGAAGGCCACGACCAAGCCGGCCACCCAGCCTACCGCGCCGGCGGTGAGCGCCTCGAAGGCGAGGTTGTCGACGCCGGTGAACACGTCGTAGCGGTCGCCGAAGCGATTGATGATCTCGGTGGTGCGGCGAATGTCGTCGGAAGATTCTTTAATCGCCACGAAGCGCTTGTCGGCGGCAAGTTCGTCCATGATCTCCAGCGTCACGTCGACCCGGTAGGCGACGCGGTTGGAATAGATCATCACCGGCAGGTCGGCCGCCTCGGCGATGGTGGAGAGGGTGGCCACCGTTTCCTTCGGATTGGTGTGGTAGACGAGGCTCGGCACGATCATCAGCCCGGTGGCGCCGGCCTTGGCGGCGCGCTCGGCGAGGCTGGCGCAGTCGCGGGTGGCGGCGTCGGCGATGGTCATCAGCACCGGCCGCCCACCGGCGACGCTCTTGGCCACATGCAGCACGTCGAGCCGCTCGTCATGCGAGAGCATCGGGCCCTCGCCAAGCGAGCCGTTGACGATCAGGCCGTCGACACCGGCCGAAATCTGGTAGGCGAAACAGCGCTCCATCTCCTTGATGTCGAGCGTGTCGTTCGGGGTGAACTTGGCGGTGACGGCGGGGAGGATGCCAGACCACATGGCGGTGAAACTCCTGTCGGACGTGAGATTCAAAGGACGGATTCGAGGAAGGCGCGGCTTCCGGCTATCGCGGCAGGCCGATCATCGGGCCGATGGCCCGATCGCGCGGGTCTTCCCCGTGAAAATATGCGGCTCGGTCGGAGAGATTCCACGGGACGCGGACACGCGCGATCCGGAAATCGACCTCCCTCGCCAACAGCAAGAGCTTCCAATTTTTGGATCCAAGATGCAATATCCTTTTCATTACCACGCTGCGGCATTATTGGGCAGAGCGAGGAACGGCGGCGGCCGGCGCGGATTGCGGGTTCATGCGGCAGCAGGTAGAGCGAATGGCGGATGCGCGGGAGACGGCAACTGGTGAAAGTAAAGGCAACCGACATCGCGCAGATGCCATCGCCCGCCGACGTGATCTTCGATGCGCTGCGCGAGGCGATCGCCAAGGGTGACATTTCCGAAGGCCAGGTGCTGCGCCAGGACCACATCGCCCGCATGTTCAACATCAGCCGCATCCCGGTGCGCGAGGCGCTGACCCGGCTCGAGGAACAGGGACTGGTCTCCACCCAGCGCTATCGCGGCGCGGTGGTGACCACGTTGTCGATCGCGGAGATCCGCGAGGTGTTCGAGTTCCGCGCCCTGCTGGAGCCGGAGATCCTGCGCCATTCCATTGAACGCCTGTCGCCGGAAGCACTTGAGCGCGCCAAGGAATTCGCCCACGCCTTCGCCACCGAGCCGGAATCCTCGCGCTGGGGCGACCTCAACCGGCGCTTCCATTACAGCCTCTACGAGCCGGCCGGGCGGCCCTATTATCTGCAGACCATCTCGACCGCGCTCGACCGCGTCGACCGCTATCTGCGCGCCCAGCTGGTGCTGACCGATGGCATGGCACGGGCGCGGCGCGAGCATCAGGGCATTCTCGACGCCTGCATCGCCGGCGATTCCGAGATAGCGATGCGGCTCACCCGCGAGCATATTCTAGGCGCCGCCGATTCCCTGGTCGCCTTCCTGATCAGAACTCGCGCGCAGGAGAGCTCAGAGCGATGACGCTTCCCGACAACGTCACCCGCATCGGCAGCACCGATGGCGAGGAACTATACGAGGTCGCCCTCACCGCCGCCTCCGGCGCCAGGGCGCGGGTGCTGAGCTGGGGAGCGACGCTGCGCGACTTGCGGGTGCCGGGGCCGGACGGCTCGCTGCATCCCGGCGTGCTCGGCTTTACCGAACTCCAGCGCTATCTCGCCAACCCCTCCTATCTCGGCGCCACCTGCGGCCGGGTCGCCAATCGCATCGGCGGCGGGCGCTTTACCGTGGACGGCCGGAGCTACGAACTCGCCCGCAACGAGCGCGGCGTCACGCATCTGCATGGCGGCACGCGCGGCTTCTCGCACCGGCCGTGGACGATCGCGGCGGTCGACGAGGACACCGTCACCTTCGCGCGCACCGCGCCGGACGGTGAAGAGAGCTATCCGGGAAACCTAGATCTTTCATGCACTTATAGGCTTATCTCGCCCGGTACGCTCCGCGTGGAGATGGAGGCGCGCAGCGACGCGACCACGCCGGTGAACCTGGCACACCACTCCTATTTCACCCTCGACCCCCGCCGCTCCTCGCATGAACTCGTGGTGGAGATCGCCGCCAGCCGCTACACGCCGCTCGATGCGCTGAAGGTGCCGACCGGCGAGATCGCTGCCGTCGAGGGCACTGGCTACGATCTGCGCAGCCCCCGCCGCCTCGGCGATGCGGGCATCACCTACGACATTAATTTCGTGCTCGATCAATCACTTGGCGAGCTGCGCTTCGCTGCCCGCGTGGCAAGCCCGCGGAGCGGCCGTACGCTGGAGGTGTGGACCACCGAACCGGGATTGCAGCTCTACGACGCCTCCATGCTGGCGGAGACCGACAAAGGCCTCGACGGCCTAACTCACGGTAAACACGCCGGAATCTGCCTTGAGGCGCAGAATTTCCCCGACGCGGTGAACCATCCGGGCTTCCCCTCCCCCTGGCTCGGGCCGGGTGAGCTGTACCGTCAGGTCACCGAATATCGCTTCAGCTGACGGGTTCGGCGACGAAGCCGGCGCGGGCGGCGCGTACCGCCTCGACGATGAAGCTCTCCACCTCGCGAATGCGACGCAGCTCATGCACGTCGGCATGGGCGACCAGCCAGTAGGAACGGCGAAAGCTGTGCTCCGGCAACAGCTTGACGAGCTCGGAGTGCCGCTGCGCCGCGTAGTCGTGCAGGATGCCGACCCCCGCCCCGGCCCGCACCGCCTCCATCTGCCCGACCACGCTGGCGCATTCGATCCGCCGCGCCTCGATGGCGCGGAACGTCTCGAAATAATCGAGCGCCGGCGAGTAGAGCAGGTCCTCGACATAGGTCACCAAGGTGCGTCCGGTGAGTGCGGTGAGGTGGCCGATCGGGCCAGTCCGCTCCAGATAGTCCGATGCGGCGTAGATGCCGAGGCTGTAGTCGGTCAGCTTGCGGGCGACCAGCCGTCCCTCATGCGGGCGCTGGAGGGTCACCGCGATGTCGACCTCGCGCTTGGGCAGCGAGAAGCTCCGCGGCAGCGGGGCGAGCTGGATGGTGAGCCCGGGATAGCGCTCCGCCAGCTCCCCCAGCCGGGGGGCGAGGAAATAGACGCCGAACCCGTCCGGCGCGCCGATGCGCACCGTGCCGGAGAGCGCGAGATTGGCGTTGCCCAGCGCCGACTGCGCCTGCAACAGCTCGGTCTCGATCTTCTCGGCATGTTCGAGCAGCCGCTCGCCGGCGGGGGTGAGGGCGCTGCCGGTGGTGCGGCGCGCGATGAGCTTCGCCCCCAGCCCGGTCTCCAGCGCGCCGATACGACGGCCGACAGTGGCGTGGTCGAGCCCGAGCTGGCGGGCCGCCGCCAGCATCTGGCCGGCCCGCGCCACCGCGAGGAAGACGCGCAGATGGTCCCAATCCATGGCCGCAACCCAGCTTATGGAAATCCTGCACAACGGATGCGAAAACATCGTCGTTGAGTTGATCCGATTTCGCAAGCACAACGGCGCCGGAACAAGGCACCAGAGGAGGCATCCATGGCGGTGATCGGGCACTATATCGACGGCAAGCAGGTGAACACGGCGGGACGCACATCCTCGGTGTTCAACCCGGCGACCGGCGCGCAGTCGGGCGAGGTATTGCTGGCCTCCGCCGCCACGGTGGGCGAGGCGGTGGCCGCCGCCAAGGCCGCCTTCCCGGCCTGGGCCGACACGCCGACGCTGACCCGCGCCCGCATCATGTTCAAGTTCAAGAACCTGCTCGATCGCGACATCGACAAGCTGGCGGAAGCGATCACCCTCGAACACGGCAAGACCTTCGAGGACGCCAAGGGCGAAGTCACCCGCGGCATCGAGGTGGTGGAATTCGCCTGCGGCATCCCGCATCTGCTGCGCGGCGACTTTACCGAGCAGGTGGCGCGCGGCGTCGACGTGTTCTCGGCCCGCCACCCGGTCGGCGTCGTCGCCGGCATCACCCCGTTCAACTTCCCGGTCATGGTGCCGATGTGGATGTTCCCGGTGGCGCTGGCCTGCGGCAATTGCTTCGTGCTGAAGCCCTCCGAAAAGGACCCGACCCCCTCGCTGATGCTGGCCGAGCTGCTGGCCGAGGCCGGCCTGCCCAAGGGCGTGTTCAACGTGGTGCAGGGCGACAAGGAAGCCGTCGACTCGCTGCTGACGCATCCCGATGTCGCCGCGGTGAGCTTCGTCGGCTCCACCGCCATCGGCGAATATGTCTACAAGACCGCCTGCGCCCACGGTAAGCGCGCCCAGGCGCTGTGCGGCGCCAAAAACCACCTGGTGGTGATGCCCGACGCCGACCTCGACAAGACCGTCGACGCGCTGATGGGCGCCGGCTACGGCTCGGCCGGCGAGCGCTGCATGGCGGTCTCCGTCGCGGTGGCGGTCGGTGGCGTCGGCGACGCGCTGATGGAGAAGCTGGTGCCGAAGGTGCAGGCGCTGAAGGTCGGCCCCGGCATGGACGCGGACAGCGAGATGGGCCCGCTGGTGACCAGGGAGCACCTCGCAAAGGTGCGTGGCTATGTCGACGACGGCGTCGCCGCCGGCGCCAAGCTGGTGGTGGACGGCCGCGGCCTCAAGCTGCAGGGCTATGAGGACGGCTATTTCCTCGGCGGCTGCCTGTTCGACGAGGTGACCCCGGAGATGAAGATCTACAAGGAAGAGATCTTCGGCCCGGTGCTCTCGGTGGTGCGGGTGCCGGACTATGAGGACGCGCTCCGGCTGGTGAACGACCACGAATATGGCAATGGAGCCGCCATCTTCACCCGCGATGGCGACGCCGCCCGCGCCTTCGACCGCGATGCCAAGGCCGGCATGATCGGCATCAACGTGCCGATCCCGGTGCCGGTCGCGTTTCACTCCTTCGGCGGCTGGAAGCGCTCGGTGTTCGGCGACCGCAACGTCTACGGCATGGAAGGCGTCGGCTTCTACACCAAGATGAAGACCACCACCGCCCGCTGGCCGACCGGCATCCGCGCCGGCGCCCAGTTCGTCATGCCGACGACGGGAAGCTGAGGGGCGCTCCCGGACACCGGGTGCGAATCCGGCTGACAGATGCGAATGCCCGGCGATGAGCCGGGCATTTTCGTTTGGGTCGCTCCGCTGCGGCGGCGGAATGGCCGAGGGCGTCCCTAATCCGGGAGCCTCCCTCTCCCCGCCGAGGAGAGGGCTGGGGTGAGGGGTCTTCCCCGCCTCCCAATGTTGTCCCCCCTCACCGACCCGCTACGCGGGCCACCTCTCCCCCACGGGGAGAGGAAAGTTGAAGAAGGCGCGGCCAGTGGGGCCTCACTCGCTTTGCGTGGCGGGCGGTGTGCCGGCGGGGGGCGCAATGCGGCTGAAGGTGACGGCGATGACCATGCTGCCGGCCACCGCAATCACCAGCAGCGCCATCGCGGCAATGAAGAAGCCCTTGCGGAGATGTGTCTGCACCTGATGCCTCACTGTTCGCCCGGATCGCAAAGCGCGCCGGCCACTGGGCCTTCCGCTGCCTCGCGGCGATCCGGTGGTCATCGATCCCAGCTCGCCTCGTCCTAGCGCTTCATGTCCGGGCAGACATAGGGCACCTTCGCCACCGCATAGCGATGCTCGACAACGTCCTTGCCCGCCTTGACCTTCAGCGTCAACTGCGTCGGCGATACCGACGCCACCCTGGCGGTGATGGTGGCGCCATCCTCGTCCCAGGCGATCGCGTCCGGCGCCGTGCGGCTCCATTTGCGCAGCGCATAGGTCTCCCAGCACGAATCCATCAGCAGCGTGCCGTCGGGCAGGAACACCAGCATGGTGCCGGGCAGATCGGATGCCGGCCTGGTCTCCACCCAGACGCGGCCGACCAGCGGATCGGCGGCCACCGGCTGGGCAGCCGAGGCGGCGCCCGCACCGGCAAGCGAGAGGCCGAGCGCGAGAAGGGCGGCTCTGAGGGGGTGCGGCATGGTCGTCTCCGTTCGGCGGAAGTGGGGCCGGGTGCGCACCGGCGCAAGGCGGAGCGGCACTGCCCCGCGCGCAGTGAATCACCCACGCTGCTGCCGCTATCCGTCAGCAGGGCTGCGGCTATAATGCGGCATGTCCCGTTCCGAACGCCTGTTCGATCTGTTGCAGGTGCTGCGCCGCCACCGTCGCCCGGTGAGCGGGCGGGCGCTCGCGCAGGAGATCGGGGTCAGCCTGCGCACGCTCTATCGCGACATCGCCAGCCTGCAGGCGCAGGGCGCGACCATCGAGGGCGAGCCGGGCGTCGGCTATGTGCTGCGGCCCGGCTTCCTGCTGCCGCCTTTGATGTTCACCCCGGAAGAGATCGAGGCGCTGGTGCTGGGCTCGCGCTGGGTGGCCGGGCGCGCCGACGGGCGGCTGGCCGAGGCGGCGCTCAGCGCGCTGGCCCGCATTGGCGCGGTGCTGCCGCCCGATCTGCGCGAGGAGATGGAAGGCACGTCGCTGTTCATCGCGCCGGGAGCGCCGATCCCCGCCGATGCCATCGACCCGGCGCTGCTGCGCAAGGCGATCCGCACCGAGCGCAAGCTGCTGCTGAGCTATTGCGACGCCAATGCCGCGGCGAGCGAGCGGGTGGTCTGGCCGTTCGCGCTGGCCTTTTTCGACCAGGTGCGGCTGCTGATCGGCTGGTGCGAGCTGCGCGGCGACTTCCGCAGCTTCCGCACCGACCGCATCGCCACCGCCGACATGCTGGAGGCGCGCTACCCCATCCGCCGCGCCGAGCTGGTGACGCGGTGGAAGCAGTGGAAGCACGCGCAGCCGCGTGAGGGCGAGAGCCAGGGCGAGGCTGGCACCGCCCCGGCCCGCTTTGCCGAGGAGCCGCACGACGCCGCATGATGCTGACGGAAACATGATGCTGACGGAAATTGGCAGCATGGGATCGTAGGCTGCCCGCCTTCACCACATGGCCGAATTGGGGGCGATCATGATCGACGCCAGCAACCTGTTTCTCTACGTGAACGATCCCCGCGCGAGCGCCCGCTTCTATGGCGAGGTGCTGGAGCGCCCGCCGGTCGAGGCGGATGCCGGCTTCGCGCTGTTCGCGCTGTCGCCCGGCCTAGGGCTCGGGCTGTGGCGGCGCGACGGGGTGAAACCGACGCCGCATCTGCGCTCCGGCGGCAACGAGATCGGCTTCAAGGTGGCGGACGCCGCCGCCGTCGACGCCACCTATGAGCGCTGGGCGAAGATGGGCATTCCCATCGCCCTGCCGCCGACCGACCTCGATTTCGGCCGCAGCTTCGTCGCGCTCGATCCCGACGGCCACCGGCTGCGGGTCTATGCCAAGGCGGAGGGGTGAGGCATCCCGCTGGTTCCACCCTCTCCCCGACGGGCAGAGGGTGGTCTCGTGCCCGGACGATCCCGTTCGGATCTAGCCCCGCTCGCGGCCGAAGTCCGGCGCTGCCGTCTCCTGGCCGATCTCGATGATCGAGCGGCGGATGGCGCGGGTGCGGGTGAACAGGTCGAACAGGGTCTCCCCCTGCTCCCAGCGGATCGCCCGCTGCAAGGCGATCAGGTCCTCGGTGAAGCGGCCGAGCACCTCGATCACCGCCTCGCGGTTGTTGAGGAACACGTCGCGCCACATGGTGGGATCGGAGGCGGCGATGCGGGTGAAGTCGCGGAAACCGCCGGCCGAGTATTTGATCACCTCGGAGGAGGTGACCTTTTCCAGATCCGCCGCCGTGCCGACGATGTTGTAGGCGATCAGGTGCGGCACATGCGAGGTGATGGCCAGCACCAGGTCATGGTGCTCGGCGGTCATGGTCTCGACATTGGCGCCTAGCGCCGTCCACAGCGCCGTGACCGCCTGCACCGCCCCCGCATCCGCGTCCTCGGGCGGGGTGACGATGCACCAGCGATTCTTGAACAGCGTGGCGAAGCCGGCATCCGGGCCGGAATATTCGGTGCCCGCCACCGGGTGGGCCGGCACGACATGCACGCCCGACGGCAGATGCGTGCGCAGGGCGTTCAGCACCGCGCCCTTCACCGAGCCGACATCGGAGACGATGGCGCCGGGCTTCACATGCGGGCCGATGGCCTGCGCCACCGCGCCCATGGCGCCGACCGGCACGCAGAGGATGACGAGATCGGCGTCCTTCACCGCCTCGGCGGGCGTCGCCGCCACCTCGTCGGCGATGCCGAGCTCGGCGACGCGGGCCCGCACCTCCGGCGCCGCATCATAGGCGACGCTGACCTCGGCGAGCCGGCGGGCATCGGCCGCCCGCAGGATCGAGGAGCCGATCAGGCCGAGGCCGATGACGACTAGCCGGCCGATCATCGGCCGGGGAAGCGGCGGATCAAGCACCATGGCCGGCTTCCCCCTTCGGCTCCTTGCCGAGGAACTCGGCCAGCACGGCGACCAGCAGGCGGTTGGCCTCCTCGGTGCCGATGGTGAGGCGCAGCGCGCCGGGCAGGCCATAGGCATCCATCCGCCGCAGGATCAGGCCCCGCGCGGAGAGGAAGGCATCGGCATCCGGCGCGCGCTTGCCGTTGGCGTCGGGGAAATGCACCAGCACGAAATTGGCGACGCTCGGCGTCACCACCAGGCCGAGCGCCGTCAGTTCGGCCGCCATCCAGGCCAGCCACCGGTCATTATGGGCGACGGCGGCCTCGACATGGGCGGTGTCGTTGATGGCGGCGGTGGCGGCGGCGATGGCGGCGGCGTTGACGTTGAAGGCGCCGCGGATGCGGTTCACCGCGTCCACCACCTCGGCCGGGCCGTAGAGCCAGCCGACGCGCAGCGCCGCCAGGCCGTGGATCTTGGAGAAGGTGCGGAGCATGGCGACGTTGCGGGTGGTCGCCACCAGCTCGATGCCGGACTCGTAGTCATTGCGGCGGACATATTCGGCATAGGCGGCGTCCAGCACCAGCAGCACATGCGGCGGCAGTCCGCGCTGCAGCCGGCGCACCTCGTCGAACGGCAGATAGGTGCCGGTCGGATTGTTGGGATTGGCGAGGAAGACGATGCGGGTCTTCGCCGTCACCGCCGCCAACAGGGCGTCGACATCGGTGGTGAGGTCGCGCTCGGCGGCGATCACCGGGGTGGCGCCGGCCGCCAGCGTGGCGATGCGGTACACCAGGAAGCCATATTGCGAATAGATCACCTCGTCGCCCGGACCGGCATAGGCGGCGGCGATGAGGGTGATCAGTTCGTCCGAGCCGGTGCCGCAGACCAGCCGAGCGGGATCCAGCCCATAGGCCGCGCCGATGGCCTCGCGCAGCCGGGTCGAGGAGCCGTCCGGATAGAATTCCAGCGCGTCGGCGGCGTGGAACGCCTCGCGCGCCCTGGCGCTGGCGCCGAGCGGGTTCTCATTGGCCGAGAGCTTGTAGACCTTAACGCCGCCGCCCGCCTGCGCCTTGCCGGGCACATAGGCCTCGATCGCCAGCACGCCCGGACGCGGGACGGGACGATCGGAAACGGGCGTGGTCGACATGATGG
Organism: Ancylobacter sp. 3268; assembly: GCF_031456575.1. NCBI lineage: Bacteria > Pseudomonadati > Pseudomonadota > Alphaproteobacteria > Hyphomicrobiales > Xanthobacteraceae > Ancylobacter > Ancylobacter sp. 3268. The sequence continues at coordinate 201,812 of NZ_JAVDUX010000005.1, forward strand.
AACTCCGGCAGCGGACGGGAACGGAATTGGCTTTGCCTAACGGTCGATATCTTGGAGCGCGGCGGACACTTCACCTCTCCCCATTGGGGAGAGGTGGCCCGCCGCGGGTCTCGCCTTCGGCGAACCCGAGGACAGGCTCCGCGGGCCGGCGAGGGGAGATGACATTGGGAGCCGCCGAGCCCCCTCACCCCACCCCTCTCCCCCACGGGGAGAGGGAGTTGCGGCGCGCAGCGTGATCACCGACCGGCTCCCATGGGCACATGGGTATAGCGGCGGGCATGCGAGCCGACGAGGGCGGCGGAGCGCACTGAGGCGCCGCAGGCCCTGAGCGCGCCGAGCACGGTATCGAGCCCGACGTCGGGCGTCGCCTCGCCCGCCCGCTCTCCCGTCTCCGGCCCCGCCAGCGGCAGCGAGATGAGCAGCGCCGCGCCGTCGAGGCCGCGATCCGGTACCGCCAGCGTATCGGCCAGCGGGGCGAGTGCCCGCGCCGCGCCGGCATTCCAGCCGGCGACCCGCACGCTCCACATCTCGACCTCGGTCACCGCGCCATCGGTCACCGGATGGGCGATGCAGAAGGCCGGCAGGCCGGCGGGATGATCGGCCCGTTCGACGAAAGGCAGCCGAGCGATGATCTTCGGCGTGTTCTCGCCCTCGAGCGCCGTCCACCATGGCCCGGTGCCAGGCGGGGCGAAGGCGGGAACCAGCCCGAGATCGCCCTTCGAGCCGGCGACCGCACTCACCACCGCGCCGGCACCCATATGGGCGACGAAGGGCACGGTGAAGCCGAAATGGAAGCGCGAAGTGTCGCGCATCGCGGCTTCGCCGGAGGCGAGGTCGGCATGCACGGCATAAGGCGCCTGCACATAGGTGAAGGTGGAGATGATGACGCGCCAGATGCCCTCGACGGTGTCGAGCGGGAGAATGCCGCGATGCCTGTCGGCGATCATCCGCATCATCGCGGCCTCGCGGGCCGGGCGGAAGGCGGAGCCGCCCTCGGTGGCACGGGACCGCTTCACCTCGACCAGCCGGTCGATGATCTCGCCACGCTCGATCAAAAGCGCGTGCATGGCGGCATCGATGCGGTCGATCTCGGAGCGCAGCCCGGCCAGCGCCGCGGCGGGGTCCACGGCGGCGGGAACGGCGGCAGACAGGCTCTTCACGGATATATCGTCGGGCGCGGTCATCGCCCGTTCTCCTAGACCCGCGCGGGCGCGGCGCAAACCAAAATCTGCATCGCCGCCGCGGAAGCGCCGCGAATCCGGCCCACGCTGCTATTGACAAGAGGTGGCTGTGGGATCATCGGATCGTCCGTTATTCCGAACCCTTCGTCCGGTAAGACGGTTGAAAATGTCCGACAGCGACAATGTGCACGTCCTGCGGCCGGCGGCGCGCCCGACAATGGGCGAGACGGCCGGCTCCGCCCAGGGACCGCAGGCCCAGGGACCGCAGACACACGGCCAATCCACCACCCCGGCGAGCGGCCGGCCCCTCGGCGAGCCGGCGCCCGCCGACGCCCGCCCGGTGGGGCCGAGCCGCGCCTATGAGGCGCTCGCCCGCGCGCAGGCGGATTTCCCGCAATCCGAACTGGTGCATTTCGGCGCCGACAAGCCGCTGACCCTCGACGCCGGCGTCACGCTCAGCCCGTTCCAGATCGCCTACCAGACCTATGGCAAGCTGAACGCGGAAAAATCCAACGCCATCCTGATCTGCCACGCCCTCTCCGGCGACCAGCATGCCGCCAATGTCCACCCCGTCACCGGCAAGACCGGCTGGTGGGAGACGCTGATCGGGCCGGGCAAGCCGATCGACACCAACCGCTTCTTCGTCATCGCCTCCAACGTGCTCGGCGGCTGCCTCGGCACCACCGGCCCGTCCTCGATCAACCCGAAGACCGGCTTTCCCTACGGGCTCGACCTGCCGGTGGTGACCATCCGCGACATGGTGCGGGCGCAGGCGATGCTGATCGACCATCTCGGCATCGACAAGCTGCTGGCGGTGGTGGGCGGCTCCATGGGCGGCATGCAGGTGCTGCAATGGGCGGCGAGCTACCCCGACCGGGTGTTCGCCGCCATGCCGATGGCCGCCGCCGCCCGGCATTCGGCGCAGAACATCGCCTTCCACGAGGTCGGCCGGCAGGCGGTGATGGCCGATCCCGACTGGCGCGGCGGGCGCTATCTTCTGGAGGGCACCAGCCCGCGCAGCGGCCTCGCCGTGGCACGCATGGCCGCGCACATCACCTATATGTCGGATTCCTCGCTGCACCGGAAATTCGGCCGGCGGCTGCAGGACCGCGACGGGCGCACCTTCTCCTTCGACGCGGATTTCCAGGTGGAGAGCTATCTGCGCCACCAGGGCGAGGCCTTCGTCGACCGCTTCGACGCCAATTCCTATCTCTATGTCACCCGCGCCATGGATTATTTCGACCTCGCGGCGGATTATGGCGGCGTGCTCGCCAACGCCTTCAAGGACACCAGGACCCGGTTCTGCCTGGTGTCCTTCACCTCGGACTGGCTGTTCCCCACCGCCGATTCGCGGGCGGTGGTGCATGCGCTGAACGCCGCCGGCGCCTCGGTGTCCTTCGCCGAGATCGAGAGCGACAAGGGGCATGACGCCTTCCTGCTCGACGAGCCGGAGCTCACCGCCATCACCCGCGGCTTCCTCGACAGCGCCGCCCGCGCGGTGGGGGTGGCGTGATGAGCCCGCGCGACCTTGTCATCCAGGACCTGACGATGAAGGAGGCGGCCCGCGCCGCCTCCGGCAAGCGCGTCGACCTGCTGATCATCGCCGATCTCGTCGAGCCGGGCTCGCGGGTGCTCGATGTCGGCTCCGGCGACGGCGAGCTGCTGGAGCTGCTCGCCACCACCCGCGGCTGCGATGCCCGCGGCATCGAAATCTCCCGCGCCGGGGTGAATGCCGGGGTGGCGCGCGGCCTTGCCATCATCCAGGGCGACGCCGACATCGACCTCGCCGACTATCCCGACGACAGTTTCGACTATGTGATCCTGTCGCAGACGCTGCAGGCGACGCGCCGGCCGAAATGGGTGCTGGAGCAGATGCTGCGCGTCGGGCGGCGGGTGGTGGTGTCGATCCCGAATTTCGGCTTCTGGCGGATGCGGCTCGACCTGCTGCTCAACGGCCGCATGCCCTCGACCGAGAACCTGCCCTATAGCTGGTACGACACGCCGAACATCCATTTCTGCACCATTCGCGACTTCGTGGCGCTGGTGGAGGAAGTCGGCGCCCGCATCGAGAGCGCCACCGCGCTGAACGGCTATGGCCAGAAGGTGCGGTTCAACCTGCCCTGGTCGGTGTGGAACCTGCTCGGCGAGCAGGCGGTGTTCCTGCTGTCGCGAGGGAAGTGAGGGGCGAAGCCTCAGCGCGCGAGGCGGCGGGCGAGAAAGCCCTGCATGTCGCGGCGGCCGTCGGCGACGCCATAAACAACCACGCCGGCCTCCTCGACCCGATAGACGATCCGGTAGAGGCCTACATGGATTTCCCGGAAGTCCTTGACGCCCAGAGGCTGCAATTCGACCGGGACATTGCCGCGGAACGATTGCTCGGCCAGCGAATGACAAGCCTCCTGCAATCGGCCCAGCACCAGTTCCGCCCGCAAAGCCGAGTCGTTCGCCGTGATATAGGCGTAGAGAGCCAGCATGTCCTCGCGCGCGTCGCCGGCGATCAAAACGCGCCGCTTCATCGGTCAGGCCGGCTTCACGCGGCTGCGGATCTCGGTGAAGGCCTCGTCGATGGCCTGGACATCGCCTTGCTTGACCCGCTCCCCGGTGGCGAGGAGCGCCTTCAGCATGGCGATGCTCTCCTGCATCTCCTCATAGCTGTCGATGTCCTGCAGCACCGCTTTCGCCTCGCCATTCACGGTGATGATGAAGGGCTGCTGGTGCTCGCCGAGCTTCTGGATCACCTCGGCGGCGTTGGCTTTCAGGTAGGAGATCGGCTTGATGCGCTCGGAAAGCTTCATGGCGGGCCTCGCATGGTCGAACCGGATAAGGTCTGAATATAGACCGAATAAAGTCGGCTCGCGAGTCCTCAGCCGCCCGCCGGCTGCGGCGCCAGAACCGGCTCCAGCACCGGGGCCAGCACCCTTATGCGCGCGCGGCGCTTGACCGCCACCGGCCGGTAGACCTGCTTGGTGGCCTCGACGATGTGCACGCCGGCGAAAAGCGGCGCCAGCACGCCGCCGACCCGCTCCCATGCCACCGCCGAGCGCAGGAACCAGGTGCGCGCCACCGGCGGCACATAGAGCGCCTCGCCCCAGCCGACCGGGGTGAACAGCGCCTCGCGCAGCAAGGCGGTGATCTGGCTGCGCGAATAGGGACGGCCATGGCCGAAGGGCGTGTTGTCCACCCGCGCCCACACGCCGCGGCGGTTCGGCACCACGCACAGCAGCCGCCCGCCCGGCGCCAGCACCCGCCACACCTCGCGCAGCACCTCGGCGGCATCCGGCGTGTATTCGAGCAGATGCACGGCGATCACCCGATCGATCGAGGCGGCCGGCAGCGGCAGTTCGCTCTCATCGACGAGAGCGGCCAGCGTGGGCGCGCGCGAGGGCCAGCGGGTGACGCCCTGCGCCGCCGGCATGAAGGCGAGCGCCCGCTCGCACTCCTCGCGGAACACGCCGAGATAGGGCGTCGCGTAGCCGATGCCGAGCACGGACAGCCCGCGCACATTGTCGAAGCGCTGGCGCACCGCACGGCCGACCAGCCGGCGCGCCACCACGCCGAGCGGCTGGGCGTAGAAACTGCGCAGATCGACGACGTCGGGATACATGGGGCTCCTTGGCGCAGGTACCGGCACGGCCGCGATCGGCGCGGCGACTTCACCTATATAAGCGGCGACGCCTTGAAATCCTCGCCTTTTTGCGCCACATAGGCGCTGCATGCGAGACGGAGGGGCGAATGTGCCCCTGAAAGCCGTGCTCGTATCGGGGCCGCGTCGCTCGATTTCCGCTTCGGCATTATGCCGCGGCAGTCTTCGGCCCCTGATCATCCGGTTTCGCCGACGTCCCAGGCCACGCGGGGTGTCCACCATCCCCGCGACGGGCGGTGCGCACGATAATGGCGCATGGCCGGATGTCGCCCCCATGAAAGAACGTTCTTTGACCTCTTTTTCCGAGCTCGGCCTCGCCGAGCCCCTTCTGAAGGCGCTGGCGGAAGCCGGCCACGAGACTCCCACCCCCATCCAGGCCCAGGCCGTGCCGCAGGTTATCGCCGGCCACGACCTCGTCGGCATCGCCCAGACCGGCACGGGCAAGACGGCCGCCTTCGCGCTGCCGATCCTGCAGCACCTCGTCACTGAGCGGCGCCGTCCGGAGCGCCGCACCTGCCGCGCCCTGGTGCTCAGCCCGACCCGCGAGCTCGCCGGGCAGATCCTCGAGAGCTTCCGCAACTACGGCAAGCACATCCGGCCTTCCACCGCCCTCGCCATTGGCGGCGTGCCGCTCGGGCGCCAGGCGCGTTCGCTGATGAACGGCGTCGACGTGCTGGTCGCCACCCCCGGCCGCCTCGTCGATCTCATGGAGAACGACGCGGTGCGGCTGAACGAGGTCGAGGTCTTCGTGCTCGACGAAGCCGACCAGATGCTCGACATGGGCTTCATCCACGCCATCCGCGCCATCGTGGCGAAGCTGCCGGCCAAGCGCCGCAACCTGTTCTTCTCGGCCACCATGCCGAAGGAGATCGAGAAGCTGGCCGCCGCCCTGCTCACCGACCCGGTGCGCGTCGCGGTGACGCCAGTGGCCAAGACCGCCGACAAGATCGAGCAGAAGGTGTTCTTCACCGATCGCGCCGGCAAGCCGGAGCTGCTGATCGAGGTGCTGCAGGGCGAGGGGCTCGACCGCGCCTTGGTGTTCTCCCGCACCAAGCACGGCGCCGACCGGGTGGTGAAGGGGCTTGCCGGCGCCGGCATCGCCGCCGAAGCCATCCACGGCAACAAGTCGCAGCCGCAGCGCGAGCGGGCGCTGGCCGCCTTCCGCGAAGGCAAGGTGAAGGTGCTGGTGGCGACCGATATCGCCGCGCGCGGCATCGACGTGCCCGGCGTCAGCCACGTCATCAATTACGACCTGCCCAACGTGCCGGAGAGCTATGTCCACCGCATCGGGCGGACGGCCCGCGCGGGCGCGGACGGCATCGCCATCTCGCTGTGCGACGGCGAGGAGCGCGCCTTCCTGCGCGACATCGAACGGCTGATCAAGCTCACCATCCCAAGCGTCGACCGCCGCGGCGAGAGCCGCCGCGAGGGGCGCCCGGTGCGCGAAGGCTTCCGCGACGAGCGGCCGCCGCGCGAGGAGCGCGGCGGGCGTCCGGGTGGGCGTTCCGGTCGCCCCGGCGGTCGTCCCGAATATCGCGGCGGCGAAGCACGCGCGGAAGGCCGCCCCGGCGAGCTGAGCGGCGTCGGCTTCATGCAGCCGGCGCGCGGAGAGCGTCCGCGTCACGAAGGCGGTCGCCATGATGGGCCGCGCCACGACGGCCCGCGGCCGGAGCGGCCGCGCCAGGACCGTCCCCGCCACGAGGGCGTGCGCCAGGATGGTGCCCGTCACGAGGGCGGGCGCGGCGAGCGGTCGTGGAAGTCGCGCGGACCGGCGCGCTGAGACAGGTTCCGCAAGGGTCCGGCGGACCCTTGCGGGCCGAACACCCGGCCGCCGAAAGCACTTTCCTGTCGATCCGGCGATTTGAGCCGGCCGGGACGGGCTTTGGGCGAGACAAAGCGCTGGAGTCAGGGTATTTGCCCTGACCACAGGCTCGAAAAAGCTTCGACAAGGAGAGCCAGGAATGGCGAAAGAGGAACTGCTCGAGTTCGACGGCACCGTCACCGAGGTGCTGCCCGACGGAAACTTCCGCGTCGTGCTCGACAACGAACATGAAATTCTCGCCTATGCGGCGGGCAAGATGAAGAAGAACCGCATCCGCACCATCGTGGGCGACCGCGTGGTGGTGGAGATGTCGCCCTACGACCTCGAGCGCGGGCGCATTAATTTCCGCCACAAGACCGGCGGCCCGACCCCTCCGGTCGGCTCCGGCCAGCGCCGCCCGCCGCCGGGTCGCCGTCGCTGAGCGCCTGACGCCTGAGCGCCACGTCTGAGCGCGACGTCTGGCGACAGGCTGCGCGCAGCGCCGGTCGCTCATCGGCGCGCCGCCTTGCGCGGCGGAAGCGGGCGGCTTCGTTCCTCTTCGACAAATGTCTCGCCCCGCCGGATCCCGGATCCGAGCGGGCGTTTTGACGTGTATCGGCCGGCCTTGCCGTGAGCCGGCCTCAGGCGCCCTTGACCGTTGCCGACGACGGACGGGAGCGCGGCCCTGTCCTGCCGGGCGCTCTGCCGGGCGCCCTGCCATGCGCCTTGCCCGGCGGCCGGCCCGTCCCGCCCGGCTCCAGCCCAAGAGCCTGGGCCAGCCCCAGCGGGCGCTCGCGCGGCTCGGAGAGATCGAGCTCGTCGGCGACATGGGCGATATGCGCGCGCATGCGCCGCGCCGCCAGCTCGCCATCGCCCGCCTCGATGGCCTCCAATATGTCGGTGTGCTCGTGCGGCGGACAGGCGGCGTGCTCGCCGCGCGCATAGAGCAGGATGGCGAGCGAGGACAGCGCCTGCAATTCGGTGAGCAGCCGCACGAATACCGGATTGCCGGCCGCTTCGGCGAGCGCGATGTGGAACTCGCCGGTGAGCCGCACCAGCGTCGCCCGCTCCCCGGCGGCGCGGGCCTCGTTCTCCATCGCCACATGACGGCGCAGCCGCGCCACCGCCGCCGCCGCGCAGCCGCAGGCGGCGGACGCGGCGATCTCCGGCTCCACCACCGCGCGGGCGTCGAGCACATGGCGCGCATCGGCGCGGCTCGGTGCCGCGACGAAGGCGCCGCGATTGGGCTGGTGCTCGACGATGCCGTCCTGGGCGAGCCGCGCCAGCGCCTGACGCACCACGGTGCGGCTGACGCCGAACAATTCGGCGACGCGCTCCTCGGTCAGCTTCTCGCCCGGATGCAGGCGCCGCTCGAAGATCGCCTGCAGGATGCGTGCCCGGATCGGCGCTTCCGAGCGCCCGCGCTCCGAGACAGGGCTATCGACGACTGGCTGGTCCATGTTCCTCCGCGGCGCAGCGCCGGCTGGCGCTCCAGATTAAGCACCTTCCGGGCTGGCGCGCCATGCTTCGCAGCGGCGCCGCGCCAACAGCCCGCGCTAACAGCCCGCGTTCCCTGGGCCCGCGCGCGGGCCGAGCGGGCTATGGCGTCATATCGGCCAGTCGGCCTCGCGCCAGGCGGAATCCCAGAACATCCATTCCAGCTTGCTGGCATGGGCATAGGCACGGTGCATGCGGGTGCGCACCGTCGGCGAGGAGGCTTCCGCCGCGCGATCGGTCGCGGTGATCACCGCCCGAACCGCCTCGTGGAACTCCTCGCCGGCATAAGTGTCGATCCAGGCATCGTAGGGATTGGGACGCACCGCGCGGCCGAGAATGTCGCGGCCGATCTCGGCATAGATCCAGAAGCACGGCAGCAGCGCCGCCAGCACCACCGGATAAGGCTCGGCATGGGCGCTGGCGATCAGGAAGCTGGAATAATGGTGGCAGACCGGCGACATCGCCGTCGCCTCGAAGCTGGCGGGGGAGATATCGAACGCGCGGAAGAAATCGGTGTGCAGCGAGCGCTCGACGATCACCGCCACCTTGGCCGCCTCGGCGAACTGCACCAGCCCGTCGGCATCATCCGCCTTGGCCGCGGCCACCGCCAGCGCCCGGCCGAAGGCGATCAGGTAATGCGCGTCCTGCACCATGTAATGGCGGAAGCGGCTGACCTCCAGCGTGCCCGCCGCCAGCGCCTCGTTGAACGGCATGGTGCGGATCGCCTCATAGATGGCGAGATTGCCCTGCCAGGCTTCCCGGCTGAAGCGAGGAGCGGCGTCGAGCGGCGTGGCGGCATTCATCGCGTGTCTCCCGGACATGAAAAAGGCCGTCTTGCGGACGGCCTCGTTTCGTCATGCATCGGCGGCCCGCCGCGCGGGCGCCGATCAGTGCGTGGTGCGCCCGTCGGCTTCGATGGCGGCGGCCGTGGTCTTCAGTGCGTCGAGCACGGTCTGGCGCTTGAGGCGGGTGGCGTCGTCGCGGGCATCCTCGACGTCTTCCTGCGCGTCCTTGATCATCTGCGCCAGCTTGCCGGCGCTGAGCTCGGCGAGCGGCACCGCAGTTTCCGCCAGCACGGTGAGGCCCTGCGGATTCGCCTCGGCGAAGCCGCCGCGCACGAACAGCTTCTGCACCTTGCCGTCACCCTTGATGGTGAGCACGCCCGGCTTCAGCACCGAAACGAAGGGCGCATGGCCGGCGAGCACGCCGAACTCGCCCTCGGCGCCGGGAACGACCACCTCGCTCACCGAGCCCGCATAGACGAGCTTTTCCGGCGAGACCAGTTCGAACGGGAAATTGGCCATGGTTCCTCCAGCGCCAGCAACAGAGAGGCTATGCCTCGGCGGTGTGTCGGCCGGCCCTCACGCGGAAGGCCGGAACCGGATCACGCCGCCGGGGATCACGCCGCCTCGGCGGCCAGCTTCTTGCCCTTCTCGATCGCCTCTTCGATGGTGCCGACCATGTAGAAGGCCTGCTCCGGGAGGTGATCATACTTGCCTTCCACCAGGCCCTTGAAGCCCTTGATGGTGTCGGCGAGGTCGACAAGCTTGCCGGGCGAACCGGTGAAGACTTCGGCGACGTGGAAGGGCTGCGACAGGAAGCGCTCGATCTTGCGCGCGCGTGCCACCGTCAGCTTATCTTCCTCGGAGAGCTCGTCCATGCCCAGGATCGCGATGATGTCCTGCAGCGACTTGTAGCGCTGCAGCGTCTGCTGCACCTGGCGCGCCACCGTGTAGTGCTCCTCGCCGATGACCAGCGGCGAGAGGATGCGCGAGGTCGAATCGAGCGGGTCCACCGCCGGGTAGATGCCCTTTTCCGCGATCGAGCGCGACAGAACGGTCGTCGCGTCGAGATGCGCGAAGGAGGCGGCCGGCGCCGGGTCGGTCAGGTCGTCGGCGGGCACGTAAATGGCCTGCACCGAGGTGATCGACCCCTTGGTGGTGGTGGTGATGCGCTCCTGCAGCGCGCCCATGTCGGTGGCGAGCGTCGGCTGGTAGCCCACCGCCGAGGGGATGCGGCCGAGCAGCGCCGACACTTCCGAACCCGCCTGGGTGAAGCGGAAGATGTTGTCGACGAAGAACAGCACGTCCTGGCCCTGATCGCGGAAATGCTCGGCGACGGTGAGGCCGGTCAGCGCGACGCGGGCGCGGGCGCCCGGCGGCTCGTTCATCTGGCCATAGACCAGCGCGCACTTCGAACCGGCCGAGGAGCCGTTATGCTCGTGCGGGTCGACGTTCACCTTGGACTCGATCATCTCGTGATAGAGATCGTTGCCCTCGCGGGTGCGCTCGCCGACGCCGGCGAACACGGAGTAGCCACCGTGCGCCTTGGCGATGTTGTTGATCAGTTCCATGATCAGCACGGTCTTGCCGACGCCGGCGCCGCCGAACAGGCCGATCTTGCCGCCCTTGGAATAGGGGGCGAGCAGGTCCACCACCTTGATGCCGGTGACGAGGATCTCGGCCTCGGTCGACTGGTCGGCATAGGACGGCGCATCCTGGTGGATGGCGCGCTTGGCCTCGCCGACCACCGGGCCGAGCTCGTCCACCGGCTCGCCGATGACGTTCATGATGCGGCCGAGGGTGGCCTCGCCGACCGGCACCATGATCGGCGCGCCGGTGTCGGACACCGGGGTGCCGCGGACCAGACCCTCGGTGGAGTCCATGGCGATGGCGCGCACGGTGTTCTCACCGAGATGCTGGGCCACTTCCAGCACGAGGCGGTTGCCTTGGTTGGTGGCTTCCAGGGCGTTCAGAATCGCCGGGAGGTGGTCTTCGAACTGCACGTCAACGACGGCGCCGATGACCTGGGTAATGCGTCCGTTGGTGTTCGCCATCTTCGCGTCCTTTGTCCTTGACCGCGCTGTCGTCAGAGCGCTTCGGCGCCGGAAATGATTTCGATCAGTTCTTTGGTGATCTGGGCCTGACGTGTGCGGTTGTAGATCAGCGTCTGCTTCTTGATCATGTCACCCGCGTTGCGGGTGGCGTTGTCCATGGCGCTCATGCGGGCGCCCTGTTCCGACGCGCCGTTCTCCAGCAGCGCCGTGAACACCTGCACCGCCAGATTGCGCGGCAGCAGGTCGGCGAGAATCTCGTTCTCGTCCGGCTCATATTCATAGGTGGCCACAGCGCCCTCGGCGACGACCGCCGTCGCCGGGAAGGTCGCCGGGATGATCTGCTGCGCGGTCGGGGTCTGCGAGATCACCGACTGGAAACGGCTGAAGAACAGCGTCGCCACGTCGAACTCGCCGGCCTGGAACATCGCCGTGACCTTCTCGGCGATCGCCTGGGCGTCGGCGAAGGTGACGCCCTTATTGGCGCGCAGCTCGACGAACTCGACGATCTGCTTCTCGAACTGGCGGCGCAGCGGCTCATAGCCCTTGCGGCCGACGCAGAAGATCTTCACCGTCTTGCCCTGGGCGAGCAGCGCGTTGGCGCGATCGCGGGCGAGGCGGACGATCGACGAGTTGAAGGCGCCGCACAGGCCGCGCTCGGCCGTAAGCACCAGCAGCAGATGCACGTTGTCCTTGCCGGTGCCGGTCAGCAGCAGCGGCGCGTCCGGTCCGCCGGAAACGGCGGACGCGATGTTGCCGAGCACGGCTTCCATGCGCTGGGCATAGGGCCGCGCGGCTTCGGCGGCCGACTGGGCGCGCCGCAGCTTGGCGGCGGCGACCATCTGCATCGCCTTGGTGATCTTCTGCGTCGCCTTCACCGAAGCGATGCGGTTGCGCAGATCCTTGAGGCTGGCCATCTACCCTCGGCTCCCGTGCCTTCGACGCCCGTCCGCCCGATCAGGCGAACGTCTTCGCGAAGGCGTCGATCGCCTTGACGAGCTTCTCGGTGGTGTCCTTGGACAGTTCCTTGGACGTGCGGATGGTGTCGAGGATGTCGGCGTGCTTCGAACGCAGGAAGGACAGCAGGCCCTCCTCGAAGCTGCGCACCTTGCTCACCGGCAGCGAGTCCAGGTAGCCGTTGGTGCCGGCATAGATCACCACCACCTGCTCCTCGACCTTCAGCGGCGAGAACTGCGACTGCTTCAAGAGCTCGGTGAGGCGGGCGCCGCGGTTGAGCAGCTTCTGCGTCGAAGCGTCGAGGTCCGAGCCGAACTGGGCGAAGGCGGCCAGCTCGCGATACTGGGCGAGCTCGCCCTTGATCTTGCCGGCGACCTGCTTCATCGCCTTGATCTGCGCCGAGGAGCCGACGCGCGACACCGAGAGGCCGACATTCACCGCCGGGCGGATGCCCTGGAAGAACAGGTCGGATTCCAGGAAGATCTGGCCGTCGGTGATCGAGATCACGTTGGTCGGGATATAGGCCGACACGTCGTTGGCCTGGGTCTCGATGACCGGCAGGGCGGTCAGCGAGCCGGCGCCGTTCTCGTCGTTAAGCTTGGCGGCACGCTCGAGCAGGCGCGAGTGGAGATAGAACACGTCGCCCGGATAGGCCTCGCGGCCCGGCGGGCGGCGCAGCAGCAGCGACATCTGGCGGTAGGCGACGGCCTGCTTGGACAGGTCGTCATGGATGATGAGCGCGTGCATGCCGTTGTCGCGGAAGAACTCGCCCATGGCGGTGCCGGCGAACGGCGCCAGGAACTGCATCGGCGCGGCGTCGGAGGCGGTGGCGGCGACGACGATGGAATATTCCAGCGCGCCCTGCTCCTCCAGCACCTTCACGAACTGGGCGACGGTGGAGCGCTTCTGGCCGACCGCGACATAGACGCAGTACAGCTTGGCCTTCTCGTCGTCGCCCTTGTTGATCGGCTTCTGGTTCAGGATAGTGTCGAGCGCGATGGCGGTCTTGCCGGTCTGGCGGTCGCCGATGATCAGCTCGCGCTGGCCGCGGCCCACCGGGATGAGGGCGTCGATCGCCTTCAGGCCGGTCTGCATCGGCTCGTGCACCGATTTGCGCGGGATGATGCCGGGCGCCTTGACGTCGACGCGCTTGCGCTCGGTGTACTCGATCGGGCCCTTGCCGTCGATCGGGTTGCCGAGAGCGTCGACGACGCGGCCGAGCAGGCCCTTGCCGACCGGCACGTCGACGATGGCGCCGGTGCGCTTGACGGACTGGCCTTCCTTGATCTCGCGGTCGGAGCCGAAGATGACGACGCCGACATTGTCGATTTCGAGGTTCAGCGCCATGCCGCGCGTGCCGTTCTCGAACTCGACCATCTCGCCGGCCTGGACGTTGTCGAGGCCGTAGACGCGGGCGATGCCGTCACCGACGGACAGGACCTGGCCCACCTCGGAGACTTCGGCTTCCTGGCCGAAATTCTTGATCTGTTCCTTGAGGATCGCGGAAATTTCTGCGGCGCGGATATCCATATCAGCGAACCTCTTTCATCGCAGTGCGGATCGAATTGAGCTTGGTCTTGAGCGAGGCGTCGACGAGACGCGAGCCGATCTTGACCTTGAGACCACCGAGCAGGGACGGATCGACCGCGACGGCGAGCTGCACGCTCTTGCCGGTCATCTGGTCGAGCGCGCCCTTGAGGGTGGCGGCGTGAGCATCGGAGAGCGGCTGGGCGACCGTGACCTCGGCCACGATTTCGCCCTTCTCGGCCGCCACCAGCGCGTCGAAATCGCGAATGATCGCCTCGACCGCGAACAGGCGCCGATTGGCCGCCACCGTCTTGAAGAAATTGCCGGCGAGACCGCCGATGCCGGCCCTGTCGAGCACCGCGGAGACCGCGTGCTCCTGCTCCTCGGAGGAGAATACCGGGCTGCGCACCAACCGCTTCAGGTCATCGCTCTCGGCGATGAGGGCGCTGAACCGGTCGAGATCGGCCTTCACAGCGTCAATGGCGCCGGCCTCGCGCGCCAGCTCGAAAAGAGCCGTCGCATAGCGTCCCGCCACACCGGATACGTAGGTCTCCGCCACCGTGCCTCTCTCGGGCTTCTCGGGTTCGCCGCGCCAGCCTTCCGGCCGGGGTCGAACCCGGATTTACAAGGGTTTTGAACTGAAAAGACAAGGCCGACCGAGCGGGCCCCCCAATCAGGTCGGGCGGTTCCCTAACACGGCTCTCGGCATGCTGCAACACGATGAAAGCATGGATTCGGGCCACCAATTGACGTAGCGCGCCCTTGGCGCGCCGTTCGAAGGCTTCGCCAAGGTTCCGGACGGCGTTTCAACGGCTTGTCGCAACCTGCGGCGCATTGCAGCACCTGGCATGCCAGAGCCGCCGATTCAGCCGCAATGGAAATATTTTTCATTCCCGCGTGACGCGCAGCGCCGCCGCCGCCGCCACCGGCCCGAGCACCAGCGCCCCGAGCGACAGCCCGGCCAGAATGCGGAACGGCGCCCCGAACGGCACGGTGCCGCCGATGGCGGCGCCGGTCGCCGCCACGCCGAAGATCAGCACGGGAATGGTGAGCGGCATCACCAGCACCGCCACCAGCAGCCCGCCGCGCCGGAACGCCGCCGCGAAGGCGGCGCCGACCAGGCCGAGGAATGTCACCGCCGGCGTCCCGACCAGAAGCGTCAGGCACAGCGCGCCGATCGCCGCCGGCTCGAGATTGAGCAGCAGCGACAGCACCGGCGCCGCCACCACCAGCGGCAGGCCGGTGGCGAGCCAATGGGCGATACCCTTCGCCGCCGCCGCCAGCTCGACCGGCAGCTCGCTCATGAACATCAGGTCCAGCGAGCCGTCCTCGGCATCGGCGGCGAACAGCCGGTCGAGGCCGATCAGCGAGGCCAGCAGCGCGCCGATCCACAGGATCGCCGGGCCGATGCGGGCGAGCAGGTTGAGGTCCGGCCCGATGGCGAAGGGGGTGACGGTCACCACGGCGAGGAAGAACACCACGCCGAGCCCGGCGCCGCCGCCGGCCCGCAGGGCGAGCGCGAGATCGCGCCGGACCAGGGCGAGGAAGGCGCGGGTCATGAAGACGCCTCCCCGGCGAATGCGGCATCCGCCCCCCACGGGTCGCGCGCCGTCCGCGCCGCATGGGCGCCGAGATCGAGCGATTCGCTCGGGGCGAGATCGAGCGGCGCGTGGGTGGCGGCGACCAGCAGCCCGCCTTTGGCGATGTGCGCGCGCGCAAGGGCGGCGAACAGCGCCTGGGCGCGGGAATCGAGCGCGGTGGTCGGCTCGTCGAGGATCCAGAGCGGCCGCTCGGCGACCAGCAGCCGGGCGAGGGCGAGGCGGCGCTTCTGTCCCGCCGAGAGCACCGCGACCGGCAGGGCGCCGAGGCCGCCGAGGCCGACCTCCTCCATCGCCGCCTCCACGCCCGGCGGGGACCCCTGCAACGCCGACCGCGACGGAGGGCGGCCGAGCAGATCGCGCCAGAAGCGCAGATTGTCGGCGGCGCTCAGCGCCAGCTTGTGAGCGTCGAGATGGCCGAGATAGTGCACCTGCTCACCGAAGCTGTCCGGTTCCGGGGCGCCTTCCAGCCGGATGGATCCCGATACCGGCGAGGCAAGCCCCGCCAAAAGTCTTAGGAGCGAGGATTTGCCGGCGCCGTTCGGTCCGGTGACCACCAGCGCGCGGCCGGCCTCGACGGTAAAACCGAGGTCGCGGAACAGTTCGCGCGCCCCCCGCCGACAGGCAAGTTCCCTAACGACCAGTCGCAACGGACGTCCCCCGTGCCTCGTTCGGCCTCCTGCGACGCACAATTTTACGCTGCACCCCGTCAGACCCCTAGGATCGTCGTTTGAAATCGCTCTATATAGAAAACCGAACGATGCGCCGTGGCCTAAGGCCGGGCCGCGCGAGCTATAGCCCGCGCAACCGCTTCCTGTCCAAGGTCGTAAAGAGCGTGTCGAGGCCACTCTCACCGAGGACCAGTCAACCGTGACGTCGCTCGACAGCTTCAAAAGCCGCAAGACCCTTTCCGTCGGAAACAACAGCTACACCTATTACAGCCTGCCGGACGCCGAGAAGAACGGCCTCGACGGGGTGTCGGCGCTGCCCTTCTCGATGAAGGTCCTGCTCGAAAATCTGCTGCGCTTCGAAGACGGGCGCTCGGTGACCAAGGACGACATCGTCTCGATCAAGGACTGGCTGGTGAACCGCGGCAAGGCGGAACGCGAGATCGCCTATCGCCCGGCCCGCGTGCTGATGCAGGACTTCACCGGCGTGCCGGCGGTGGTCGACCTCGCCGCCATGCGCGACGCCATGGTGCATCTCGGCGGCGACGCCAAGAAGATCAACCCGCTGGTGCCGGTCGACCTCGTCATCGACCATTCGGTGATCGTCAACTTCTTCGGCGACAACGCCGCCTTCGGCAAGAATGTCGAGGAGGAGTACAAGCAGAACCAGGAGCGCTACCGCTTCCTGAAATGGGGCCAGTCGGCCTTCGACAATTTCCGCGTCGTGCCGCCGGGCACCGGCATCTGCCACCAGGTGAATCTCGAATATCTCGCCCAGGCGGTGTGGACCAAAGCTGAGGACGGCACCACCGTCGCCTATCCCGACACCTGCGTCGGCACCGACAGCCACACCACCATGGTGAACGGCCTCGGCGTGCTGGGCTGGGGCGTCGGCGGCATCGAGGCGGAGGCGGCCATGCTCGGCCAGCCGGTCTCCATGCTCATCCCCGAGGTGATCGGCTTCAAGCTGACCGGCAAGCTCAACGAGGGCATCACCGCCACCGACCTGGTGCTCACCGTCACCCAGATGCTGCGCAAGAAGGGCGTGGTCGGCAAGTTCGTCGAGTTCTTCGGCCCCGGCCTCGAGCATCTCTCGCTGGCCGACCGCGCCACCATCGGCAACATGGCGCCGGAATATGGCGCGACCTGCGGCTTCTTCCCGGTCGACGAAGAGACCATCGCCTATCTCGACGAGACCGGCCGCGACCCCGACCGCGTCGCGCTGGTGGCCGCCTATTCCAAGGCGCAGGGCATGTGGCGCCATGCCGAGCTCGCCGACCCGGTGTTCACCGACATCCTCGAGCTCGACATCTCCACCGTGCTGCCCTCGCTTGCCGGCCCGAAGCGCCCGCAGGACCGCGTGCTGCTCTCCGGCACCAAGGCCGGCTTCCTCGCCGCGCTGGAGGGCGAGTTCAAGAAGCCGGGCGAGGCGGCCAAGCGGGTGCCGGTGGAAGGCACCGACTACACGCTCGGCCATGGCGACGTGACCATCGCCGCCATCACCTCCTGCACCAATACCTCGAACCCCTCGGTGCTGATCGCCGCCGGCCTGCTGGCGCGCAACGCCGTCGCCAAGGGACTCAAGTCCAAGCCTTGGGTGAAGACCTCGCTGGCCCCCGGCTCGCAGGTGGTCGAAGGCTATCTGGCCGCCGCCGACCTGCAGAAGGACCTCGACGCGGTCGGCTTCAACCTGGTCGGCTTCGGCTGCACCACCTGCATCGGCAATTCGGGGCCCCTCCCGGAGCCGATCTCGGAAGCCATCAACAAGAACGACCTCGTCGCCGGCGCCGTGATCTCCGGTAACCGCAACTTCGAGGGCCGCGTCAACCCGGACGTCAAGGCGAACTACCTCGCCTCGCCGCCGCTGGTGGTCGCCTATGCGCTGGCGGGCTCGCTGCAGATCGACCTCACCACCGAGCCGCTGGGCACGGGGTCGGACGGCCAGCCGGTCTATCTCAAGGACATCTGGCCCTCCAACAAGGAGATCGCCCAGTTCATCCGCGAGAACGTCACCAAGAAGATGTTCCTCGAAAAGTACTCGGACGTGTTCAAGGGCGACGAGAACTGGCAGAAGATCGCCATTCCGCAGGGCGAGACCTATGCCTGGGACGATCGCTCGACCTATGTGCAGAACCCGCCCTATTTCGTCGGCATGACTCGCGAGCCGGAGCCGGTGACCGACATCATCAAGGCGCGGGTCATGGGCCTGTTCCTCGATTCGATCACCACCGACCACATCTCTCCGGCCGGCTCGATCAAGGAAGCCAGCCCCGCCGGCACTTACCTGCGCGACCATCAGGTCCGCCCCGCCGACTTCAACCAGTACGGCACGCGGCGCGGCAACCATGAGGTGATGATGCGCGGCACCTTCGCCAATATCCGCATCAAGAACCAGATGCTGGGCGGCAAGGAAGGCGGCCTCACCCGGCACTGGCCGGACGGCACCGAAATGCCGATCTACGACGCCGCCATGCTCTACAAGCAGGAAGGCGTGCCGACCGTGATCTTCGCCGGCAAGGAATACGGCACCGGCTCCTCGCGCGACTGGGCGGCCAAGGGCACCAAGCTGCTCGGCATCCGCGCCGTCATCACCCAGAGCTTCGAGCGCATCCATCGCTCGAACCTGGTCGGCATGGGGATCGTGCCGCTGGTGTTCCAGAACGAGGATTCGTGGCAGTCGCTCGGCCTGAAGGGCGACGAGATCGTCACCATCCAGGGCATTGAGGGCGACCTGAAGCCGCGCCAGACGCTGATCGCCGAGATCACCTTCTCGGACGGCACGGTGAAGCATGTGCCGCTGACCTGCCGCATCGACACGCTGGACGAGCTCGACTATTTCCGCAACGGCGGCATCCTCCAATATGTGCTGCGCAATCTCGCCGCCTGACCGGGCGGCGTGTTTCACGTGAAATCGGCGGCGCGAGGGGCTTGCCCTTCGCGCCGCTGGCGTTTCCGGCCCTTCCCGGCCGGCGGAAGGGGCAATACCGCGACGCCATGTCACCGGCGACGGTGCGATGGCGGGCTTTCACCCTTCCGTGCATCGGCGACACTCCAATGTGACTGGCGGAGGATGGCCGCGCGTCCTAAAGCCTAGCCGGTCCTGCCTTTGCCGGGACGAAGATGAGGATGTTCCGCGCCGATGTCGTTGCAGCTTCCCGGTCCTGCCGGCCTCCGCCGCCGAGCCGCCCTCCCCCGCCTGACGGGGCTGGGCTCGGCTCTCGCGGCGCTGGGGTTTCGGCCGCGGGGAATTGCCGGGCACGGGATTGCGGGATTTCGCATGGCAGGATTTCGCATGGCAGGATTGGGCTTGGTCGGGCTGATCGCCACCGCGATCGCGCCGGCCGGCGCCCAGGAGGCAGGGCAGCAGGCGGCGAAGAGCGTCCACGCGGTGGAGAAGCCACGGGCGGTGATCGAGCTGTTCACCAGCCAGGGCTGCTCCGCCTGTCCGCCGGCCGACAAGCTGCTCGCCGAGATCGCCGACCGTCCGGACGTGATCGCCCTCACCCTCGCCGTCGACTATTGGGACTATCTTGGCTGGAAGGACACGCTGGCCAAGCACGGCCACACGTCGCGGCAGAAGGCCTATGCCCGGCTGCGTGGCGATTCCAAGATGTTCACCCCCCAGGCGGTGGTGAACGGCAGCGCCATGGCGGTGGGCAATGACCGCTCGGCGCTGGAACAGACACTCGCCACCTCGCGCCCGCCCGATATACCGGTGAAGCTGAGCGTCCAGGACGGCAAGCTGCATGTCGCGGTCGGGCCAGGGAGCGGCATCGGCGAGGTCTGGCTCTGCCCGGTGGCGACCAAGGCCAGGGTCGAGATCGGCCGCGGCGAGAACGAAGGCGCCGAGGTCACCTACCATAATGTGGTGCGCGGCTGGGTGAAGCTGGGCGACTGGAGCGGCGCCGCCGCCAGCTTCGAGGCGCCGCTGCGCCGGCCGGGCGATATGGATGTCGATGCGCTGGCGGTGCTGGTGCAGTCGGGCTCCGCCACCGCTCCCGGTCCGATCCTCGGCGCCGCCCTGCAGCCGATCCCCTGATGCCGCCGGCCCAGGCGGCCTGAACCTTGCCGACCGGGCAAAAAGAAAGGCCGGCAGTGACGCCGGCCTCGATCAGTCAATTGGGGATTGAACCTGAGTAGCGCCAGGCACGTTCCACGCGACGCCGCGGGGGGCTGGGGGGCTGGGAAACCGATGCGCTTCGCGGATCGGCCTGACGCTATGGTTGCTGTTATCTCTCCCGCCCTTGGCGGCCGAAAGGCCGAATCTTGGCAAGGCTGTGTCCGCGGTTGACGAGGCCGTGAAGCCCATGGCCCCAACCCGCGGCCGCCTGATCCGCCGCGAGCGATGCCGCCTTGGGCGCGTTAAGGACTTGTGGCGGCCGCCTGCCGGGGCGATCATGACAGATCGATGATGCCGCGCGCGTCGCCGCCTCGGCGGAGGGCATCGGCGGCAGAGCTCGGCAAAACGGCGTCGTCAACGGTTTGGGCAAAGGCTTCTGGAGGTCCGCGTGGCGGATATCGAACCCATAGGATTGGCCGCCGGCCCGCGCGGCAATGAAAAGAGCGGCCAAAAGGACAGCGTCGTCACCTTCGACCGGCACGAACTCGACCGCATCCTCAGCCTCTATGGCCGCATGGTGGCGCTCGGCGAATGGCGGGATTACGCCATCGCCTTCACCCGCGACCGGGCGGTGTTCTCGATTTTCCGCCGCGCCGCCGAAGTGCCGATCTACCGGGTGGAGAAAGACCCGCTCCTCGCGCGCAAGCAGGGCGCCTACACCGTGGTGTCGCAGACCGGGCTCATCCTGAAGCGCGGGCACGAGCTTGCCCGCGTGCTCGCGGTGTTGGAAAAGCCGCTGCGGGCGGTCAACTGATCCGGCCCGAATCGGCCCCGCGCGTCCGGAGTTTTCCCATGCGTCTTCTCACCCTCGCCGCCACCCAGATGCGCTGCGACTGGGACATCCCCGGCAACATCGCCCGCGCCGAGCGCCTGGTGCGCGAGGCCGCCGCCGGCGGTGCCAGGCTGATCCTGCTGCAGGAACTGTTCGAGACCCCGTATTTCTGCCAGGACCAGCTGCATGAGTTTCTCGACCTCGCCGCCCCCTTCGAGGGCAACCGGCTGATCGCGCATTTCGCCGCGCTGGCCGCCGAGCTCGGCGTGGTGCTGCCGCTCTCCTTCTTCGAGCGTGCCGGGCCGGCCGCCTATAACAGCCTCGCCATGATCGACGCCGACGGCACGGTGCTCGGCGTCTACCGCAAGAGCCACATACCGGACGGGCCGGGCTACACCGAGAAGTTCTATTTTTCGCCCGGGGATACCGGCTTCAAGGTGTGGGACACCGCCGCCGGGCGCATCGGCGTCGGCATCTGCTGGGACCAGTGGTTCCCGGAAAGCGCGCGGGTGATGGCGCTGAAGGGCGCCGAGGTGCTGCTCTACCCGACCGCCATCGGCTCCGAACCGCAGGACCCGCATCTCGATTCCGCCGGCCACTGGCAGCGGGTGATGCAGGGCCATGCCGGGGCCAACCTGATGCCGCTGGTCGCCTCCAACCGCATCGGCAGCGAGCCGGGGCGCAACGGCACCGAGATCACCTTCTACGGTTCCTCCTTCATCGCCGGGCCGACCGGCGAGAAGGTGGCCGAGGCGAACCGCACCGACGAGACGGTACTGGTCGCCAGCTTCGATCTCGACGAGATCGCGCATCAGCGCCGCTCCTGGGGCGTGTTCCGCGACCGCCGGCCGGAGCTCTACGCGCCGATCCTCACTCTCGACGGGACCACGAGCCGCGCATGACCGACACGCTGCTGACCACCCCCGCCGCCGATGGCTTCCGCATGCCGGCGGAATGGGAGCCGCATGCCGGCACCTGGATGATCTGGCCGGAGCGGCCGGACAACTGGCGCGAGGGCGCGAAGCCGGCGCAGGCGGCCTTCACTGCCGTCGCCACCGCCATTGCCCGCTTCGAGCCGGTGAGCATGCTGGTCACCGCCGCGCAGTGGCAGAACGCCCGCCGGCTGCTGCCGCCGCAGGTGCGGCTCATCGAGGTGGCGAGCGACGATTCATGGTGCCGCGACAGCGGGCCGACCTTCGTCACCGATGCGAAAGGCCGGCTGCGCGGCGTCGACTGGGAATTCAACGCCTGGGGCGGGCTCTACAGCCCGTTCGACCAGGACCGGCTGATCGCCGCCAAGGTGCTGGAGACCGAGCGCGCGCCGCGCTACGCGCCGCCGCTGGTGCTGGAGGGCGGCTCGATCCATGTCGATGGCGAGGGCACGCTGCTCACCACCGAGGAATGCCTGCTCAACCCCAACCGCAATCCCGACCTCACCCGCGAGGAGATCGAGCAGCATTTGCGCGACCATCTCGGCATCACCCGGACGATCTGGCTCGGCGCCGGCCTCGTCGACGACGAGACCTCCGGCCATATCGACAACATCGCCTGTTTCGTGAAGCCCGGCGTGGTGGCGCTGACCTGGTGCGACGACCCGGCCGACCCGCAGCATGCCATCTCGCGCGACGCCCTCGACCGGCTGAGCAAGGCCCGAGACGCGCGCGGCCGCAGCCTCGAGGTGGTGAAGCTGCCGCTGCCGGGGCCGCTGTTCCGCACCGGCGCGGAGGCGATCGAAGCCGTGAGCGACCTGGCCTCCGGCGGCAGCATGACGCGGCAGGTGGGCGAGCGGCTCGGCGGCTCCTATGTCAATTTCTATGTCGGCAACGGCTTCGTGCTGATGCCGCGCCTCGACCCCGCACATGACGACGAGGCGGCGGCGATCCTCGGCCGGCTGTTCCCCGGCCGCGAGGTGGTGGGCCTGCCGACGCGCGAGATCCTGCTTGGCGGCGGCAATATCCATTGCATAACCCAGCAGCAGCCGGCGGGAAGGCCGGGCTGATCGGCAAGCGCCGGCTTTCCTCTGCGGGCGCGGGCGGCTAGAGCATTTCCAGTGAACACCGGTTCGCCGGAAATGCTCTAGCATATTGTTCTGACGCGTTTTCTTCCCGCGAAGTGGAATCCACTTCGCTCGAAAACGCTCTAGCGTGCGCCGGCTGGGGAGACACCGATGAAGCTGCCGACCGAACCGCCGGAGGCCAATGACGGCACCGCCGCTCCGCCCGGCGCGGATGCCGCGACGAACGTGCCGCCGCTCGCGCCGACCTTGAGCCCGGCCGAGCTCGACGCGCTGCAGCGGCACGCACGCCCGGCGCGCGGCATCATCGAATATGGCTGCGGGCATTCCACCGGCGAATTCGTGCGCGGCGGCGCCCGGCATGTCCTCAGCGTCGATTCCGATCCGGCCTGGATCGAGCGGCTGCGCCGCCGGCCGGAATTCGCCGAGGCGGAGACGCAGGGCCGCCTCGCCTTCATCCATGCCGATCTCGGCCCGGTGAAGAACTGGGGCAAGCCGCGCGACAAGAGCCTGCGCGCCCGCTGGCCGGCCTATGCGCTGGCGCCCTGGGTCCGGGAGCCGGACTTCGCGCCGGACCTCGTCTTCGTCGACGGGCGCTTCCGCGTCGCCTGCATCCTCTCGGCCTTTCTGTTCGGCCCGCCGGCGATCACCGTGGTGGTGCACGATTTCTGGAGCCGGCCGGAATATCATTCCGTCCTCGCCTTCGCCGAAGCGGTGGAGGCGGCGGAGACGCTCGCGGTGCTGCGGCCGGCGCCCGGTCTCGATCCGAGGGCCCTGGCTGGCGCGTTGCGCGCCGCGCTCGGCGAGCCGCGCTGACAGGCGCGGCCCGCAGCGGTGCTTCCGCCTCGCTCAGCGGAAGATGGCGTTGAACTCGTCCTTCACCTCGGCCGCCTTCTTTTCCAGCGCGGCATAGTCGACCGGGATGATGACGAGGTCGGCGATCTTCGGGCTGCCGGCCGGCGGGTCGATGTCGCTGCGCGCGGCATAGCCGCCATCGGCCGGGAAGATCTTCTGCGCGTCGAGGCTGATCATGAAGGTGGCGAACGCCTTGGCGGCCTCGGGATTGGGGCTGCCCTTCACCACCGCGGTCGGCGAGGGGATCACGAAGGTGCCGTCGGCGGGATAGACGGTGACGATGTCGTGGCCGCTGGCCCGGTCTTCCGCCGCGTAGGAATCCAGCGCCCCCACCGCGATCAGCCGCTCGCCGCGCTTGAGATTGTCGGAGACCTGCTGGTTGCCCTGCACCACCATCACGTCATTGTCGGCGAGCTTCTTGTAGTAGTCCCAGCCCAGCTTCTCCGACAGCGTGCCGACCACCGACAATTGCAACGAGGTGAAGGAGGGATCGGTCATCACCAGCTTCTTGTCGAACGTCTTGGCGGTGAGATCGGTCCATGTCTTCGGCCGCTCGGCCGCCGGCACCTTGTCGCCGCGCATATAGATGGTGATCAGGTTGAGCCGCTGGCCGATCCAGTTGCCGTCCTTGTCCTTGGCGGTGTCGGGGATCTTGTCGAAGTCGACCGGCTTGAACGGCACGAACAGGCCCTGCTCGGCCATGATGTTCGAGGCCGCGGGGTCGGAGGTGGTGAGCACGTCGGCGGCGATGCGGCCGGCCGAAACCTCCTGGTTGAAACGGCGCAGGATCGCCGAGCCGCCGGAGCGGAACAGTTCGACCTTGATGCCGCTCTGCTGCTCGAACAGCTTGGCGAGCTTGTTGGCCTGCTCGATCGGCGTCGAGGTGTACCAGACCACCTTGCCCTCGGCCTTCGCCTTGGCCAGGTCGACGCCGGCCTCCTGTGCGTGGCCGACCGCCGGCAGCGCCAGCGCGCCGGCGATGAGGCCCAATCCGAGCGCGAGACCGCGCCGGTCGATGAGCGTCCTCATATGTTCCTCCTGTTATATCTTTGTTGTTATTGGCGTTTCGTTGGATGCCCGCGGTCTAGCCGCCGCGGTAGATCGGCTCCGGCTGGGTGAAGAAGCCGTGCAGGATGTGGTAGACCAGCATGTAGTTCTTCTGCTGGAACGAGGCGTGCGAGATGCCCGGCATCACCGCGAACTGCCTGTCGGAATTGGGCAGCCTGGCGAAGAACGCGATCAGGTCGTCGAAGCCGGCGATGCCGTCATATTCGCCGCGCATCACGAGGGTCGGCACCGTGATCCTCGCCGGATCGATCAGCGGCAGATTGGTGCACATGTCGATATAGGTGCCGTTGGGCATGGAATCGTCGAGCGCGGTGATGGCGTCGGCGAAGGCCTCGATCACCTTGTCCTCGGCAGTGCCGGGATGGTCGCGGTTGAAGATCGAGTAGACGAAGGCCTTGTCGATCGGCCGGCGCTCGCCGCGCTTGAAGTCCGGCAGCTTCTTGCGGCGGTTTTCCAGCGTGTGGCTGCCCTCGCCGGTCCAGACGAAGGCATCCAGCGCCAGCCGCTTCACCCGCTCGGGATGGTGCTGCGCGAAGGTGGCGGCGCGCAGCGCGCCGGAGGAGATGCCATAGACGTGGAAGGCCGGGGTGCCGGTCTCCCTGATGATATAGTCGGTGGCGGCGGCAAGGTCTTCCGCGCCCTGCGCGATGGTCGCCTCGGTGCCGGGCCGCTTGTCGGAGCGGCCGTAGCCGCGCAGGTCGACGGTCCAGGTCTCGAAGCCCTTGTCGACGAAATAGTCCATCGCCGACGAATAGGGCCGGCCCGGCACCTGCAGGTCGAAGGTCGGCTGCGAGGCCATGGAGGAGCCGTGCACGAACAGGATGGTACCGGCCTTGGCGCCCGCATCCGGCGCCTTGCGCCACAGGAACAGCTCGGCGTCGCCGTTCTTCGTCCAGTGCTCTTCCCCGCGCGGCGCGGGCTTCAGGGCGGCGGTGGTGGACATGAAGGTCTCCTTGGATCGGATAAGTCAATGCGCGGCGGCGCGCGAAAACACGCTGCAATCGGCGGCGTCGATGGAAAGCCCCACCCGGTCGCCGATGGCGAAGCGCTCCAGCGGGTGCGTCTGCGCCCGCAGCGCGGTGCCGGACTCCAGCTGCAGCCAGTATTCGACGAGGTTGCCGAGATAGGTCATGTCGGTGACGACGGCGCCGAGAGCTCCCGGCGCCGCGCCGGGGCTGAGCCGGATGTTCTCCGGCCGCACCGACAGGTCGACGGGCTGGCCCGGCGAATAGGTCGCGTGCACAGGGGCGGGCACCTCAACGCCATCAATCGCCACGGCGAGCCGCCCGGCCGAGGCGCCGGAGCCGGCGACCACCGTGCCCGGCAGGAAGTTCACGATGCCCATGAAGTCGGCGACGATCTTGTTGGCTGGTCGGCGATAGACATCGTCCGGCGAGCCATATTGCTGCAGCTCGCCGCCATGCATCACCGCGATCTGGTCGGAGAGCGCCAGCGCCTCCGCCTGGTCGTGCGTCACATAGACGAAGGTGATGCCGGTGCGGCGCTGGAGCTGCTTCAGCTCGGTGCGCATCTTCTCGCGCAGCTTGGCGTCGAGGTTGGACAGCGGCTCGTCGAGCAGCAGGATGCCGGGCTCGACCACCAGCGAGCGGGCCAGCGCCACGCGCTGCTGCTGGCCGCCGGACAGCTCGTTGGGCAGGCGGTTCTCCAGCCCGCCGAGATTGACCATGGCCAGGGTGTCCAGCACCTTGCGCCGCGCCGCCTCGGCCGGAACCTTGCGCAGCTTGAGGCCGAAGACGACGTTCTCGAACACCGTCTTGTGCGGCCACACCGCGTAGTTCTGGAACACCATGCCCATGCCGCGCTGGTCCGGCGGGGCGACGCCATCGGCGGAGGACACCACCCGGTCGCCGACGCGGATGGTGCCGGCATCTGGCGTCACATAGCCGGCTATCAGGCGCAGCGTCGTCGTCTTGCCGCAGCCCGACGGACCGAGCAGGGTGACGAACTGGTTGTCCTTGATATCGAGGTTGAGCGCGCTGACCGCCGCGCCGCCCTCCTTGGTGCCGTAATATTTCGACAGGTTGTTGATCTGGATTCCGGCCATGGTGCTTGTCCCCGCTCTCAGCTGCCGGTCTTGAGGCCGATGCGGCTGCCGCCGAACTGGCGGGCGATGCCGATGGCGACGGCGATGATGATCATGTTGACGATGGCGAGAGCGGCGACGGGCTCGGTGTAGCCGGTCTCGTAGAGGTTATAGACCGCCACCGCGAGGGTGATGGATTGCGAGGAGAACAGCAGGATCGAGGCCGACAGCTCCTGGATCACCGGGACGAAGACCAGCAGCCAGCCGGCAAACAGGCCGGGGCGGATCAGCGGCAGGGTGATCTCCTTCATCCGCGTGCCCCAGGAGGCGCCGAGGATCTGCGCGGCTTCCTCCAATGACGGGTCGATCTGGCGCAGCGAGGAATTGGCGGCCCGCACGCCCAGCGGCACGTAGCGCCCGACATAGGCGAGCAGCAGTATGGCGAAGGTGCCGTAGAGCGCGATCGGCATCTTCAGCCAGAACTGCAGCAGCGCCACCGCCATGACGATGCCCGGCAGGCCGAGCGGGATCAGCGCGGCATAGTCGAGCAGCTTGCGGCCGGGCAGCCTGGTGCGGATGTCGATCCAGGAAATCACGGCGCCGAGGAAGACGCAGAGCGTCGCGGCGATGGTGGCGAGCATCAGGCTGTTGAGGATCGCCCGGCGGGTCACGTCGTAGTCGATGAGGATGAAGCGGTAATTCTCCAGCGTCAGGTTCTGCCAGAAGCCGAGCCCCCAGCTCTTGGAGAACGACACCGCGATCAGCGTGCCATAGGGCAGCAGGATGGCGATGAAGAAGGCCACCACGCAGACCGCGAACAGCGCCCAGCGCCATGGCCCAAGGTCCATCAGCTGCGGGCGCGCGCCCTTGCCGGCCAGCGTCACATAGGAGCGGCGGGCGAGGAAGGCGCGCTGGAGATACAGCGCGATCACCGTGATGGCGATGAACAGCAGCGACAGCGCCGAGGCGACGCCATATTGCGGCGGATAGTCGAACAGCG
Organism: Ancylobacter sp. 3268; assembly: GCF_031456575.1. Taxonomy (NCBI): domain Bacteria; kingdom Pseudomonadati; phylum Pseudomonadota; class Alphaproteobacteria; order Hyphomicrobiales; family Xanthobacteraceae; genus Ancylobacter; species Ancylobacter sp. 3268. The sequence continues at coordinate 229,390 of NZ_JAVDUX010000005.1, forward strand.
CGTAGATGCGGGTCGGCAGCGTCACCACCCGGCCGGGCAGGCCGATGATCGCCTGCGAGCCGAACAGCGCGATGGCGTTGACGAAGGCGAGCAGCGTGCCCGACAGCACCGCCGGCGCCACCAGCGGCAGGGTGATGGTGAGCGCGGTGCGCAGCTTGGAGGCACCGAGGATCTGCGCCGCCTCCTCATAGGAGGCGTCCACCGATTGCAGCGCCGAGGAGGCGAGCAGGTAGACGAAGGGAAAGGTGTGCAGCACCGTCACGAAGACGAGGCCGCTCATGGTGAAGATGTTGAAGCCGCCGTCGATGCCCAGCACCTCGCGCAGGAACACGTTCGCCACCCCGGCATTGGGGCTGAACAGGTTCACGAAGGCGATGGCGGTGAGGAAGGGCGGCGACAGGTAGGACAGCGTCGCGGTGAGCTGGATCAGCCCCTTGGCCGGGACATTGGTGCGGCTGACCGCCCAGGCCAGCGGCACGCCGATGGCGATGCTGAGCAGCCCGGTCCAGGCGCCGAGGATCAGCGAATTGCCGAGCGCCCGCAGATTGGCGGTGCTGCCGAGCGCGGTGGCGAAGAAGCCGCCGGTCAGTCCCTTGTCCCACACGCTTGCCGCCACCAGCGACAGCACCGGCAGGACCACCAGCACGATCAGCGCCAGGATGGCCCCGCCGATGACGAGGCCTTCGAGGCCCATCCAGCGCGGCAGGGCCGACGCGCGCGAGGGCGGCGCGAGGGTGAGTAGAGCCATTTTTCCTCCCGGAGCCGGCGCCTTTTTTGTGGCGCTTCGGCTTGTGCTGCGCGGGCCTCTCGCCCGCCCGATCTAGGCGCGGATACTCATGTGCAGGACATCACGCGCAGGACATCATGCGAACGGGTTGCTCAGAGTGCCGATACCGCTGATCGACATGGTGACGTTGTCGCCGGCCTTCAGGAATTTCGGCGGCGAGAAGCCGAGGCCGACGCCGGCCGGGGTGCCGGTGGCGATGAGGTCGCCCGCCTCCAGCGTGGTGCCGGCCGAGATGGTCTCGATCAGGCCGGGAATGTCGAAGATCAGGTCGCGGGTGTTGGCGTCCTGGCGCAGTTCGCCATTGACCCAGGTCTTCACCTGCAGGTTCTCGGCATCCACCTCGTCGGCGGTGGCGATCCACGGTCCCATCGGGCAGAAGGTGTCGAGCGCCTTGCCGAGGAACCATTGCTTGTGGTTCTTCTGCCGGTCGCGGGCCGTCACATCGTTGATGATGGTGTAGCCGAAGATGTGCTTGTGGGCGTCGGCACGGGAGATGTCGCGCCCACCCTTGCCGATGACGATGGTCAGCTCGACCTCGTAATCGACCGAGCTGGTCACCCGGGGATGGGTGTCGACGGTATCGCCCGGCCCCACCACGCAGGTGCCGGGCTTGGTGAACACCGCCGGATAATCGTCGATCTCCGCCCCCTTCACCGCCCCGGCCTCGTAGCCGGAATTGGCGAACTCCTTCGCATGGTCGCGATAGTTCTTGCCGACGCAGAAGATGTTGCGTCGCGGGCGCGGGATCGGCGCGAGCAGCCTGACCTCGGAGAGATCGGCACCGTTGCCGTTCATGCGGATCGCCGGGGCGATCGCGTCGAAGCGGGCGATAAGATCCACCATATCGGCGGCATCCACGCGATAGACCCGCTCCGCCTCGGCGTCGACCAGCCCGACGCTTTCCTTCCCCTGATGGACATAAGTGGCGAACTTCATTCGGCGGCCCTTTATTGGTTGACCAATTTACGGATATTGGGCCATATTGGTCTGCCAATTGTCAACCAGCCCATTGGACTTTTAGTGATATCGCGTGTGAAATTCAGCTCACATCCTTGTTTGAACGCCGGCCCATTGGTATACCAAATGCAAAGAACAAGGCGAGGAATGCATGGATAGCGTGCTGGTCGACCGGAAGCCGACGGGCCTGGTGCAGGATTTCCTGGAGCGGGCCATCGGCTCGGGCACCTATGGGCCGGGCGCCAAGCTGCCGACCGAACGGGCGATCGCCGAAAAGCTCGGCGTGCCGCGCTCGGCGGTGCGCGACGTGCTCTCGGTGCTGGAAGCGCAGAAGAAGGTGGTGCGCATCATCGGTTCCGGCACCTATGTGGCGAAGGCGGCGCCGAGTGCCGAACCGGTGCGGGCGCCGAGCGACGCCAGCCCGACCGAGATCATGGCCGCGCGCCTCATCGTCGAGCCGCGGCTCGCCCAATTGGTGGTTATGAACGCCACCGCCGGCGATTTCGAGCGCATGGAGGCGTGCAACCGGCAAGCCGAAGCGGCCGACGACTTCGAGGAATTCGAGAAATGGGACGCGGCGCTGCACCAGGCGATCGCCGAGGCGACGCATAACCGGCTGATGATCGCCATCTACGCCACCATCACCGCCGCCCGCGACCATGCCGACTGGGGCGAACTCAAGCGCCGCTCCATCACCGCCGAGCGGCGCGACCTCTACCGGCAGGAACACCGCGAGATCGTCGCCGCGCTGCGCGCCCGCGACGGCCGCGAGGCCGAGGCCGCCATGGCGCGGCACCTCGTCCGGGTGAAGGCTAACCTGCTCGGGGAATAGGCGCCGCGTCAGATATTAGCCGGCTGATATATTCATGCGACAATGCCGGCCTGCCGCAGCACGGCGATCCGCTCGGGCGCGTAGCCCAGCACCTCGGCCAGCACCGCGTCGGTGTGCTCGCCCAGCCCCGGCGGCACCGCGCGCACGCTCGGCGGCGCCTGCGAGAGCCTGAGCGGGCTCGCCACCGAACGGAAGCTGCCAAGCGCCGGGTGCGGCGTCTCCACCACGCTGCCGCGCAGCTGCGCCGTCTCGCTGGCAAAGGCTTCCGATACCGCATGCACCTTGCCGGCGGGGATGCCGGAGCGGTGCAGCCGATCGAGAATATCGGCGAGCGCGAAGCCGGCGATCTTCGCCGCGAGCGGCGGCAGCAGCGCGGCACGGTTTTCCGCCCGGCCGCGATTGGTCAGGAAACGCGGGTCGGCGGCGAGTTCGGGCGCGCCGAGCACGTGGACGCACAGCCGGCGGTACTGCTCGTCATTGCCGACCGCCAGCGCGAGGCGCCCATCGGCGCAGGCGAAGATCTGGTAGGGCACGATGGAGGGATGCGCATTGCCGAAGCGCCGGGCCTCGCTTCCGGTATTCAGATGCGCCGAGGCGACATTGGCCAGCAGGAACAGCGCCCCGTCCATCAGCGCGATGTCGATCGCCTGTCCCTGCCCGGTACGCTCGCGCATATAGAGCGCGGCGAGGATCGCCTGCACCGCGTTCATGCCGGAGACGAGGTCGACGAAGGCGACGCCGAGCTTCATCGGCTCGCCCTCCGGCTCTCCGGTGATGGCCATGAAGCCGGATTCGGCCTGGATGACGAAATCATAGCCCGGCCGGTCCTCCTGCGCATGGCCGCGGCCATAGCCGGAGATCGAGCAATAGATCAGCCGCGGATTGATCGCCCGGAGGTCCTCATAGGTGAGCTTGAACTTGCGCAGGCTGGCGGGGCGGAAATTCTCGATGACGATATCGGCCTGCGCCGCCAGCCCGGCGATGATCTCCCGCCCCTCCGGCGTGGTGAGGTCAACGGCGAGGCTCTTCTTGTTGCGGTTGGCGGCGAGATAATAGGTGGCGACGCCGCCGGCGGCCGGCGGCGCCCAGGTGCGGGTATCGTCGCCGGTGCCGGGATTCTCGACCTTCCACACTTCGGCGCCGAGATCGCCGAGCGTCATCGTCGCCCAGGGGCCGGCGAGGACCCGCGACAGGTCGAGTACCTTGATGCCGTCGAGCGCGCCGGGCATGGAGACCCCCTCAGTTTCCGGGAGAGGGGCACATAGCGGTATCGGCCGCCCCTGGGCAAGCCGGGACGGCGCCCGGCCCCACCGGGCCGCGCTCCACCCCGATGATGACGTCGCGCGTCCGCCTGGATCGCCGGTGCCACCGCACCGTCCACCCGGCATGACCGCGGCAGCGAGGATTTTGCGCCGATCGCCCCGCACGACGAACATGCCGGCTTGGCGAGCCGGGCCATCCGTTATAGATAGCTCCCCGCGCGGGCGTGGCGGAATTGGTAGACGCAGCGGACTCAAAATCCGCCGTCCTCACGGATATGTCGGTTCGAGTCCGACCGCCCGCACCAATCATGACGCCGCCGCCGCACCCGGTGCATTGCCCGGCCCTGCCCGCATCAACCGCCCTCCGAACCGTGCTTCCCGGCCTTGTGCCGACACGCGCCGCTGCCGATCAAGGAAACGGCAGGGGCCGCCGCGCGTTAAGCGTCCGTGAACGCGCCGGCCGGGCGTCGTGCGCGAACGAGCGATGGAGAAGAGCGCCATGACGACATGCAGGCAGCCCGATACCGGAAGCGACGAGCCTTCCGTGCTCACCATCTCGCCGGAACAAGTGTGCTTCATCATCGTCAAGGCGCGGGAGTTCGACGCCAAGGACGTGATGACCGATCCCGATCCCGCTTCCAATCCCTCCGACGACCGCGATGCGGCGGTGCTGGAAGACCATGACGACGATCCGGTCGTCGAGGAACTGACCTCGTTCATTGGCGCCATGTCGGAGGATGAGCAGATCGATCTCGTGGCGTTGGCCTGGCTCGGCCGCGACGACCATACCGCCGGGGACTGGGCCGCGGTTCGCGAGGAGGCCGCCGAGGCGCATAACCGGCGCACCGCCGCCTATCTCCTCGGCACGCCGCTGATCGCCGACTTCCTCGAAGAGGGGCTTTCGCTGCTCGGCTATTCCTGCGAGGAGTTCGAGGCGGGACGGCTGTGAACCGTCGCGGGACGGCAACGGATCCAACGACAACCGATTCATGGGCCATATCCTCGTCGCCGGCAGCGTGAATGTCGACCGGCTCTGGCGGCTCGATGCGCCGCTGCGCGGCGGGGCTCGCCTGACCTATCACAGCGCCACGCTGCGCTGCGGGGGCGGCGGCTTCACCACCGGGGCGGCGCTGCTGGCGCTCGGCCACGCCGTGACCATTGTCGCGACGCTGGCCGATGACGGGCTCGGACGCGCCTGCTTCGACCGGCTTGCCACCCTCGGCTTCGACCTGAGCGGCGTGCGGTTTGCCGGCGGACGCACGACGCCGCTCGACATCTTCATCGACCCATCGGGCGAGCGCACCGTCCTCGCCCCGCGAACCACCGAGGCGCGGCGGCTGGTGCACTTGCCGCGCCTCCCCGCCGAGCTGGTCTATGTGAATGTCCGCCGCATGGAGCCGGCCGTGCTGGCGGGGTTGGCGCCCGGCACCCGGAGGGTCGCCCAGGTGCCGCTGGAACCCGGCGAGCAACGGCCGGCGGATGTGCTGATCGGCGCCGTGCCGGATGGCGGCATCGATCTGGGTGGCATCGACATTGGCCGCATCGATCTTGGCGGCGACGCGTTCGCGCAGGCGCGGCGGATCGCCGGCCCCTCCCTCGCCACCCTCGTGCTGACCGACGGCGCCCGTCCGGTGCAGCTGTTCGACAGCGCGGGCCGTTCCAGCGTCGAGGTCGCTGCGGTGACGGCGGCGGACACCACCGGCGCCGGCGACGTCTTCGCCGCCGGCTATATCGATGCCCTGCTGCGCGAGGAGCCTGCGGCCGAGGCGGCGCGCCACGCCAGCGCCGTCGCCGCCCGATTCCTCACCGACCGCGACGCGTTCTGGAGCCAGGCACCGCTGGAGCCGAACACCTGACCTGCGGCCTTCGGGAGGAGACCTCCACCCATCCCGCTCAATGCGCCTTCGGGGGCGCGCCGGGCGGAAACCGCGCCAGGGTGGCGATCACCTCGGCGTCGCTCAGCTGGGCGAAATCCCGATAGAAATGGCCGATGGCCCCGAACGGCTCCGGCGTGGCGAGGCAGATGAGCGTATCGACCTCGATGCGCAGTTCCTCCAGCACGTCGGCCGGGGCGACCGGGACCGCCAGCACCAGCTCGGCGGGATGGCGCCGGCGCAAGGCCCGCAGCGCCGCCTTCATCGTCGCCCCGGTGGCGATGCCGTCATCGACGACGACCGCCACCCGCCCGGCGATCGGCACCGGCTGCCGCCCGCCGAGATAGCGCGCCCGCCGGCGCTCGATCTCCGCCAGTTCATCCCGGCACACAAGCTGGAACGCCTCCTCGCCGACACCGGAGCTCCGGATCAACGCCTCGTTGCGCACCACCAGCGGCTCGGCCCCCTCGACCACCGCGCCGATGGCGAGTTCAGGCTGCCAGGGCAGCCCGATCTTGCGCACCAGCAGCAGGTCGAGCGGCGCGGCGAGCGCCTGGGCGATTTCCGCCGCCACCGGTACCCCGCCACGCGGCAGCGCCAGCACCACGGGATGCCGCGATCTGTAGGCCGCCAGCGCCGCCGCCAGCCGGCGGCCGGCATCGATCCGGTCCGCGAACATCATCGGCCGCCTCCTGCCGTGCAGCCTCCTGCCGTGCCGCCGCCGGCGGCCGGCGAGCGCCGGGCGGACACCCTGCTATTGTAGAGCCGCCTCACGGCGGGAGATAGCGCCGGGCCGGACCCGGCCATGATACGGTATCCCCGCACGCTCGCCCGCGGCGAAAGATTCCGCCTGTCGAGTCTTCAATACTTGTGATAGCGTCGTCGCCGCAGTGCAGATGAAACTTTCCGGAAGAACATGACCTGACTAGCGTGACATGAACAGGCTGGGGGGCCTCATGAATCCGCTAATCCTGCTTGCCGGTAACTTGCTTCCCAGCCTGCTCGATTTCCTCGTCGGCGATCGCGGCGAGAAAGTCGCCGATGCCGTGGTCAACGCCGTCGCCAAGACGACGGGCTCCGTCGATGCCATCGCGGCGCAGGAAAAGGTCGACCAGGATCCCGCCGCCGCCGCCGAATTGCGACTCGCCCTCGCCCGTATCGTCGCCGACGAGAAGAAGCTCGCGCTCGACGCCGAGACACAACGCCGGCGCGACGAGATTGCCGAGGAGGCCCAGGCCCGCAAGGATGCTCTGGACCGCGATCTCGCCAGCCACAAGGCCCGGCTCGACGAACTCGTCGCCACCGAGAAGGCGGCGTTGGACCAGCGGCAGCAGGACCTCGCCGAAACCACCGGCGCGCGGCAGCTGCTGAGTTCGCTCGTCGACAAGGACACCATCGTCGCCCGCACGCCGATGGTGATCTCCTACATCGTCACCATCGGCTTCTTCCTGGTGCTGGCGCTGTTCCTGCTGTTGAAGAACCGGCTGGAGGCGCCCCCGCCTTTCACCTTCCCGGAAGGCTCTTCCGACATCATCAGGACGCTGGAGCCGGCGCAGATCGCCGCGCTGGTGCAGCCGCGCTCCGACTTCGTCATCCAGATCATCAATATCTGCGTCGGCGCGCTCGCCGCCGCCTTCGCCACGGTGATGAGCTTCTGGCTCGGCTCCTCGCAGAGCTCGCGCAACAAGGATGTGCTCGCCGCCAGCCTGCAGGAGCGCAATGCCGAGAGCCAGGAGCGCCAGGCGCAGCAGAACCGGCGCACCGTCGAGCAGGTGGCGAAGACGGTGTCGCAAGCCAAGTCGGCGGCGGTGGTGGTCGACGAGGATGGCGCCGTCGCCAGCGTGGCGACCGGTGGGCCCGCCGGTGCGCCCGCCGGTGCGGTGGTGGTGGCGACGCCGGCCGGGGAGCCCGCGCCCGAACCCGCCAAGCCGATGAGCGCGAGCGTGCTCGCCGAGCTAATGCCGAAGCTGGTCCATCCGCATCGGCATTTTCCGGACGGCGTGAGCTGGGCGCTCACCCCCATCGGCATCGCCATCGACGGCGCGCGGGCCGAAGGCACGCCCGGCGATCCGACCACCGTCAGCACGATCTGGGACAGGTTCGGCCCGTCCTGCGCCGCCTCGGCGAAGAAATATGGGGTGCCGGTGGAGCTGATCGTCGCCACCATCGCCACCGAGAGCTCCGGCAATCCCAATGCCCGCCGCGCCGAGCCGCAGATCAACGACGAGAGCGTCGGGCTGATGCAGACGCTGGTGGGGACGGCGCGCGACGCCACCGGCCGCACCGGGCTCAGGGCCGACGACCTGCTCGACCCGGCGCTGTCGATCGATGCCGGCACCGCCTATATCGCCAAGCAGCGCAGCTCCACCCAGCTCGATCCGCCACGGGTCTCGGCCGCCTATAATGCCGGCTCGCTCAAGCGCGACGACGCCGCGGCCAACCGCTGGAAGCTGCATTGCTTCCCGCGCGGCACCGGCCAGCACATCGACCGCTTCGTCGCCTGGTTCAACGATGCCATGCGGGTGTCCGGGGACGAGGACTGGGGCAAGGTCGGCGATTGCCCGAGCTTCGCGCTGGAACTGGTCGGCACCGCCGCGCCGCCCGCCGCGCTGGACGTCTCCTCGCCGGATTTCCCGCCGCGTCCCGCCTTCCGCCCGCTGCTCTCGCTGGAGGAACGCCAGAAACTGTTCGGCGCCTTCCAGTTCCAGCATGCCCCGGTCGCCGGCAATCCCGAGAATGTCCGCATCCTCGGCGAATGGGAGGCGAAGAACATCGTCAAGGTCGAGATCCCGCTGCAGAGCTTCCGCGGCAAGCCGGGGCCGCTGACCATGCGCTTCCATGTCAGGGCCAGGGAACAGCTGGTGGCGCTGTGGCTGGAATGGGAGAAGGCCGGGCTGATCGACCGCGTCCTCACCTATGACGGCGCCTTCGTGGCGCGCTTCCAGCGCAAGAGCCCCACCAAGCTGTCCAACCACGCCTTCGGCACCGCCTTCGACATCAACGCCGCCTGGAACCCGCTGGGCGTCGAGCCGGCGGCGATCGGCGAGAAAGGGTGCGTGCGCGAATTGGTGCCGCTCGCCAACCAGCACGGCTTCTACTGGGGCGGGCATTTCAACACCCGGCCGGACGGCATGCATTTCGAGGTCGCCCAGCTGCTCTAACGCCCCCGACCCGGACCGGCGGCGGGCGGGAAAGCCGGCCGCCACCCCATCGGCAGGTGGCCGCCCGCCTGTCGTGCCGCCGTCTCACCCGCTTCGCCGCCGCCGGGCGCCGGGCTCGGCCGCGGGCCTCCTGCGGACGGGTCTCGCCGCGCATCGGCATCATCGGGGCGGCCACCGCGCGGCTCCTGCCGGCAATCTCCCGACTTCTCCTTGCGGAAGGCATGCTTCAGCCGCGTTTCCGCCCGGCTGATGACGCGAAGCGGGACGATCGTCACGCCCGGGTCGGCGAAACCCTCGTCTTCCTTCGCGCGTTAAGGCGGCATGTTCGGCCGCTCTCGCACGGAGCGGGGACGTCCCCTTGTGGGAGAGTGAAGTGGATAGACGTGGATTTCTCCTCGGCCTCGCCGGCGTCATCGGCGCCGGGGCTACGGCCGGTTTCGCGCTCGTCTCCTCTGCCGAGGCGATACCCCTCGATCAGCTGAAACACCTCGCCGCCGACGACGACGCGGCCGCCGCGACGCCGGATGGTACCGTTGTCGAGGAAGCGCAATATTGGGGGCCGCCCCGCGGCGGCTGGGGGCCGCCTCCCGGCCCGCCGCCGGGCTACTGGCGCCGCCGCTATCGGCGCCGGCGCCGGCGCGTGTGCGGATGGCGCCGCGATCGCTGGGGGCGCCCGTTCCGCAGCTGCTGGTATACCTGGCGCTGAGCACCGGCCAACGGAAGGCGCGGTTGTGCGCAGCCGCGCCTCGCCGACGAGGTCACGCATGCCCGGCGGCGCCGGTCCGGCACGGCTGGGCATGCCATCGGCCCGAGAGCGCCCCCGCACCGCTGCCTGATTGTGCCAGGACAGATCATTAGCCGGCATCGCGACGGCCCGCCGCCGTCCGGGCGTCCTGCAGGGATGCCCGGATCTCGTCGGTGAGCAGATCGGCCACGATGCGGCCGAGGCGCGAGAGCGGCTTGCGCGCATCGATCGCGACGGAAACGGTTTGCGGCTCGGCGCCCTTGTCGCGCACCGGCAGAAATCGCAGCGTTCCGGCGGCAAGCTCGGGCGCCGCATCGAGCTCGGAGGTGAAGGCCACGTAGCGCCCGCCGCGCGCCAGCTGCTTCACCAGCTGCAGGGAATTGGTGACCAGCGCCTTCTGCGGATCGGCGAACAGCCAGCCATAGCGGGCATCGAGATAGCGGCGGATCATCAGCGCCTTGCTTTGCAGCGCGATAGGGTAGGCCACCGCCTCCTGGAGGCTCGCCGTCTCGCCCTTCGCCAGCGGGTGGGCCGGCGACACCACGCAGCCGAAAGGCAGCTCCGAACGCCAGTGCACATGCACGTCACGGCGCGGCATCAGGTTGAAGATCGCCGCAATATCGGCGCCGCCGGCCAGCAGGGCCGACAGCGCGTCGTCCGGGCTGGCGATCTCGACTTCCAGCGAGATGCGCGGCTGTTCGACCGCCAGCCGCTCGATGAAGCGCGGCAACAGGCCATTGGCATGGCTGTCCATCGCCACCAGCCGCACATGCCCCTGGTCCAGCCCCTGAAGCTGCTTGATGTCGGCCGCCACCCGCCGCTCGTCGGCACGCCAGCGCCGGGCGAGCGTGACCAGCGCGTCGCCGGCGGCGGTCAGCCGCATGCCGCGCGGCACGCGCTCGAACAGCTCGACCTCGAGCTCCCGCTCCAGCAGCAGGATCTGCCGGTCGATGGCCGAGGCGGCGACGTTCAGCTCCTTCGCCGCCTTCTGGATCGAGCCGGAGCGCGCCACCTGATCGAGATAGCGCAGCGAGGCGGGAACCAGAAAGGCGCGGGCCATCGAACCATCCTAATTATTCGAACGGACTGTTGCTTAATCTACGCTGGACGGCAACGGGTTTGTAGCAGAATCATCCGGGTCATACGAGGTGCGACGCCTCGCTCCAACCCACCCTCCGGTCTCGAACGGGAACAGCCGATGAGCCGCGTTGAGAGCATCGACGTTCCCGCCCGCTCCCTGCCTGCCCGGCCCGTGCCCGGCGGCCCCACGCTTGGCGGCCCCGTACTCGGCGGCTCTCTGCCCGGCGCCGATGCGGGGCAGGAGGTTCCGGGCGAGCCCCTGGCCGCGCGCCTTGCCTGGCGCGCCTGGGCGCGTCTCGCCGGCACCCGCTACGCCGGCTATCTGCTGGTCGCCCCCACCGTGCTGTTTCTCGCCGCCTGGTTCGTGTGGCCCGTGCTTACCATGGTGCATCTCAGCCTGACCGCGCGCGTGGTCGAGGGCGTGACGGTCGAGGGCTTCACGCTGGAGAACTATGTCCGGCTCTATGCCTCCGATCTGTATTTCCGCATCCTGATGCGCACGATACGCATCGCGCTGATGACCAGCCTGCTGGCGGCGGCGTTCGCCTATCCGCTGGCCATCGCCATCGCCCGCGGCGGCCCCGCGCTGGCCCGCCTGGTCACCATCACCATTCTGGCGCCGCTGCTGGTGAATGTGGTGGTGCGCTCCTATGGCTGGCAGACCATCCTCAACAAGACCGGCGCGCTGGCCTGGGGGCTGAAGCTGCTCGGCATCAGCAACCCCCCGGTGCTGCTCTACACCGAATGGGCGGTGCTGATCGCCTGCGTCCACGTCTACCTGCCGTTCATGGTGATGCCGATCGCCGGTGCCATCGGCCGCATCGACCGCTCGGTTGAGGAAGCGGCCCGCGTGGCGGGGGCGACGCGGCTCGCGGTGCTGACGCGGGTGATCCTGCCGCTCAGCCTGCCCGGCCTCGCGGTCGGCGTCTCGCTGGTGTTCTCGCTGAGTGCGGCGGCCTATGTCACGCCGCAGATCCTCGGCGGCAATTTCTCGCCGCTGCTGGGCACGCTAATCGAACAGCAGATCCTGACCCTGAACGACTGGCCCTTCGGCGCGGCGATCGCGACCCTGCTGATCGCCATGGTGCTCGCCTCCAACCTCATCTTCCTCAAGCTCGTCAGCCGGCGCTTCGCGCGCTGGACCGCCGGCGCCCACTGAAGGAGACCGCGCGATGAACGAGACCGTCAGCCTTCCCCTCAAGATCGTCGTCGGCGTCATCCTGCTGCTGGTGGTGGCGCCGCTCGTGGTGCCGCTGCTGATGTCGGTGTCCGACACGCCCTACATCGTGTTCCCGCCGCAGGGCTTCACGCTGAAATGGTATGCCGAGGTGCTCGCCAATCCGGAGGCGCGCGGCAGCTTCCTGTTCTCGCTGGAACTGGCGGCCATCGTCACCGTGGCGTCGCTGGCGCTCGGCGTGCCCTGCGCCGCCGGGCTCACCCGCTACCGGGTGCCGGGACAGGACGCGGTGCTCGGCCTCATCCTCTCGCCGCTGATCATGCCGCTGATCGTCACCGGCGTAGCGCTGCTGCAACTTTTCGCCCTGCTCGGCACGCGGGCGACGATGCTGCAGCTGGTGATCGGCCACACGGTGGTCTGCCTGCCCTATGTGATCCGCTCGGTGTCGGCGAGCCTGCTGCTGGTCAACCGCAACCTGGAGGACGCCGCCGCCGTGCTCGGCGCGCCGCCGCACATCGTGGCGACGAAGGTGATCTGGCCGCAGGTGCGCCCCGGTGTGCTCGCCGGCGGCATCTTCTGCTTCATCGTCTCCTTCGACGACTACCCGATCTCGATGTGGCTCGCCGACGGCAACCATTTCCCGGTGCCGCTCTACCTCTACACCGTCATCGAGCGCTCCTTCGATCCGTCGATCGCCGCCATCGCCTCGCTGATGATCGCCTTCGCCCTCCTTCTCGTGCTCGTCATCGAAAAAGTCTTCGGGCTCAGCCTGGCGCGGCTTGCCGGCTGACAGCGGCCCACACCAACCAGAACAGGGAACAGGTCATGACACAGATATCGCGCCGTTCGTTCGGCAAGCTCGTTCTCGGTGCCGGCGCGCTGGCCGCCCCGATGGGGTTCGTCCGCAATGGCTGGGCCCAGGGCAAGGAAATCCAGATCGGCATCTGGGGCGGCTCGCAGGGCGAGTTCGTCAAGAAGAACATCATCCCGGCCTTCGAGAAGGACTTCGGCTGCAAGGTCACGGCAGAGGAGGGCTTCACCCTCGCCAATGTCGGCAAGATGCGGGCGACCAAGGCCAACCCGAAATTCTCCGTGATGTTCATCGACGACGTGGCGATCCCGATCTGCAAGAGCGAGGGGCTGATCGAACAGCTGCCGGCGGGCGACATGCCCGCCCTTGCCAGCCTCTATCCGCGCTTCGGCTTCGATGGCTGGGGCACGGCGCTGGCGATCTCGGTGGCCGGCCTGTTCCACAACACCTCCATCACCCCGCCGGACAGCTATGCCGAGCTCTGGAAGCCGGAATTCGCCGGCAAGCTCAAGCTGGTCAGCCCGAAGAACACGCCGTCGGTGTTCTTCCTCGTCGTCGCGGCGGCGGTGAAGTCGGGCAAGCCGTTCGGCGAGGCGCAGTATCTGATCGACGACAGCTTCGACAAGGTCGCCGAGCTGAAGCCCAACATCATGAACCTGTTCGACAACGGCCCGCAGGCCGCCAACGAGGTCGCCCAGGGCCAGGCCGATATCGGGCTGCTGGAACTCTCCAAATACATCTACCCCTACACCGCCAAGAAGGCGCCGGTGACCATGAGCTTCCCGAAGGAGGGCAGCTTTGCCGGCAATAACTGCCAGGTGCTGGTGAAGGGCGGACCGAACAGGGATCTCGCCGTCGCCTTCATGAACCGCATGCTGGAGCCGGCCGTGCAGAAGGCGTTCTCCGAATATGCCTTCACCGCCCCGCCGGTCTCCGGCATCGAGTTCTCCGCCGAGACGCTGAACTACATCGCCTACCCGGTCGAGGCGATGGACAAGCGCGGCCTGTTCACGCCCGACTGGGAATATATCAACGCCCGCCGCTCCGGCTGGACCGAGAAGATGAACGGCATTTTCGCCGTCTGATCGCCGCCGCGACACCGCGCTCCATCGGAGAAACGAGATGGCAACAGCAATATCGGCGGGGGGCGGCGAGGTCCGCCTCACCGGCATCTGCCGCAGCTACGGCACCACCCAGGTGGTGCGCGACGTCAACCTCACGGCCGCCAGCGGCGAGATCCTCGCCCTGCTCGGCCCCTCCGGCTGCGGCAAGACCACCACGCTGCGGATGATTGCCGGCCTGGTCCAGCCCTCGGCCGGCGAGATCACCATTGACGGCGCGCCGATCACCGGGCTTCCGGTGCATCGGCGCAATCTCGGCATGCTGTTTCAGAATTACGCGCTGTTCCCGCACCTCAGCGTGCTGGAGAACGTGGCGTTCGGCCTGGCCATGCGCGGCGCCTCCAGGGCGGAAGCCGCGCGGCGCGCGCGGGAGGCGCTGGCTCTCGTGCGGCTCGCCGGCTTCGAGGACCGCATGCCGGCGGCGCTGTCGGGCGGCCAGCAGCAGCGCGTCGCCATGGCCCGCGCCATCGTCTACCGCCCGCGCGTGCTGCTGCTCGACGAGCCGTTCGGCGCGCTCGACAAGAAGCTGCGCGAGGAGATGCAGATCGAGTTGCGCCAGCTCTGCAACGAATTGGGCCTCACCACCCTGCTCGTCACCCATGATCAGGAGGAGGCGCTCATCCTCGCCGACCAGATCGCGGTGATGCGCGGCGGGCGCATCGAGCAGGTGGACGATGCCCGCGCCATCTATGAGCGGCCGGTGTCGCATTTCGTCGCCGATTTCATCGGCAGCTCCAACTTCATCGCCGCCGGCATCGTCGAGAAGACCGGCGAGCGCACGCTGCTGAGATCGGCGAGCGGGCATCTCTTCGCCAGTGCGGTTGCCAACGACTTCTCGGCGCAGGACCGGGTGGCGGTGGCGATACGGCCGGAAAGCGTGCGGCTGTCGCCGGGCGAACAGCCCGCCGCGCCCAACACCCTGTCCGGCACCATCCGGCGCAGCCTGTTCAAGGGCCAGGTGCTGTCGGTGTGGATGCAGGCCGGCAGCGACGGCGAGTTTCAGGTGTCGGTGCCGATCGAGGAGGCGGGGACGCTGAGCCCCCGGCCCGGCGAGACCTGGACCGCGCGCTGGTCCGCCGAGCGCACGCTGGTGGTGCGCGAACAGTGAACCACCCTCAGCTGAACCACGCTCAACTGAACCACACCCACATGCACACGCCTCATGCGATCGGCATCATCCTGCCGTCGTCGAACCGCGTCGTCGAGCGCGTGACGCGGTCGATCCTCGACGCGTTGCCCGGCATCGACGCCTGCTTCACCCGCGTGCCCTATGCCGGCCACCCGCCGGACGGCTACGACATGGCGTCGTTCCGGCAGGCCGCGGCGATGCTGGCGCAGGCCCGTCCGGATGTGATCCTGTGGAACGCGACGCGCGGCGCGCTGATCGGCTTCGAGCCGGACCGGCGCCTCGCCTCGGCGCTGGAGCGGGAAACCGGCATTCCCTGCACCACCACGGCGCTCGCCACGGTCGATTACCTCACCCGTCACGGCCTGCGCCGCATCGGGCTGGTGGCGCAGGGCGACGATCGCGACGGCCAGCGGCTGAAAGAGACCTTCGGCCGCGAGGGCATCGAGATCGTCGTGGGGCACAATCTCGGCATCCAGGACAATTTCGAAGCGGCACGGGTGACCCCGGAGGAGATCGAGGATCACGCGCAGCGTCTCGCCGCGGCGGCCTGTCTCGACGCCATATTGGTGTGGAGCACCAACCTTGCCGGGCATCGGCTGACCAACCGCCGGCGCGGCGGCCTGCCGATCCCGGTGCTGGATTCGGCGGCGGTGGGGATCTGGCAGGCGCTGCCTTATGTCACCACGGCGAAGGCGTGACCGCGCCCATCTTCGCGGCGTTCCTGCTCTTCGCCGTCGTGCCCCGACGCACAGGAGCGGGCATTCTCCTGGCGCCGGGTCCGGACATTTGGCCGGGGTCATTCGGCGACCGTCCTCCCCGCGCATCGGAGCTTTGAAGCGTGCCTCATTGCGTAGCGCACAGGCGATGCATCCCATCCCGCGTGGCGGCGTCGGCCGGTACATAGACCAGCAGCCGGAGGTCCGGCCGGCCGTCTATGGCAAAGGACGAGAATTCGAAGGTGAGTTCTCCCGCCGCCGCATGGCGGATCGTCTTGGCGCCGTCGCCGGTGATCGTGACGTCGTTCTCGCTCCAGAGGCGAACGAAGTCGGGGCTGCTGGCGGAGAGCTCGGCAACGAGCTCGGCCGCGCGCGCATTTTCCCCGGTGCGGGCGGTCTCGGCGCGGAAGGTGGCGACGAGGAAGCGCGCCACCGGCTCCCAGTCGACTTGTGCCCCGCGCGTGGCCGGATCGAGGAAGATCCGCCGCAGGATGTTGCGCGCCCTGGGCGCCATGGCTTCGTAATCGGCAAGGGCCAGGCGAGCCGCGCGGTTCCAGCCGATGATGTCCCATGTGGCGGTGGCGACGGTCGCCGGCATCAGGGGCAGGGCGTCGAGAAAGCGCTGGAGGCGGCCGGAAATCCATTCCCGCGACAGATGGCGGGCTTTTGGCGGGTGCCCCAGGCCGACAAGGAACAGGTGCTGGCGCTCCGCCTCGGTCATCAGCAGCGCCGTCGCGAGACTGTCCAGAACACGCGGCGAGGGAGCGCCGCCGCGCCCCTGCTCGAGCCAGGTGTACCAGGTGGTGCTGATATGGGCCCGCTGGGCGACTTCCTCGCGCCGCAGGCCCGGCGTCCGGCGACGGCCGCCCAGGCCGAGAGCTTTCGCGTCGAGCCTGAGCCGGCGGTCCTTGAGAAAGGCGCCCAGGCGATTCGGGTCGCCGCTGCCATCCGTCATGTTAATCATTATACCAGGATAAGGTCAGGTATTTAACTGGATATAGTCTGCCGCCTAATCTCCTTGCCGACAAGAAGGAGAACGGCCATGCGTGTATTTGTTACCGGCGCCACCGGTTTCGTCGGTTCCGCCGTGACGGCGGAACTGCTGGCTCACGGCCACGACGTTCTGGGGCTCGCGCGATCGGAGGATCGTGCCGCCCGGCTCAAGCGAAAGGGTGCCGCGAGCCTGATCGGCGACCTCGCGACCCCGGAAACGCTGCGACAGGGCGCGCAAACCTGCGACGCCATCATCCATACCGGCTTCGTCCACGACTTCGCGCGATTCGCCGCCTCCTGCGCGATCGACGAGACGGCGATCGAGGCCATGGGCGCCACCATCGCGGGGGCGGGCAAGCCCTTCATCGTCACCGCCGGCCTTGCCGGCCTCGGCGTCGAGGGCCGCGCCGCGACCGAAAGCGATGGCGCGCCGCCGCCGTCGCCGGCCTATCCCCGCGCCTCCGACAGCACCGCGCGGCGCCTTTCCGCGCGGGGCATCCCCACCGCCATCATGCGCCTGCCGCCGAGCGTCCACGGGCGCGGCGACCACGGCTTCGTGCCGATGCTGATCGAGGCGGCGCGGCGCAACGGCCGTTCCGCCTATGTCGGCGACGGCGATAATGTCTGGCCCGCCGTGCATGTGGGCGACGCGGCCCGCGCCTTCCGGCTGGCCATCGAACAGCGGCCGGGCGCCGAGACGTTCCACGCCGCCGCCGAGGCGGGCATTGCGTTCCGCGAGATCGCCCGCACCATCGCCGAAGGGCTGGATCTGCCCTGCGCCTCGCTCACCGGGGAGGAGGCGCGCGCGCATTTCGGCTGGTTTCTCGGCTTCGCGTCGATGCATCAGCCGGTGTCCAGCGCCTGGACACGAGAGCGTCTGGCATGGACCCCCGCCGGACCGGGCCTTTTGGACGACATCCGCGCGGCCGGTTACTTCGCGGGCGATTCCCTCCTCGCCGGGCTCTAGCAGCGCCCGCCGGGCCAAACCGCGCGCGTCGAGTTTGTATCAATTCTTATCAAGGTCCGAGGACGCGACAGCTCGCGACAATCGACGGCGCGGGCGGCACGCTTCTGCGACACCGCCCGCCTAGCGTGGCGCCATCGAAGAACGCCGGCCGCGCCCATCGCCGGGCCGGCCCGACACCCTTTCTCCAGCCGGGAGGTCAGGATGGTCCAGCTCACCGTCAACGGGCAGAGTCACACGATCGAGGTCGAGCCCGACACGCCGCTTCTCTGGGTGCTGCGCGAGCAGGTCGGCCTCACCGGCACCAAGTTCGGCTGCGGCATCGCCCAGTGCGGCGCCTGCACGGTCCAAATCGACGGCGTGGCGACGCGCTCCTGCGTGATGCCGGTCTCGGCCATCGAGGCGGGCCAGAAGATCGTCACCATCGAGGGCCTCTCCCCGGATGGCTCGCACCCCGTGCAGAAGGCCTGGCTGGCGCTCGACGTCCCCCAGTGCGGCTACTGCCAGGCCGGCATGATCATGGCGGCCGCCAGCCTGCTGGAAACCAACCCGTCGCCGACCGACGACGACATCAATGCCGAGATCACCAATATCTGCCGCTGCGGCACCTATAACCGCGTCCGCGCCGCCATCCACATGGCGGCCGACGGCAAGGCCGGCTGAGGAGCGCGCCATGAGCATCCATAGCACGAGCATCCATCCCTCCGTCTCGCGCCGCAACTTCCTCGCCGGCTCCGCCGCCGCCCTCGGCGGCCTGTCGCTCGGCTTTCACATACCCTTCGCCGGTCCGGCGCTGGCCCAGGAGGCGGCGGCAGCGCCGGAGATCAATGCCTGGGTGGTGGTGAAGCCCAACGACACCGTCGTCATCCGCATCGCCCGCTCGGAGATGGGCCAGGGCACGCTCACCGGCCTCGCCCAGCTGGTGGCCGAGGAGCTCGACTGCGACTGGTCGAAGGTGACGACCGAATATCCCCCGCCGGGCGAGAACCTGCGCCGCAACCGCGTCTGGGGCAGCTACTCCACCGGCGGCTCGCGCGGCATCCGCGATTCCCATGACTATGTGCGCAAGGGCGGCGCCGCCGCGCGCCAGATGCTGATCTCCGCCGCCGCCGCGCGCTGGAACGTGCCGGCGGGCGAGTGCACCGCGGCCAGCAGCGTCATCACCCACGGCCCGAGCGGGCGCACCCTGCGCTATGGCGAGGTGGCGGAAGCGGCGGGCCGCCTGACGCCCTCGACCGAGATCGCGCTCAAGGATCCCAAGGACTGGAAGATCGCCGGCAAGCCGCTGCCGCGCCTCGATACGGTCGACAAGCTCACCGGCCGGCAGGTCTATGGCGCCGACCTCAAGCTGCCCGGCATGCTCAACGCCGCCATCAAGGCCTGCCCGGTCATGGGCGGCACGCTGGCGAGCTTCGACGCCAACGCCGTCGCGGGGATGCCGGGCGTGAAGAAGGTCGTGCGGGTCGACGACCGCTCCGTCGCCGTCGTCGCCGATACGTGGTGGCGGGCCAAGACGGCGCTCGATGCGCTGCCCGTCACCTGGGAGGACGGCCCGAACAAGGACCTTTCCAGCGCCGCCATCCGCCGGACGCTGGCGGAGGGGCTGGAGGCGGGCGACGCCTTCGTCGGCAACAGCCGGGGCGATGCCAAGGGCGAACTCGCCCGCGTGGCCGCCGCCGGCGGCAAGGTCGTCACCGCCACCTACGCCTTCCCCTACCAGAACCACGCCACCATGGAGCCGATGAACGCCACGGCGCTGTGGACGGCGGAGAAGTGCGAGGTCTGGGTGCCGACGCAGAATGGCGAGGCCAGCCTCGCCGCCGCGGCCGAAGCCGCCGGCCTGCCGGTCGGCCAGTGCGAGGTCTACAAGCTGCTTTTGGGCGGCGGCTTCGGCCGGCGCGGCAATTTCCAGGATTATGTCCGCCAGTCCGTCAGCATCGCCCGGCAGATGCCGGGGATCCCGGTCAAGCTGCTGTGGTCGCGCGAGGAGGACATGCTGCACGGCGCCTATCACCCGACCACGCAGGCCAAGCTCACCGGCGCGCTGGACGCGGATGGCAACCTGACGGCGCTGCACCTGCGCATCTCCGGCCAGTCCATCCTCGCCGCGGTGCGGCCGGAGGGCATGCAGGGCGGCATGGACCCCATCGTGTTCCAGGGCCTCACCGCATCGGCGCCGGAAGGCCATCTCGGCTACACCGTGCCGAACCTGTTGGTGGACCATGCGATGCGCAACCCGCCGGTGCCGCCGGGCTTCTGGCGCGGCGTGAACCTCAACCAGAACGCCATCTATGTCGAATGCTTCATCGACGAGCTGGCCCATGCCGCCGGCGCCGAGCCGCTCGCCTTCCGCCGCAAGCTGATGGCGAACCACCCCCGGCACCTCGCCGTGCTGGAGGCCGCCGCCAATGGCATCGGCTGGCAGACCCCGCCAGCGCCGGGGCGCTTCCGCGGTCTCGGCCAGATCATGGGCTTCGGCTCCTATGTGGCCGCCGCCGCCGAGGTGTCCGTCGTCGACGGCCAGCTGCGGATCCACCGCATCGTCGCCGCCACCGACCCCGGCCATGTGGTGAACCCGGCGCAGGTGGAGCGGCAGGTCGAAGGCTCCTTCGTCTATGGCCTGTCCGCCTGCCTCTATGGCGAATGCACGGTGGCGGGCGGGCGCATCGAGCAGGAAAACTTCGACACCTATGAGGTGCTGCGCATGGCGGAGATGCCGGCGGTGGAGACCATCATGCTGCCCTCCGGCGGCTTCTGGGGCGGGGTCGGCGAGCCGACCATCGCGGTCGCCGCGCCGGCCGTCCTCAATGCGCTGTTCGCCGCGACCGGCAAGCGCTACCGCACCTTGCCGCTGAAGAACCACGAGCTGTCATGATATACCGCCTTCACCTGCTGCTGCCGGCGCTGTGGCTGTTCATGGCCATGGCGCCGGCGGAGGCCGCGCCGCCGCGCGGGGCGGCCTCCTGCTCGGGATGCCATCCCCGCACCCCCGGCAACGGCCCCGTTCCCAGCCTGAACGGGAAACCCGCCGAAGACATCGTGTCGCAAATGGCGGCATTCCGTTCGGGCGAGCGCCGCTCGACGGTGATGACGCGCATCGCCAAAGGTTTCACCGATGAGGAAACCCGCGCCCTCGCCGAGTATTTCGCGTCCGGCGGCAACGCGCCCGCCAAGCCGCCTGCCCAACCGCCCGCTCAGCCGTAGAAGCCTGCTGCGCGGTCTCGGCGGGGGGCTGGCGGCGGGCGCCTGCGCCGCGCTCGGCAGTCCGGCGGTGATGGCGCAGGCCGCGCCGCGCGTGGTGGTGGTCGGCGGCGGCTTCGCCGGCGCCAGCGCCGCCCGCGCCCTCAAGCGGGAGGACCCGCGCCTCGCGGTGGCGCTCATCGAGCCCAATGCGCATTACACCGCCTGCCCGCTGAGCAATGCCGTCATCGCCGGGCTGCGCGACATGAAAGCTCAGCATTTCGGCTATGCCGGGCTCGAAAGGGAGGGCATCGTCCATGTGCCGCAGGCGGCGGCGCGGGTCGAGGCGGAGCGGCGCGAGGTTATTCTCGCCGACGGGACGCCGATTGGCTATGACCGGCTGATCGTCGCGCCGGGGATCGAGCTGCGCTTCGACGCGCTACCCGGCTATGACGCGGCCGCGGTTGAGCTTCTGCCGCACGCCTGGAAGGCGGGCGAGCAGACCCTGCTGCTGCGCCGCCAGTTGGAGGCGATGGAGGATGGCGGGCTGGTCGTCATTTCCGTGCCCGCCAACCCGTTCCGCTGCCCGCCCGGCCCCTATGAGCGGGCGAGCTTGATCGCCAATTACCTCCAGCGGCACAAGCCGAGGTCGAAGGTCCTCATCCTCGACCGCAAGGACGCCTTCTCCAAACAGCGACTCTTCGAGGCCGGATGGACCGCGCTCTATCCGGGCATGATCGAGTGGGTCGGCGAATCCTCCGGCGGCGGCGTCACCGAGGTGGATGCGGCGACGCGCACCCTGCGTACCGAGTTCGGCGAGCATCGCGCGGCGGTGGCCAATGTCATCCCGCCGCAGCGGGCCGGCGCCATCGCCGCCGTCGCCGGCATCGCCGATGCGACGGGCTGGTGCCCGGTCGATCCCGTCACCTTCGAGTCGCGGCTGGTGCCGAACATCCATGTCATCGGCGACGCGGCGATCGGGGGCGCGATGCCGAAATCCGCCTTCACCGCCAATGCCCAGGCCAAGGTCTGCGCCGGCGCCGTCGTCGCCCTGCTGCGGGGGGAGAAACCCGGCGAACCCAAGCTCATCAACACCTGCTACAGCCTGCTCGCGCCCGATTACGGCATTTCCATCGCCGGCGTGTACAGCCCGCGCGACGATCTTCTGGCCGAGGTGGAGGGCGCCGGCGGCACCTCGCCGCTCGACGCGCCCCCGGCCGTGCGGGCCGAGGAGGCGGTCTATGGCGAGGCCTGGTTCGACACCATTACCGCCGAGGCCTTCGGATGAGCTGCCGTGTGGCAGGCCTGTGTGCGGCCTTCGCCCTTGTCGGCGGGCAGGCCCCGGCATGCGCGGATAACGCGGCCGCGCAGGAACTGGCGCCCTATGTGATCTCCGATGACGCCATCGTCGAGCCGCTGGCCGGCCGGCGCGGCGATCCGGGGGGAGGACAGGCCTTGCTTGCGGAGCGCCACCGCAGCCTGTGCATCCTCTGCCACGCGGCTCCGGCCGTGCCGGCACCGCTGCAGGGCACGCTGGCGCCGAGCCTCGCCGGCATCGGCTCCCGGCTGGACGCAGGGCAGATCCGGCTGCGTATCGTCGACATGAAGCGGCTCAACCCGGACAGCCTCATGCCCGCCTACTACACTGTCCGCGAAGGCACACGCGTCGCCCCTGCCTGGCGGGGCAAGCCGCTGCTCGAGGCGGCGGAGATCGAGCATCTCGTCGCCTATCTCGTGACGCTGAAGGAGTGATCCCATGGGTGACGCCGCCACGCCTGAGATCGAGGAGGGGATGGTGCTGGACCGTCGGGCGGTTCTCGCCGGTGTCGCCGGCCTCGTCGTGCTGGCCCTGCCGCTGCCGGCACTGGCGCGGCCGTCGCTGGACGAGGCGATCGCCAGCTTCGCCGGAGGCACGCCGGTGGCCGCGGGGCGGGTGAAGCTCGCGATCCCGCCGCTGGTGGAGAACGGCAACGCCGTGGGCGTGACGGTCGAGGTCGACAGCCCGATGACGCCGGCGGCTCATGTCCGCCGCATCGGCCTGTTCAACGAGAAGAACCCGCAGGCCGAGGTCGCGGTCTTCCATCTCGGGCCGCATAATGGCCGCGCCCGCATCGCCACCCGCATCCGCCTCGCCACCTCCCAGACCGTGGTCGCCGTCGCCGAGCTCAGCGACGGCACCTACTGGTCGAGCAAGGCGAACATCATCGTCACGCTCGCCGCCTGCATCGAGGATCTGACATGAGCCAAACCCTCGCTGCCAAGGCCCTCGTCAGCGTGCCCAAGACCGCCAGGCGCGGCGACGTTGTCGATCTCCGCGCGATGATCGCCCACCCGATGGAGACCGGCTACCGCATGGGCGCGAATGGGGTGGCCATTCCCCGGCGCATCATCACCCGCCTCACCTGCACCTATGGCGGGAACGAGGTGTTCGCGGCCGAGTTCTTCCCGGCGGTCTCGGCCAATCCCTTCGTGTCCTTCAGCCTCGTCGCCGCCGCGAGCGGCACGGTCGACTTCGCCTGGACCGACGACACGGGGGCGACCTTCACGGCGAGCGCCGAGATCGCGGTGAGCTGATGCCCGGCCGGGTGGCGCGCCTCATCGTGCTGACTGTCCTCACTGGACACCTCATCGCACGCGCGGCCCCCGCGCCGGCGGATGGCATTTCGCCTGCCGAGCGTCGCTCGGGGCGCGACTTCATGGCACCGGAAACCCAGGCCATGCAGTCGGACGATGCCAGCAATCCCGGCATGCTCTGGGTGCTTCAGGGAGAGGCGCTGTGGGAGCAGAAGGCCGGCGCGGCGGGCCGTTCCTGCGCCGACTGTCACGGGCCAGCGGCGAGTATGCGGGGCGTGGCGGCACGCTACCCCGCTCTCGACGCGGCGAGCGGCAAGCCCGTGGACCTCGCCGGCCGCATCAACCAATGCCGCTCCAATCACCAGGATACGCTACCCCTGGTAGCCGAGAGCGACGATCTGCTGGCGCTCACCACTTTCGTCGCCCATCAATCGCGCGGCCTGCCGATCGCCCCGCCCGAGGAGCCGCGCCTTGATCCCTTTCGCGAGACCGGGCGGCAGCTCTTCAACGCGCGCATGGGTCAGCTCGATCTCGCCTGCGCCGATTGCCATGACGACAGGTGGAACGGACGCCTGGCCGGCAGCGCGGTGACACAGGGCCATCCGACGGCCTATCCTCTCTACCGGCTGGAGTGGCAGGGCATCGGCTCGCTCCAGCGCCGCCTGCGCAACTGCATGGTCGGCGTGCGCGCCGAACCCTTCGCGGCGGGATCGGACGAACTCATTGCGCTGGAACTCTATTTGATGCAGCGCGCTGCGGGCATGGAGATAGAGACTCCCGGCATACGCCCCTGAACGCCGCGCAGCCGCAGCGAGGCGATGGATGCTCACTCCGATCAGGATGCCCTCTCAGCGAGCTGTCACATGATCTGGAGCCCACGGCGCACCTTCCCGAAATCAATGAAGGGTCAACGCCCCTCTTTGAAAACCTCCGCACGGCGGCTTTGTATGCTGGGAACCAGCGTTACAAGCAGCAGCCCGAGCGTTGCGGCCAGCAGCGCGAGGCTGATCGGCTTGTGCACGAAGATGGCGAGGTCGCCATGGGCGACCAGCATGGCGCGGCGGAAATTCTCCTCCAGCATCGGCCCAATGATGAAGGCGAGCAGCAGCGGAGTCGGCTCGCAGCCGAGTCGCGAGATCGCATAGCCGAACAGCCCGGCAGCGAACAGCACCACCACGTCGAACGGCGAATTATTCACCGCATAGGCGCCGATGCAGCAGAACAGGATGATAGCCGGCACCAGCCGGCGGTAGGGGATGCGCAGGATCGACACCCAGATGGCGATCAGCGGCAGATTGATGATCAGCAGCATAGCGTTTCCGATCCACATCGAGCACACCACGCCCCAGAACAGCTCCGGTCGCTGCGTCACCACCTGCGGGCCCGGCGAGATGCCATGGATGGTCATTGCCCCGATCATCAGCGCGGTCACCGCGCCCGAGGGCATGCCGAGAGTGAGCATCGGGACGAAGGAGGTCTGCGCCGCGGCATTGTTCGCGCTCTCCGGCGCCGCCAGCCCCTCTATGGCGCCCTTGCCGAAGCGCTCCGGCGTGCGCGAGATGCGCTTCTCCAGCATGTAGGCGGAGAAGGAGGCCAGCAGCGTCCCGCTGCCCGGCAGGATGCCGAGCAGGGTCCCGACGCCGGTGCCGCGCAGGATCGGCAAGGCCGAGGCCTTCAAGTCCTCCCATTTCGGCCACAGCCCGGTGATCCTGGCCCGCAGCACCTCGCCGTCGCCCGGCGTTTCCAGCGTACGCAATATCTCGGCGATGCCGAACAGCCCCATGGCGAGCGGGATGAAGTCGATGCCGTCGCGCAGTTCCTGAATGCCGAAAGTGTAACGCGCCTTGCTGGTCTCGACATCGGTGCCGATCAGCCCGAGCGCGAGGCCGATCAGCACCATGACCAGCGCGTTCAGCATCGATCCCTTGCCCATCACCATGACGGCGACAATAGCGAGCACCATCAGCGCCACGTTTTCCGCCGGGCCGAACATCAGTCCGAGCTCGGAGAGCGTGCCGGCCGAAGCGGCGATGAAGAAGGTCGACACCGTGCCGGCGAAGAGCGAGCCGATGGCGGCGATGGCGAGCGCCACGCCGGCACGGCCTTGCTTCGCCATCTGGTGCCCGTCGAGCGCGGTGATGATGCCGGAGGATTCCCCGGGCATGTTCACAAGGATGGCGGTGGTCGAGCCGCCATATTGCGCGCCGTAATAGATGCCGGCGAGCATGATCAGCGCGCCGACCGCCGGCAATTCGAAGGTGATCGGCAGCAGGATGGCGATGGTGGTGGCCGGGCCGATGCCGGGCAGTACCCCCACCAGCGTGCCGAGCAACACCCCGATCAGGCAGAAGGCAAGGTTCTGCCAGGTGAGCGCGACATCGAAGCCGAGCGCGAGATGCGAGGCGAGTTCCATCACAGCACGGTCGGCAGGATCGGCAGTGGCAGACCCAGACCATAGGCGAACACCGCGCCGGCCACCGCGGCGAGGCCGCCGGCGAGCAGCACCCGCTGACGGGCGCCGTCGCCCTCCTGCGCCAGTGAGGCGACGAACACCGTGATGACGGCACTGGCGAGCAGGCCGATCGGTTGGATCAGCGTCGCGAAGGCCAGCACGCTGACCCCGATGCTCGCCGTCCCGCGCCAATGCACCGGCGCCTCGACAGCCGCCGCGCGCGCGCGGCGGCGCAGCGCCAGCAGGCCACGCAGCGCCAGCCCGGCGGCCACGAAGATCAGCCCGAAGGCAACCGCGCGCGGCACGAAGCCTGGGCCCATGCGCAGCGCCGTACCGAGCGGCAAATGCGTGCTAAAGATAAGCAATATCAATGCGAAAGCTGCGGCGATCGCCGCCACGCTGAGATCCCGCACGGCCATGGAAACACTCCCAGAATAATTTTCTTCTTTTCCTATAGACAATTAAGATTGTCAAATTAGGATGCCGGCAAAACGGAGATATCCGGACCATGGCTCCCACATTTTCGCCCCGCGCCTTTTCCGCTCGCGCTCTTTCACTGGTCGCCGCCGCGATCCTGTCGCTGGCCGCGCTTCCCGCCCTCGCCCAGGACGTCGACGTCTCGACCTACCCGCAGCAGCCGGTGCGGATCGTCGTCACCTCGTCGGCCGGCGCCAGCGCCGACGCGCTTGCCCGCACGGTCGGGCGCGAGCTCGGCAAAATCTGGGCCCGGGACCCGGTTATCGAGAACGTCGCCAGCTCGAACGGCAATATCGGGCTGGAGCAGGTGGCCAATTCCAAGCCCGATGGGCTGACCATCGCGGTCGGCGGTGACAAGGTGCCGCTCAACGCCATCTTCTACGGACCTGAGCTGAAGACCGACCTGATCAAGGACCTGTCGACGGTGACCAAGGCCGTCGCCAACCCGCAGATCCTGGTGGTGCGTCCCTCGCTCGGGGTGAAGAACCTTGAGGAATATCTGAAGTTGGCCAAGGAGAAAGGCGGCACGCTCACCGTCGGCACGCCGTCTAACGGCGGCGCGCACCATATCGGCCACGAGCTGCTCGGCCAGCGCACCGGCACCAGATACACCTTCGTCCCCTACAAGGGTGGCGCCCCGGCGGTGACCGATCTGCTCGGCGGCCATATCGACGCGGTGATCATCACGCTCGCCGCCGTCACCGAGCATGTCCGCGCCGGCCGCCTCGTCGCCATCGGCGTTTCCACCGCCAAGCGCTCTGCCGCGCTGCCGGATGTCCCGACCTTCCAGGAACAGGGCATCAAGGACTTCGATGTCGAGACCTGGCAGGGCTTCTTCGTCACCTCCAGGACCCCGCGCCCGCTTGTCGAGAAGATCAACAAGGACTTCGTGAAGGCGCTCACCGCGCCCGAGGTGAAGAACTTCCTCGAAGGCCAGGGCTTCGTCGTCGTCGCCTCCACCGCCGAGGAAGGCGACGCCGCCGTGCGCCAGGATTTCGAGAGCTACGGCAAGGTCATCAAGGCCGCCAACATCAAGCTCGACTGAGCCCGCAAGGGACCAACGGAACTTCATCATGACGGCAGATACCCGCCTTCACCTCAACGTCTTCGTCCCCACCACCGGCCATCACGAGGCCTCATGGCGCCACCCGAAGACGCAGCCCGAACGCGTGACCGACATAAACTACTATCGCGAGATCGCGGGCCTCGCCGAGCGTGGCACCTTCGATTCCATTTTCCTGGCCGACCAGCTGGCCATCGGCCGCAGCGTCCGCCACGTTGCGCAGGGCAAGCTGGAGCCGCTGACCCTGCTCTCCGCGATTGCCGGCGCGACCGAGCGGATCGGGCTGATCGGCACGGCCTCCACCACCTATAGCGAGCCCTACAACCTCGCCCGGCAGTTCGCCTCGCTCGACCACATCAGCGCGGGACGGGCGGGCTGGAACATCGTCACCTCCTGGTCGGCCGAGGCGGCCGGCAATTTTGGCCTCGCCCAGCGCAACTCGCACAGCGACCGCTATCGTCGCGCGACCGAGTTCGTCGAGGTCGTGCGCAAGCTGTGGGACAGCTGGGAGGATGACGCACGCGTCCATGACCGCTCGACCGGCGTCTATGCCGACACCGACCGCATCCACGCCATCGACCATGCCGGCGAGGAGTTCCGCGTGCGCGGCCCGCTCGACCTGCCGCGCCCGCCACAGGGCCACCCGGTGCTGGTGCAGGCCGGTTCCTCGGACGAAGGCCGCTCCTTCGCCGCGCGCTATGCCGAGGCGATCTTCACCGCGCAGCAGGAACTCGCCGACGCGCAGGATTTCTATGCCGACGTGAAGCGCCGCGCCGTCGCCTACGGCCGCGATCCGGCCGGCATCAAGATCCTGCCTGGCCTGTCGCCCATTCTCGGCTCGACCCAGGCCGAGGCCGACGCGCTGGAAGAGGAGCTGAACGACCTCACCCTGCCGGTGGTCGGCCTCAAGCATCTGTCGCAGCGCTTCGACGGCTTCGACTTCAGCGCCTTCCCGCTCGACGAGCCTATCCCGCTCGACGCCTTCCCGCGGCCGGAGACGGTGCAGGGGGCACAGAGTCGCTCGCAGGTGATCCTGACCCTCGTCGAGCGCGAGCGCCCGACGCTGCGCCAGCTTCTACGCCGGCTGGCCGGCGGGCGCGGCCACAAGGTGCTGGCCGGCACCCCGGCGACTGTGGCCGACCACATCCAGAACTGGGTCGAGAAGCGCGCAGCCGACGGCTTCAATATCATGCCGGCGGTGACCCCGCACGGCCTCGCCGCCTTCGTCGACGAGGTGGTGCCGATCCTCCGGCAGCGCGGCCTGTTCCGCACCGATTACGCCGGGCGGACGCTGCGCGCCCATTACGGCCTCGAGCGTCCGGTCAGCCGCTACGCCCGCTCGGCCTGAGCCGTTCCTTCGCCGTGCCTGAACCTTCGGAGATCGCTGTGCCCACTCCTGCTACTGCCGTCGACTGGACGGCGCCCACCTCCGCCCCGGCCGCCGAGGCCGGCCGTACCCGCCTGGAACTGCGCGGCCTGCGCAAGACGCTCGGCGACACCGCGGCGGTGAACGGCATCGACCTCAAGGTCGCTTCGGGCGAAAGCGTGGTGCTGCTCGGGCCGAGCGGCTGCGGCAAGACCACGACGCTGCGCATGGTGGCGGGCTTCATCCAGCCGGATGGCGGCGAGATCCATCTCGACGGCGTGCTCGCCTCCAACGCCTCCTTCGCCCTGCCGCCGGAGAAGCGCCATCTCGGCATGGTGTTCCAGACCTATGCGGTTTGGCCGCACAAGACGGTCACCGACAACGTCGCCTACGGCCTCGAGGTCGCCGGCCGCTCGCGCGCCCAGATCAAGGCCGAGGTCGGCGCGGTGCTGGAACTCGTCCAGCTCGGCGGCCTCGCCGGCCGCTTTCCGGCAGAGCTGTCGGGCGGCCAGCAGCAGCGCGTGGCGCTGGCGCGCGCACTCGCCACCAAGCCCTCGCTGCTGCTGCTCGACGAGCCGCTGTCCAACCTCGATGCCACGCTGCGCGAGGAGATGCGCTTCGAGCTGCGCGGCCTGCAGAAGAACCTCGGCATCACCACGCTCTACGTCACCCACGACCAGGACGAGGCGCTCGTGCTGGCCGACCGCATCGTGGTGATGAACAAGGGCCGCATCGAGCAGATCGGCACACCGGAAGAGGTCTACCGCACCCCGGCGAGCCGCTTCGTCGGCGGCTTCATCGGCATCGCAAATCTCCTCGAAGGCGAGGTCGCCGCCATCGACCGCGTCGGGGGACGCGTGCTCGTCGCGCTCGACGCCGGCGACCGGCTGTGGAGCCGGGCGCCCGAGCGCTGGCTCGCCGCCGCCACGCCGGGCCGCCGCGCCTCCGTGCTGCTGCGCCCGGAGGACATCAAATTGGAGCGTCCCGAGCAGCCCGACCAGGAGAGCGGCACGGAGGCGACATTCGTCTCCGAGACCTTCCTCGGCAACCACTACGAACTCAAGCTCCAGGCTGGCGGCACGCTCCTGCGGGTGCAGTCGCGCCGGCGCGGCACCTTCGAGGACGGGCGCACCCGGCTCTGGGCGCGGCCCGGCAGCGCATGGGTGGTGGCATGAGCGAGATCAGCCTCTCCGATCGCCTCGCCACCGCCCGCCCAGCGGTCCTCGGCTGGCGGCGTCTCTCGGCGCTGCAGCCGGTGCGCGTCCTCGTCATCGGCCTGTCGCTGGCGATCCTGTTCGCCCTCATCGCCTATCCGCTGATCCTGCTGACCGGCTACAGCCTCGTCGATGCCCAGGGCCACCTGACCTTCGAGACCTTCGAGAAAGCCTTCGCCCGCCGCGGCATGTGGCAGGCCACCGTCAACTCGGCCTGGCTGGTGGCGCTGGTGACCACCAGCGCCTGCGCGCTCGGCATCCCTCTCGCCTGGATCGTCGCCCGCACCGATGCGCCCGGCAAGGCGCTGGTGACGCTCGCGGCCGGCGTGTCCTTTGTGATCCCGACCTTCATCTCGGTGATCTCGTGGATCTTCCTCGCCGCGCCGAACTCGGGCTACCTCAACAGGCTGGCCACCGGCTATCTCGGGTTCGAGAGTGCGCCGTTCAACATCATGAGCTTTGGCGGCCTCGTCTTCATCGAGATCGTCGGTGTCTATCCGCTGGTGTTCTTCGCGGTGAACGCGGCGTTGAACAATGTCGACGCCAGCCACGAGCAGGCCGCGCGCATCCTCGGCTCGAACCGGCTTCGCACCACGCTCACCATCACCCTGCCGCTGGTGCGGCCGGCGATCCTCTCCGCGGTGATCCTGGTCATGCTCGACGCGCTGTCCTCCTTCGGCGCGCCGTCCGCCATCGGCACCATGGCGAACTTCTCGGTCATCACCACCAAGATCTACGACCTGCTGAAATTCCCGCCGCAGTTCAACTATGCCGCGGCGGTGGCGATGCCGATCATGGTGTTCACCGCCATCAGCCTGCTGATCCAGAAATACGCTATCCGGGCGGAGAACTTCCGCACCCTTACCGGCAAGGCAACGCCGGAGCAGATCCTCACGCTCGGGCGCTGGCGCTGGGTGGCGGGCGGCTTCTGCCTGATCGTCGCGCTCGTTACCGCCATATTGCCGGTCGGCGCGCTGCTGCTGCTCTCGGCGCTCTCCTCCTTCGGCGCCGACATCCGGTTCGACAACCTCGTCGGCAAGCATTACGCGCTTATCTTCGACGAGAACTTCGCCGCACGCGCCTCGATCCTGCACAGCCTGCTGCTGGCGCTGGCGACGGCGACCGTCTGCGCCACGCTCGGCCTGGTGCTGGGCTGGGTGGTGGAGCGCTTCCGCTTCTTCGGCCGGGAGCTGATCGGCTTCCTCGTCATGATCGCCTACGGCTTCCCGTCCATCGCCTACGCGGTGGGGGTCCTGATGGGCTATGTCGACCTGTTCTACGGAACACTCACGCTCATCCTCATCGCCTATGCCGGCAAGCTGCTGCCGATCGCCTTCGTGCTGGTGAGGAACGGCATCCAGCAACTTTCCACCGACCTCGAGGAAGCCGCCCGCATCTCCGGCGCCGGCTGGCTGCGCTCGATCAAGGACGTGACCTTCCCGCTGGTGCGCGGGGCGGTCGGCATCGCCTGGGTACTCGTCTTCTCGCTGAGCCTGCGCGAGCTCTCCATGTCGGCGATCCTCGCCCAGTCGGACACGCAGGTGATGCCGACCGTGGTTCTGCAATTCATCGAGGACGGGGCGGTCGAGCTCGCCGCGGCGCTGGCGGTGGTCATCGTCGTTGTCAGCCTCGCCATGCTCGGCCTCATCCGCCTGTTCACCCGCAAGAAGACGACTGCTGTCGCCTAGCCGGAGCGTTCCCATGACCCTGCACGCCCTTCCCCAGGAACGCCCCGATCAGGAACGCCCCGATCAGGGACGCTTCGACGAGGGACGTTTCGACGAGGTCTGGGATGTCCTCGTCGTCGGCTTCGGCTTTGCCGGCGGTGCCTCCGCCATCGCTGCGCATGACGCGGGCGCGCGGGTGCTGCTGATCGAGAAGCAGCCCGATCCCGGCGGCATTTCCATCTGTGCCGGCGGCGGTATCCGCACGATCGTCGAGCATGAGGGCGCGCGCGCCTATCTGCGCGAGGCGGCCGGTCCCGATGTTCCCGACGACGTCCTGGATGCGATCGCCGCGGGCATGGCGGAGCTGGAGCCGTATTTCCGCGACCTGGCCAAGGTGAACGGCGCCGAGATCGCCGTGCACCGGCGCATCGCCAATTACCCGTTCCCCGGCCATGACGGCTTCGGAACGGTGGAGGTGCTCTCGATCCCCGGCTTCGATCCGCGCGCGGAATATCCGCACGTGCGCGGCCGGCTCCGCGGCCCGAACGTATTCAAGCTGGTGCACGACAATGTCCGGGCCCGCGGCATCGAGGTGCGGCTGAACACGGCAGCCGAAAGGCTGATCCTCGGCGAGGGCGGCGCCGTGCTCGGCGCCGAGCTGCGCCACGAGGGCAGACTGAAGCGCATCGC
The DNA here is from genome assembly GCF_031456575.1 of Ancylobacter sp. 3268. Classification (NCBI taxonomy): domain Bacteria; kingdom Pseudomonadati; phylum Pseudomonadota; class Alphaproteobacteria; order Hyphomicrobiales; family Xanthobacteraceae; genus Ancylobacter; species Ancylobacter sp. 3268. Next base: position 261,682 of record NZ_JAVDUX010000005.1, read on the forward strand.
GGCCCGGCGCGGCGTCATCCTCGCCTCCGGCGGCTTCGAGGCCGCGCCCGAGTTGCAGCGCAAATACTGGCAGATCCGCCCGGTATTGCCGGTGGCTACGCGCGGCAACACCGGCGACGGCATCCGCATGGCGCAGGCGGCCGGCGCCGACCTCTGGCACATGTGGCACTTCCACGGCTCCTATGGCTTCCGCCACACCGACCCGGCCTATCCCTACGGCCTGCGCGTCAAGAAGCTGCCGGACTGGACGCCGCAGTTGCAGGAACCGGACGTGCGCATGTCCTGGATCGTGCTCGATCGCCAGGGCCGGCGCTTCATGAACGAGTACCAGCCCTACATCCAGGACACCGGCCACCGGCCGCTCGACCAGTACGACGCCCAGTCGCAGCGCTTCCCGCGCATCCCGGCCTTCCTCGTGGTCGACGAGGAGGGGCGCAAGCTCTACCCGCTCGGCCAGACCGTGCTGAACGACCGCTCGGTCGAGCCTTATGAGTGGAGCGACGACAATCTCAAGGAGGTCGGCAACGGCATCCTGAAGCGCGCCGACAGCGTCGAGGAACTCGCCACGCTCATCGGCGCCGCCCCCGCCGCCGTGGTGTCCAGCCTCGAGCGCTGGAACGCGGCGGTCGAGGCCGGGCAGGACGGCGATCACCGGCGCCCGGCCGGCTCGCTCTTCCCGGTGAGGAACCCGCCCTTCTATGTCGGCGAGCTCTGGCCGGTGGTCAGCAATACCCAGGGCGGGCCGGCGCATGACGCGCAGCAGCGGGTGATCAACGCCCATGGCGAGCCGATCCCGCGCCTCTACGAAGCCGGCGAGATCGGCTCCATCTGGGGCTTTCTCTATCTCGGCGCCGGCAATCTCGCCGAGTGCTTCGTCACCGGACGGATCGCCGGCCGCGAGGCCGCCGCGCAGCGCCCCTGGGCGACCGCGCCGGAACTGACGGCCGCCTGAGGCGGCGGACTTTCAAGGAACCAGGCTCATGACTTCGCAACGCAGGCAGATGGCGCTCGGCGCCTTCCTCTATCCCACCGGCCACCATGCGGCGGCCTGGCGCCATCCGGGCGCGCAGGCCGATGCCGGCGTCAACTTCAGGCATTACGCGCAGATCGCCCAGGCGGCCGAGGCGGCCAAGTTCGACATGCTGTTCCTCGCCGACAGCGCCGGCGCGCGCGGCGAGGATTGGGGCGCGCTGGCGCGCTTCTCCACCCATTACGTCGCGCAGTTCGAGCCGCTGACGCTTCTCAGCGGGCTGGCGGCGGTGACCGAGCATATCGGCCTCGTCGCCACCGCGTCCACCACCTACAACGAGCCCTATGTGCTCGCCCGCAAATTCGCCTCGATCGACCACATCAGCGGCGGACGCGCGGCATGGAACCTGGTCACGTCAGCCAATGAGGCGGAGGCACAGAATTTCGGCCGCGACCGGCTGCTCGACCATGACGAGCGCTACCGCCGCGCCACCGAATTCCTCGCCGTGGCGCAGGGCCTGTGGGATTCGTGGGAGGATGACGCCTTCATCCGCGACAAGGAAAGCGGCGTCTTCTTCGATCCGGAGAAGGCCTATCGCCTCGACCATCGAGGCGAGTTCTTCGGCGTGCGCGGCCCGCTCAACATACCGCGCTCGCCGCAGGGCTGGCCGGTGCTGGTGCAGGCCGGCTCGTCCGACGCCGGCAAGGAGCTCGCCGGCGCCTCGGCCGAGGTGGTGTTCACCGCCCAGCAGACGCTGCCCCTCGCGCAAGCCTTCTACCGCGACGTGAAGGCTCGCGCCGTCGCCCATGGCCGCTCGCCGGACGACGTGAAGATCATGCCCGGTATCTTTCCCGTCGTCGGCCGCACGGAGGCCGAGGCGAAGGCGAAGTTCGACGAGTTGCAGAACCTCATCCACCCGGATGTGGCGCTGTCGATCCTCGAACACCGGCTCGGCATCGCGCTGCGCCATCTCCCGCTGGACGGGCCGCTGCCGAAGGACATCCCCGTCACCAATGCGGCGCAGAGCCGGCAGGCGCTTCTCCTGGAACTCGCCGAGCGCGAGGGGCTGTCGATCCTTCAGCTCGGGCTGCGCGTGGCGGGCGCGCGCGGCCACTGGCAGGTGGTCGGCACGCCCGAGCACATCGTCGACGTCATGGAGGAGCGCTTCCTCAACGAGGGCGCCGACGGCTTCAACGTCATGCCGCCCTACCTGCCCGGCGGGCTGACCGACTTCATCGAGCTGGTGCTGCCCGAGCTGCGCCGGCGCGGGCTGTTCCGTACCGAATACGAGGGCCGGACCCTGCGCGAGCATCTCGGCCTGCAGCGTCCCGGCCGCCGCCACAAGCATCACAAGGCAACCGAGGGCGCGGCGCATGGCGACGCCGCGCCGGCGGCAGCCTGACCCGACCAAGCGACCTTTTCCGGAGATTTCCCATGCTCGTCGACAAGCGCAGCCTTTTGAAAGGCGTCGCCACCACCCTTCTTGCTCCCCTGGCTCTCCTGGCCGGCCTCGCCGCGCCGCTTTCCCCCGCCCGCGCCGACCCGCTGCCCGAGCGCCTCGCCTCCCTCTATGAGGCGGCGAAGAAGGAAGCACAGGTGGTGTTCTATACGTCCTACCGGCAGGAGACGAGCACGGCGGTGCTGGAGTTCTGGCGCAAGACGTTTCCGGACGTGAAGCTCAACATCGTCCAGAAGCAGACGCTCGACCTCATCCCCACCATCGAGGCGGAGAAGGCGGCGGGACGCACCAATCCGGACGTGGTCTTCATCAGCCAGCGCTTCATCCTGGACGACTGGAAGAAGCGCGGCTACCTGGTCCCCTACAAGGTGCGCGACTTCGACCAGATCGGCGGCAACTACAAGGACCCGGAGGGCAACTACATCGCCACCGCGGCGACGCTGCTCTCGGCCGCCTACAACCCGAAGGTCTTCCCGGATCCGTCGGTGCTGCCGAAGAAGATCGCCGACTTCCTCGACCCGAAGTGGAAGGGCAAGATCGTCTTCTCCGATCCGCGCACGGCGGCTTCCCAGCTCACCTGGTTCCAGACGCTGCTGGCGCACAAGATCATCACCTGGGACACGATCAAGGGCTTCGCGAGCCAGGATTTCCTGCTCACCCGCGGCAATGCGGAATCGGTGCGCCTCTTGGTGGCCGGCGAGCGGGACCTCTCGCCGCTGATCTCCTCGCAGAACGTCATCACCGCCCGCGAGCGCGGCCAGAGCATCGAGGCCTATATTCTCGACGAAGGCGTGGTCACCAACGAGAACTACCTCGCCATTTTCAAGGGCGGGCCGAACCCCGACGCCGCCAAGCTGCTGATCGAGGTGCTGACCAGTCCGGAGGGCCAGGAGATCGTGGCGAATGCCGGTTCCTACATCCCGACCCATCCGGACGCGAAGATCCCGGCCGGCCTGCCCAAGCTCTCCGACCTCAAGATCATCGTGGCGGACCAGGACATCGGCGGCGACGCCTCGCAGAAGTTCCTCGAGCAGTTCGACGCCGTCTTCAATCGCCAGTGACGCGGCATAGGCCCTCCGCCCGGCGCGGAGGGCCGTCTTCTCTTACAGGTTTCAGACATGAGCACCGGATTTGCGCGCATCGGCGCGGCGGCCCTGCGCGAGCGGCTGCGCGGAGACGGCGAGATCGCCCTTCTTGACGTCCGCGAGGAGGGCGTCTTCGCCGCGCGCCATATATTGGCGGCCTCCAACGCCCCGACCAGCCGGCTGGAGCGCATCATGCCGGCGCTGGTGCCGCGCAAGGCGACGCCGATCGTCCTCGTCGACGATGACGAGCGCCTCGCCGGGCGGGCGGGGAGGGTCCTCGCCGCCGCCGGGTATGGCGACATCACAACCCTCGCTGGCGGCGTGCCGGCCTGGGAGGCGGCTGGCTTCGAGCTGTTCGCCGGCGTCTATGTGCCGAGCAAGGCCTTCGCCGAGGTGGTCGAGGTGACCAACCACACGCCGCATATCGAGGCGCATGAGCTGGAGGCGCGCCGCGCCGCCGGCGAGAAGGTGGTGCTGCTCGATAGCCGGCCCTTCGACGAATACAACTGGATCACCATCCCCGGCTCGATCGACTGCCCGAGCGGCGAACTGGTGCTGCGTGCCAAGCAGAGCGTGCCGGACGAGGATACGCTGGTCGTGGTGAACTGCGGCGGGCGCACGCGCTCGATCATCGGCGCGCAGATCCTCATCGATGCCGGCCTGCCTAACAAGGTGGTGTCGCTGAAGAACGGCACGCAGGGCTGGCACCTCGCGGGCCTCGACGTGGAGCGCGGCGCGACCCGCGTGGCGCCACCCCCCTCGGCTCCCGCGCATGACTGGGCTCGGCAGGCGGCGGGCCGTCTGGCGGAGCGCTTCGGCACGCCGACCATCGACGCGGCGACGCTCGCCCGCTACGAGGCCGAGCAGGACGAGACCACGCTCTACCGCTTCGACGTCCGCGATCCCGCCGAGTACCGCGCCGGCCACCGCGCCGGCTTTCGCTCGGCGCCGGGCGGCCAGCTGGTGCAGGCGACCGACACCTTCATCGCGGTTCGCCATGCGCGCATCGTGCTGGCGGACAGGGATGGCGTGCGGGCGCACACCACCGCCGCCTGGCTGCGGCGCATGGGCTTCGGCCATGTCGTCGTGCTCGACGAGAACGCGCCCGCGACGCTGGAGACGGGCGAGGCGCCGGAGACCGTCATCGGCCTCGAGGCCATTACCGCCGAGAATGTGAGCCCCGCTGCGCTCGCCGACCTGCTCGAGCGCCCCGAGGCGGTCGTCGTCGACGTCGCTACCAGCCGCGAGTATCGCGCCGGCCATATTCCCGGCGCCTGGTTCGGCATACGCGGCCGGCTGGCCGAGGACGCGTCGAAGCTCCCCGCCGCATCCCTCTATGTGCTGACCTCGCCAGACGGAGTCATCGCCCGCCTTGCCGCAGCGGAGCTCGCGGAAGCCACAGGCCGGCCGGTGAAGGTACTCACCGGGGGCACCATCGCTTGGCGCGGCGCGGGCTTGCCGGTCGAGGTCGACCGCGAAAACCTCGCCTCCGCCACCGACGACGTGCTGCTCAAGGCATTCGAGCGCCGCGACAGGCGCGAGGAGGCCATGCGCGAATATCTGCAATGGGAGCTCGACCTCGTCGAGCAGGTGCGCCGCGACGGCACCATCCAGTTCCGCCTCTAACCTTCGAGAGACATCTGCATGACCAGCTCCAACCGGCCGCTCTCCGGCAAGGTCGCCCTCGTCACCGGCTCCGCCCGCCGCATCGGCCGCGAGAGCGCGCTGCTGCTGGCGCGCGAGGGCGCCCATGTCGTCGTCCACGCCAGGTCGTCGCGCGACGAGATCGAGGCGGTGGCCGCCGAGATCCGTGCCGAGGGCGGTGCCGCCACGGCGCTGCTCGCCGACATCACCGTGGAGGCGGAGGTGCAGCGGCTCGTCGACGCCATCCTCGGCGAGACCGGCCGGCTCGACATCCTCGTCAACAACGCCGCGGTGCGCGGCGAGAAGCCCCTGGTCGAGCTCGACCTCGCCACCTTCCGCGCGGTCTATTCGGTGATCGTCGAGGGCGCCTTTCTCGTCACCCGCGCCGCGGTGCCGGCGATGGCGCGCAACGGCTTCGGCCGCATCATCTCGATCGGCGGGGTGAGCGCGCACAGTGGCGTCTCGCACCGGGTGCATGTGGCGACCGCCAAGGCGGCGCTGGTCGGCTTCACCAAGGCGCTGGCGATCGAGTTCGGCGCGCAGGGCATCACCGCCAATCTCGTGGTGCCCGGCCGCATCGGCGGGCCGCGCTCGGCGACCTCCGGCGCTGGCGGCGCCTTCCCGGGCGGCGGCTTCTTGCCGGTCGGGCACGAGGGCGCGCCGCGCAACGTCGCCGAGATCGTGCGCACCCTCGCCTTGCCGAGCGGCGACTTCATCACCGGCCAGACGTTGCATGTGAACGGCGGCATGTACCTGCCCTAGCCCTTCGGCAGGGCGACATAATCGGTGTCGTTGGCGATTTCCGCCGCCTGCGCCTCGTCGCGATGGAAGATGAGGCAGGGCACCCGCCCGAAATCTCTCCGCAAGCGATCCGCATGTCGTTTCGGTCATCGGCGAAGATCGTCGGCCACACGAACCAGCCGCGCTCCAGCCCCGCCGGGCGCCGCTCGCCACCGGCCTGCAGGCGGATGCCCTCTTCCCGCCCGAGGCGGATGTAGGGCTGCACGCGCTCCCATGGCTTGTGGCTCGCCATCGGGCCGATCCGCACCGCCGGGTCGGCCCCCTCGCCCAGCGAGAACGCGGCCAGGGCGGCCACCAGCCGGGCCTCGATGTCTTCCGGCCGGCGTCACCCCTTCAGGGTCCCGGCGCAGCGGGCAGAATGACGCGGCCGGTCGCCGTCGATCCGGAATGATCTTGGCGATGTCGCGATGCGTGCTCGGCGCCGTCCCCACGGCGTCTCCATACCGTTCACGGCATTGAGCACGCCGGAGGGCAGCATAACGACATTGCGGACGCGGGGCGGGCAATTTCGGCGCTATCCCGGCTTCTGTCGCGACGCCGAAGCGACTACGAATGCGGTAATCGAGCTGTGGCTTTTACGCGCTAAAGACAGGGGCTGCAGCGATCCTTAAGGGATCGACAGGACGTTTCAGGTTCGAATGGGCGCCGTCGACGGCACGCCGTTCGACGATAGCAGGAGGGGAATATGCAGCTCGGTGTCGTCGGCCTCGGCCGGATGGGTGGAAACATCGCGCGGCGCCTCGCCCGTGCGGGACATTCCTGCATCGTCTGGGATCGCAACAGCTCGGCGGTGGGCGAGCTCGCCGGCGAAGGCATGTCGGGCGCCGCCGGTCTCGCCGACCTGGTGTCGAAGCTGGCGGCGCCGCGCGCGGTATGGGTGATGCTGCCGGCCGGCGCGCCGACCGAGGATACGGTGAACGCGCTCGCCGGCCTGATGTCGCCCGGCGACATCATCATCGACGGCGGTAACACCTTCTACAAGGACGACATCCGGCGCGCCGAGACGCTGGAGCCGCAGGGCCTGCATTATATCGACGTCGGCACCTCCGGCGGCGTCTGGGGCCTTGAGCGCGGCTACTGCATGATGATCGGCGGCACCAAGGAGGCGGTGGACCATCTCGACCCGATCTTCGCCGCGCTGGCGCCCGGCAAGGGCAACATCCCGCTGACGCCCGGCCGCGAGGGCCGCGATCCACGCGCCGAGCAGGGCTATATTCATGCCGGGCCGGCCGGAGCCGGTCACTTCGTCAAGATGATCCACAACGGCATCGAGTACGGCCTGATGCAGGCTTATGCCGAAGGCTTCGAGATCCTGAAGAACAAGGATTCCGCCGCGCTGCCGGCCAATGAGCGCTACACGCTCAACATGCCGGACATCGCCGAGGTGTGGCGGCGCGGCAGCGTGGTGTCGTCCTGGCTGCTCGACCTCACCTCGATCGCGCTCGCCAGGGACGAGCAGCTCTCCGCCTTTCCCGGCGAGGTCGCCGATTCCGGCGAGGGCCGCTGGACGGTGATGGCGGCGGTGGAGGAGGCGGTCTCGGCCGAGGTGCTCACCGCCGCGCTCTACACCCGCTTCCGCTCGCGCCAGAACCACACCTTCGGCGAGAAGATGCTTTCGGCGATGCGCTTCCAGTTTGGCGGCCATACCGAATTCAAGATGGACAAGTGATCAATGGCTGGCGAGACCGTCGTCCTCGGGCAGAAGGTGCTGGCGCCGGATGCCGCGCCCGCGCCCGCATCCACCTTCTTCATTTTCGGCGCGTCCGGCGACCTGACCCAGCGCCTGCTGCTGCCTTCGCTCTACAACCTCGCCAATGAAGGCGTGCTGAGCGACGATTTCGCCATCGTCGGCGTCGACCGGGTCGAGCAGAGCGAGGAAGACTACCGGGCCTATCTCACCGAGGCGACCAAGGGCCTGCCCGGCTCCTGCGACGTCGGCGGCACCACGTGGAACTGGCTGATAAGCCGCATCGGCTACATCGCCGGCGACTTCGAGGATCCCGCCACCTATGGCCGCATCCGCGAACGGCTGGATGGGCGGGCCGGCCAGACCGGCAATGCGGTGTTCTACCTCGCGGTGGCGCCGCGCTTCTTCGCCGCCATCTCCGAGCAGCTCGGCGCCGCCGACCTGCTGAAGGAGGCGGAGGGCGCCTTCCGCCACATCGTGGTGGAGAAGCCGTTCGGCACCGACCTGCCCTCCGCGCGCGTGCTCAACAAGCGCCTGCTGGCGGTGGCGGACGAGCGGCAGATCTATCGGATCGACCATTTCCTCGGCAAGGAAACGGTGCAGAACATGATGGCGCTGCGCTTCGGCAACGGCATTTTCGAGCCGATCTGGAGCAAGGAATATATCGACCACGTCCAGATCACCGCGGCGGAAACCGTGACGGTCGAAAAGCGCGGGCGCTTCTATGACGCCACCGGCGCCCTGCGCGACATGGTGCCCAACCACATGTTCCAGCTGCTCGCCATGACCGCGATGGAGCCGCCAAACTCCTTCGATGCCGACGCGGTGCGCACCGAGAAGACCAAGGTGATCGAGGCGATCCGCCACATGAAGCCGAGCGACGCCATCGGCGCGGCGGTGCGCGGGCAATACCGGGCCGGCATCGTCAACGGCCAGCCGGTGAAGGACTACCGCGCCGAGCAGGACGTCGCGCCCGACAGCCGCACCGAGACCTATGTGGCGCTGAAATGCTTCGTCGATTCCTGGCGCTGGAACGGCGTGCCGTTCTATGTGCGCACCGGCAAGGCGCTGTCGGCGCGGCGGACCGAGATCGTCATCCAGTTCAAGCGCGCGCCGGGCGTGCTGTTCCGCCATCTGCCCACCGCGCTGAAGCCGAACGTCATGGTCATCCACGTCCAGCCGGACGAGGGCGTCTCGCTGCGGTTCGCCGCCAAGGTGCCGGGCCGCAAGGTACGGCTCTCCGAGGTGGAGATGGACTTCAAGTATACCGACTACTTCAAGGCGGCGCCGTCCACCGGCTACGAGACGCTGATCTATGATTGCCTGTGCGGCGATCCCACGCTGTTCCAGCGCGCCGATACCATCGAGGCCGGCTGGGAGGCGGTGGAGCCGATCATCGACGCCGTGGCCGGCGGCGAAGACGACGTGCAGTTTTATTCCGCCGGCAGCAGCGGCCCGGCGATGTCCGATGTGATGCTGGCGCAGGACGGCTTCCAATGGCTGTCGCTCGAACGGAACCGTGCCCCATGACCCCCTCCGATACCCTCCGCCCGTCCACCAGCTCGGGGCGCATCTCGCTGATGGTCTCCGACGTCGACGGCACGCTGGTGGACAAGCAGAAGGCCGTGACGCCCGCCACCGTCGCGGCGGTGCGCCGGCTGCGCGAGGCCGGCGTGCCCTTCGTCGCGGTCTCCGCCCGTCCGCCGCGCGGCATGAAGATCCTCGTCGAAGCGCTGGGCCTCGATCTGTTCGGCGGCTTCAACGGCGGCTCGATCCTGCGCGGCGACTTCTCGATCGTCGAGCAGCACTTCGTCGCCCGCGATGCCGCGGCGACCGGCATCGCGGTGATGGCCGAGCGCGGCGCCTCCATCTGGGTGTTCGCCGACAATGAATGGTATCTCACCGACCCTGACTCCCAGTATGTCGCCGGCGAGATCCGCACCGTCGCCTTCCAGCCGACCGTCGTGCGCGAGTTCGGCGATCATATTGCGCGGGCGGGCAAAATCGTCGGCTCGTCGAGCGATTTCGCCATGCTGGAGGCCTGCGAGGCCGATCTCCAGCCCATGCTGGGCAGCGGCGCCACGGTGAAGCGCTCGCAGGCCAAATATCTCGACCTCACCCCGCCCGGCACCGACAAGGGCCATGCCGTGCGCCAATTCGCCCGGCATTTCGGTGTCCCGCTGGACGAAGTGGCTGTCATCGGCGACATGCACAACGACCTGCCGATGTTCGCCACCGCCGGGCTCGCCATCGCCATGGGCAATGCCGCGCCGGAGGTGAAGGCGCAGGCCGATTTCGTCACCACCGCCAATGACGAGGATGGCGTCGCCCACGCCATCGAACGCTTCGTGCTGCCCCGCGCCGCAGGAAAAGGCTGAGGCCCGGCTTCCTGCCCCGGCCGCCGGCGGGCTCCGGCGTTGCGACTTGGTGAGATGCGCGCATCAAACTCTCTTCCAGAACCGGTGACCGCTCGGGCCGCGCTGATCGCCGCGCTGGCCAATGCGGTGCTGTTTCTGGCGCTGCTTCTGCTCGAGGCGGCGCGGGCGGCCCCCCTCGACGCCACATTCGTCCATATCTCGGATATTCACTTCAATCCGTTCGAGCTCCCGCCACACGGCCGCGACCTCGCCGGCCTACCGCTGGCCGCATGGCCGGCCCATTTCGCCGCAGGTTCCGACCACCGGCTCTCGCGCTGGGGCGAGGACACCAACCACGCCCTTCTCGAAACCGCGCTGGCCGACATCTCCAGGGCTGCAGCCGGTGCCGATTTCGTGCTGCTCACCGGCGACCTGCTGGCCCATGATTTTCCCGCCAGGACCGAGCGCGCCTTCGGCTTCCGCCCCGGTTCGGCGGAGAGCCGCGCTTTCGCGGTGAAGACCACGCTGTTCGTCGCCGCACGCCTGCGGGCGGCCCTGCCGGGCAAGCCGATCGTGCTGTCGCTCGGCAACACCGATTCGGGCTGCGGCGACTACCGCATCGATGCCGGTGGCCCCTATCTCCAGGCAACGCGCGAGACGGTGCGCGACCTGGCCGGATCGTCCCTGCTCGCCGCGGATTTCGACGAGAGCTACCTCGCCGGCGGATTTTACGCCGCCTCGCATCCGACCCAGGCCGACACCACCCTGCTGGTGCTCGACGATGCGCTGTGGTCGCCCGCGTATCGCAATGCCTGCGGCACCACTGGCCTCGGCGCGGCGCATGTCATGCTCGCCTGGCTCGAACGCCAGCTGGCGACGGCCGAGGCCGCCGGCCGCAGGGTCTGGCTTTTGCACCACATTCCCGCGGGCATCGACGCCTATGGCACGGTCAGCGCCAAGGGGACGACCTGCCGCGAACGCATCGTGCCGATGCTGGCCGAGCCCTTCGCCTCCCGCTTCACCGGGCTGCTGGCGCGCTACGCCGGCACGGTGACGGCGAGCTTCAGCGGGCACGACCATCACGATGACTACCGGCTGCTGCGCGATCGCGCCGGCGCCGTCATCGGCACCGAGAAGATCGCGCCGGCGATCAGCCCCGTGTTCGGCCAGAATCCCGGCTTCCTGCTGTTTTCCTATGACCGGGCATCCGGCGCGGTCGCGGATTTCGCGGCACGCTACCTGGCCAATCTCGACACCGCGGCGAATGCCGCTGCGGCCGAATGGGAGCAGGAATACCGATTCTCGGCCGCCTATTCTGCGGCGGCCTTCACGCCGTCAGCCGTCGAGGCGATGTGGAAGCAGCTGCAGCCATCCGGCGCAGCCGACACGCCATTCCGGCGCTTGTACAATGTCAGCCACGGCGAGCTCGGCAAGGACGATCTGCCAGCCTATGCCTGTGCCATCGGATACACCGACCCAGCCGCCTTCGCCGACTGCTATTGCGGCCGCTAGAGCGTTTTCGAGCGATGTGGATTCCACTTCGCTGGAAGAAAACACGTCAAAACAATAGGCTAGAGCATTTCCGGCGAACCGGTGTTCACCGAAAATGCTCTAGCATGCCGAGCGGCGCAGCATTCGTTCGACGTCGCAACGAAGCGCCACGCCGCCCCCAGGCCTAACGGTGTCGAGGGCTTCGATATCGGTCATCGAAGCCCTCGGTTCAATTGCGCAGCGCGTCAGACCTGCGCCAGCCCTCCATCGACGAACACCTCGCCGCCGGTCATGAAGCTGCTGTCCGAGGAGGCGAGGAACGCCGCCACCGCCCCGGTCTCGCTCGGGTCGCCCATGCGGCCGACCGGCGTCGTGGCGCCGAGCGCATCCAACGCTTCTTCGCCCACCACCTCGACGGCGAGTTCGGTTTTGGTTGGCCCGGGAGAAAGTACATTCACGCGAATGCCCGTGCCGCGCAGGTCCAGCGCCCAGCTGCGCGCCAGATTGCGGATCGCCGCTTTGGTGGCGCTGTAGACGCTGAACTGCGGCGTGCCCATGACCCCTGTGCTCGACCCCGTGAGGATGATCGACCCGCCCGCCTTCATCAGCGGCAGCGCCTTCTGCACCGTGAAGATCAGCCCTTTCACATTGACGTCGAAGGTCTGGTCGTAGTGCTCGGGCGTGATCTCGCCGAGTGGTGCGAAGGATCCGGTGCCGGCATTGGCGAACAGGATGTCGAGGCCGCCGCGTTCGGCCTTGACGGTCTCATAGAGCCGGCCGAGATCGGCAAGGTCGGTCACCGAACCCTGCACGGCCCGCGCCTGCGGCCCCAGCTGTGCCAAGGCGGCATCGAGCGCCTGCCGCCGCCGCCCGAAGATGTAGACGAACGCGCCTTCCTCGATGAACCGCTTGGCGGCGCCGAGGCCGATGCCGCTTCCGCCTCCGGTTACCACTGCCGTCTTGCCCTGTAGCCTGCTCATGATGTGCTCCTTCGTTGAGGTTGCACTCAGTTGGCGGGCTACCCACTTATCGACAAGTATGCACCTTTTGGTAAGTACCTGGAAATGTCATCCTCCTTCTCTGCCACCACCGCACCGCAGGTTGCCGGCTGCACGCCGACGCTGCCCGGCTTCACCTGCGGCCTCGACGCCACGCTCCGAGTCATCTCCGGCAAGTGGAAGCCGCTGATCCTGTATTTCCTCGCCCAGGGCGGGCCGACGCGCTACGGCGAGCTGCGCCGCGCCATTCGCGATGTCAGCGACAAGATGCTGATCCAGCAGCTCAAGGAGCTGGAGGCCGACGAACTCGTGAAACGGACGGACTACAACGAGATCCCGCCACGGGTCGATTACAGCCTGACGCCGCTGGGCCTCAGCCTCGCCGAGGCGCTTGTGCCGCTCTGCAGCTGGGGCACAGAGAATCTGGCCGAGGTCACCCGCGTCTTCGCCCGGCGGGAGGCCGGGATCGCCAGGAAAGGATAGGACTGCGGGACAAGCGGCCCCCGCAATCCCGATCTTGCGTGTCGCACCGCGTGACGGCAATGTCAGTCGGGCAAGGCGCTCGGCGGATATGTACCGCCCTGCGGTCTCGTCGGGCAGCAGGATGGGGAAGTGCCAATCATGAACATGAACGGTCGGACTGCCGATGCCGGCAGGGCAGACGAGGTCGCCGTGCTCGGGCATCGGGCGGGGCTGGTCAGCCGCCGGTCGTTTCTGGTCGGCTCGGCCGTTGGTCTCGGCGCCTTCGGGCTGGCCGGCTGTGCGACACCCGACGGCCTGAGCCTCGCCGAAGCGCAGAAGCTCTATGGCCCGGTGCCCGAGGAGAAGTTCCCGATCCCGGCGGTCGATGTCAGCAAGGTCGATCGGAAATATTATCGCCGGACCGTTCGCTACGAGACCGAGGAGGCGCCCGGCACGATCATCGTCGATCCCGGCAACTACTATGTCTACCGCATCGAGGAGGACGGGCTCGCCACCCGCTATGGTGCCAATGTCGGCCGCGACGGGTTCCGGTGGAATGGCGAGGCCTATGTCGGACGCAAGGGCGAATGGGCGACCTGGACACCGCCCAAGGAGATGATCCAGCGCCAGCCCGAAGCCGCCAAATACGCCCGCGGCATGCCGGGCGGCCTCGACAACCCGCTCGGTGCCCGCACGCTCTATCTGTATCAGAACGGCGCCTACACGCTCTACACCATCTACGCGACCAGCGATCCCGAATCGATCGGCAACGGTGTCACCAGCGGTTGCGTCGGTCTCCTGAGCCAGGACATGATCGACCTGTATGATCGCACGCCGGTAAAGACGAAAGTGGTGGTGTTGCCGGCATAGCGGCGATGGGGTAGTGCGCCAACGTCGCGGCTTCGGCGTGTCCCATCGGCAGCCCCCGGCCGTGCCGGAAGCCGGGGACCGCGCTTCCGGCGGGACGCCTTGAGGCGCCTTCACGCCGGTGCGCGCAAAAGGCTGCCGATTCGATCGGCGCTGCGCACCCCCCGATGTGGCACGTACAGGCAAGCGGATGGCGACTTGCTCGGTCCTCAAGGACGATCACGCCCCGTTTGCCGCCTCTTCCATCCGCGCCAGCAGATCGTCGCGCGCATCGAGGCAGTGCTCCAGGGCGACGCTGGAGGCTAGTCCGGCATCGCCGGAGCGGATGGCGCCGACCAGGCGGCGGTGCTGCTCGATGATCGCCGCGATGCGCGACGGTCCAAAGCCATAGCGCTGTCGGATGCTGACGACGAGTTCCCAGCCCTGATCCATGATATCGGCGGCCACCGGGTTGTCGGCCAGCACGGCGATCCGCCGATGCAAGGTGAGATTGGCCTCGACCATGGCGGGGGCATTGCCGCTGGCAGCGGCCTGCTCATAGGCCGCGGCGAGGCGATCGAGCTCGTCGGCGCCGGCCGGGCTGATCCGCTCCGCGGCATTGCGGACCAGCAGCACCTCGAGCGCCGCCCGCGTGTCATGCATGTCGCGGACGAATTTCGGCGTGACGCCGCGCAGGATCGCCCCCTTATGCGGATCGATCACCACCAGGCGGTCGCCCTCGAGCTGCCGCAGCGCCTCGCGCACCGGGATGTGGCTGACGCCGTAGCGCGAGCTGAGCTCCGCGACCCGCAGGCGCTCGCCCGGGGCGATGAGGCCGGCGACGATGTCGCGCCGGATCGCGCGCTCGACACGCGCGGTCATGGTCTCATGTCGCATCATCTCGTTCATGCCGCTGGCTCCTGCCTCTGCGCTAGCACGACCGGCTTACCACAACCATCACGCTCTCGATATTATATACAATCATCTTGCTCCCCACGATTATATATAATATCTAAAATCCTATCGGCTGAACGGCCGCACCTTGCAGCGGGCAAAAGACCCGTGCCTTGGGAGAAACGCCAATGCCCCCCTTCGACCGTCCGCGCCCGCGGATATTCGCGCACGCCTGCCACCTCACCCGCCGCACCCTGCTGGCCTCCGCCGCTCTGGCAATGCTCTCGGGCGCGCTGGCCGGTCCGCTGCTGGCACAGGACGCACCCAAGAAGGGCGGCGTGCTGAAAATTGCCGCGCCCTTCAACCCGTCGAGCCTCGACCCGCTGACCGGCGGGGCCGGCTCCGACCACATGCTGCTCTACCCGCTGTTCGACACGCTCATCGACTTCGAGCCGGCGACGCTGGCGCCGAAGCCCGGCCTCGCCACCGCCTGGGAGTTCCCCGACCCGAAGACGCTGGTGCTGACCCTGCGCGAGGGCGTGACGTTCCATGACGGCGAGCCCTTCGACGCGAACGCGGTGAAGGCACATCTCGACCGCGCCAAGGACGATCCCCGCTCGGCGGTGAAGGGCGACATCGCTTCGCTGGAAAGCGTCGAGGTGCTGGCGCCGAACAAGGTGGCGCTGCATCTCAGCCGCCCGGACACCGCGCTGCCGCTGATCCTAGCCGACCGCGCGGGCATGGTGTTCTCGCCCAAGGCGGCCGCCGCCAAGGGCCGCCAGTCGGACCGCGAGCCGGTCGGCACCGGGCCGTTCAGGTTCGAGAAGTGGAACGACAACGACGTGGTGACCATGGTCCGCAATCCCGACTATTGGAACAGGGACCTGCCGCATCTAGACGGGCTGAGCTTCCGCATCATCACCGATCTCAACACCGGGCTGCGCTCGGTGATCGCCGGCGAGAACCATTTCGCCTACCGCCTCAACCCGCAGCAGAAGGTGGTCGCCGACCGCGCCGGCGGCGGCAAGGTGGTGGTCGCCTCCAACCCGACCATTGCCGACTACCATCTGGTCTTCAACTACAAGCGCGCGCCGCTGGACAACGTGAAGGTCCGGCAGGCGATCAACTACGCCATCGACCGCGAGGCCTTCAACAAGGCGGCGCTGCTCGGCCTCGGCGTGCCCGCCCAGACCATGCTGCCGCCCGGCTACTGGGCGCATGATTCCGCGCTCGACGGCTTCTACACCCACGACCCGGACAAGGCGCGGGCGCTGCTCAAGGAAGCCGGCTTCCCGGACGGCGTCGACCTGACCTTCTTCGGCAATTCCGACCAGGCCTCGCAGCAGCGCCACGAGATCATCATGGAGCAGCTGCGCAAGGCGGGGATCCGCACCACGCTGATCTCCGGATCGAATGCCGACATGTACCAGCGCTTCATGATCCGCGGCGAGGGGGACATGATCATGACGCTGTGGACCGGCCGGCCCGACCCCAGCCTGCCCTTCCTGCTGGTCTATGGCGAGAACGGCTTCAACAATGCCGGCAAGGTGCCGCCGCCGCCGGAGATGCAAGGCGGCGCAGGTCGAATCGCAGACCGCCACCACCGAGGAAGGTCGCAAGGCCGCCTTCGCCAGGCTGGAGAAGGCGGCGCTCGATCACGCGCTCTCCGCCGAGGTCGCCTTCGTGCCAGGCATCGAGGTCCATGCGCCGACCGTGAAGGGCTATGTGCCGAACCTGCTCGGCAAGCCGAAGCTCAACGGCATCTTCCTCGCCGACTGAACGAGGCGGCCGGCGGAACACGCCGCCGGCGCCTCCCGCCCCTGACTCATCGAGGAGCCAACATGATCACACGTCGCCACGCCCTGCTCGGGCTCGGCGCGCTCGCGGGCTCGCCGCTGGCGCTCTCCCTCGCCGGACGGCCGGCCTTCGGCCAATCGCCCCGTCGCGGCGGCATCCTGAAGATCGCCGCGCCGTTCAACCCGTCGACGCTCGATCCGCTAACGGGGGGCACCGGCTCCGACCACATGCTGCTCTACCCGCTGTTCGACACGCTGGTCGATTTCGAGCCGACGACACTGGCGGCGAAACCGGGTCTCGCGACGTCCTGGGATTTCCCGGACCCGAAGACCCTCGTCTTCACCCTGCGCGAGGGGGTGACGTTCCATGACGGCGAGCCGTTCGACGCGGCGGCCGTGAAGGCGCATCTCGACCGCGCCCGCACCGATCCGCGCTCGGCGGTGAAGGGCGAGCTCGAATCCATCGAGACGGTGGAGGTGCTGGCGCCGGACAGGGTGGCGCTCCGCCTGCGCCGCCCCGACACCGCGCTGCCGCTCATCCTCGCCGACCGCGCCGGCATGATCGCCTCGCCCAAGGCGGTGGCGCAGAAGGGCCAGAAGCACGACCGCGAGCCGGTCGGCACCGGCCCGTTCAGGTTCGAGAAATGGAACGACAACGACGTCGTCACCATGGTCCGCAATCCCGACTACTGGAACCGGGACCTGCCGCATCTCGACGGGCTGACCTTCCGCATCATCACCGACCTGAACACCGCGCTGCGCTCGGTGATCGCCGGCGAGAACCAGTTCACCTACCGCCTCAACCCGCAGCAGAAGCTGGTCGCCGACCGCCTCGGCGCCGGCAAGGTGGTGGTGAGTTCCACGCCGACCATCGCGGACTACCATCTGCTGTTCAACTACAGGCGCGAGCCGCTGAACAACGTGAAGGTGCGGCAGGCGGTCAATTACGCGCTCGACCGCGAGGGGTTCAACAAGGCGGCGCTGATGGGGCTCGGCGTGCCCGCCCAGACCATGCTGCCGCCGGGCTACTGGGCGCATGACCCGGCCTATGACCACTACTACACCCACGACCCGGACAAGGCCCGCGCGTTGCTGAAGGAGGCCGGCTTCCCGGACGGGGTGGAGCTGAAATTCTACGGCTATTCCGACCAGGCCTCGCAGCAGCGCCACGAGATCATCATGGAGCAGCTGCGTCAGGCCGGCATACGCTGCAGCATGACGGTGGGATCGAGCGCAGACATGTATCAGCGCTTCACCGTGCGCGGCGAGGGCGACATGCTGCTCGCCCTGTGGACCGGACGGCCGGATCCCAGCCAGCCCTTCGCGCTGGTCTATGGCGAGAACGGCTTCAACAATGTCGGCAAGGTGCCGCCGCCGCCCGAAATGGCGCAGGCGCAGATAAAATCCCAGTCGGTGGTCGATCCCGCGGAGCGCAAGAAGGCCTTCGCCAAGCTGGAGAAATACGCGCTGGAATATGCGCTCTCCGGCGAGCTCGCCTTCGTGCCGGGCATCGAGGCCTACGCCCCGAACGTCAAGGGCTATGTGCCGAACCTGCTCGGCAAGCCGAAATTCAACGCGCTCTACCTCGAAGGCTGAGCCCCCGATGAAAATCGTCAAAATCGAAGACTTCCACGCCAATGCCGGCTGGCGGACCACCTCCTTCCTGAAGATCACCACCGACGAGGGGCTGATCGGCTGGTCGGAATATAGCGAGGATGTCGGCACCAAGGGGCTGAACGCGACCATCCGCGCGCTCGGCGAGCGGCTGATCGGCCTCGATCCGACCCGCGTCGAATGGGCGATGGCGGTGCTGTACACCCAGACCGTGCCGGCCTGGTCGGGCATCAACCAGCACGCCATGGCGGCGCTCGGCAATGCGCTGCTGGACATTGCCGGCAAGGCGCTGGGCGTGCCCGTCCACGCGCTGTTCGGCGGCGCGGTGCGCGACCGGCTGCCGGTCTACTGGTCGCATTTCGGCACCTATCGCGTGCGCCATGGCGGCAGATACGGCCTGCCGCCGGTGCGCGACTATGACGACGTGATGAAGCTCGGCGAGGAGGCGCGCCGCCGCGGCTTCCGCGCCATGAAGACCAACATCACGCTGATGGAAGACGGCGCGCTGGCCAATTTCCGGCCCGGCTTCGGCACCATGCCGGGCTTCCCGGCGCTCAATCCGCGCCCGGAGGTGCTGCGCGGCCTCGCCCGGCAGCTGGAGGCGCTGCGGGCAGGGGCCGGTGCAGACGCCGACCTCATGCTCGACGCCAATTTCCACTTCCGTACCGAAGGCTATCTCGAACTGGTGCGGACGGTCGAACCGTTCCGCCTCGCCTGGCTGGAGCTCGACACCTACGATCCGCAGAGCCTCGCTTTGCTGCGCCGCGCCGCGGGCTTCCCGATCGCCAGCGGCGAGTCGCTCTATCACCGCCGCAGCTACCGGCCCTTCCTCGACGCCTATGCGATGGACGTCGCCATCGTCGACGTGCTGTGGAACGGCTTCCTCGAAGCGGTGAAGATCGCCTCGCTGGCCGACGCCTATGAGGTGAACGTCGCGCCGCACAATTTCTACGGCCATCTCGCCGACCACATCAGCGCCAATTTCGCCGCGCTGGTGCCCAATCTGCGCATCATGGAGATCGATATCGACGACGTGCCCTGGAAGGGCGAGTTCGTCACCCACCAGCCGGTGATCGAGAACGGCGAGATGCTGGTGCCGACCCGCCCCGGCTGGGGCACCGATGTCGACGAGGCGGCGGTGCGCCGCCATCCGCCGGGCTGAGCGCCGCCATGGACAACACGCCTCCGAAACCAGCCGCTCCGCTGCTGGACGTGCGCGACCTCGGCATCGCCTTCCGAACCGGCGCCGGCCTGGTGCAGGTGACGCGCGACGTCACCTTCTCCATCGCGCCGGGCGAGACGGTGGGGCTCGTCGGCGAGAGCGGCTGCGGCAAGAGCGTCACCGGCCTCGCCCTGATGGGCCTGCTGCCCAAGGCCACCAGCCGCGTCTCCGGCGAGGTGGTGCTGGAGGGCGAGAATCTCGTCGGCATGTCGCAGCGGCGGTTGCGGCAGCGGCGGGGCGCGAAGATCAGCATGATCTTCCAGGAGCCGATGAGCGCGCTCGACCCGGTGTTCACCATCGGCCAGCAGATCGCCGAGACGCTGCGGGCCCATCGCGACATCTCCCCCCGCGAGGCGCGCGAGCGCGGCATAGAGGCGCTGGCGCGCGTCGGCATCCCCGAGCCGGCGCTGCGCTACGATGCCTATCCGCACCAACTCTCCGGCGGCATGCGCCAGCGGGCGATGATCGCCATCGCCATCGTCTGCGAGCCGCGCCTGCTGATCGCCGACGAGCCGACCACCGCGCTCGACGTCACCGTGCAGGCGCAGATTGTCGACGTGCTCGGCGACCTCTGCGCGCGGCTCGGCATGGCCATGCTGTTCATCACCCACGATCTCGGCCTCGTCGCCCAGACCTGTTCGCGCCTCGTGACAATGTATGCCGGCGAGGTGATCGAAGAGGGCCGCATCGACGAGGTGCTGGTGCGCCCGCGCCACCCCTATACCTCCGGCCTCTTGCGTTCGCTGCCGGCGCTCGCCGAGCGCAAGTCGAAGCTCCCCGCCATTCCCGGCCGCGTGCCGATGCGCGGCGAGATGCCGGAGGGCTGCCGCTTCCGCCCGCGCTGCGGCTTCGCGCGCCCGCTCTGCGAGATGCCGCAGCCGCTCGACCGGCTGGGGCCGTCAGGGCAGGTGCGCTGCTGCCGGCATGACGAGCTCGAACTCATGGGAGTGCTGTCATGAACGCACCCGCCCCCATCCCCGCCCCGCAGGACGCCACTCCCATCGTCGCCGTCGAGAATGTCGGCGTGCATTTCCCGGTCAGCGGCGGGCGCACGCTCAAGGCGGTGGACGGCGTCAGCCTCGAGGTGAGGCCGCGGGAAATCTTCGGGGTGATCGGCGAATCCGGCTCGGGCAAGACCACGCTCGGCCGCGCCGTCATCTGCCTGGAAAAGCCCTCGGCCGGCCGCATCCTGCATCAGGGCGTCGATCCCTACACGCTGAGCGCGCGCGAACTGCGCCGGCACCGCCGCCGCTACCAGATCATCTTCCAGGACCCCAATGCCGCGCTCGACCCGCGCATGACAATCCTCAAGGCGATCCGCGAGCCGATGGACGTCGCCGGCGAATTGCCGGAGCGCGAGCGCCGTGAGCGGGCGATCGAGTTGATGGAGCGCGTCGGGCTCAGCCCGGACTTCGCCGCCCGCTATCCGCACGAGCTTTCCGGCGGCCAGAAGCAGCGCGTCTGCATCGCCCGGGTGCTGACGCTGCGGCCCGACCTCATCGTCTGCGACGAGGCGGTCTCGGCGCTCGACGTCTCCATCCAGGCCGACATCCTCAACCTCTTCGCCGAATTGCAGGCCGAGTTCGGCCTCACCTACATCTTCATCACCCATAATCTCGGCGTGGTCGCCCATGTCAGCGACCGGGTGGCGGTGATGTATCTCGGCCGCATCGTCGAGATCGGCCGCACCGAGGACGTGGTGCTCGCCCCGGCCCATCCCTATACCGAGGCGCTGCTCTCGGCCGAGCCGGTGGCGCTGCCCGCCCATCTGCGCGCGCAGAACCGGGTGATGCTGAAGGGCGAGCTGCCGAGCCCGGTGTCGCCGCCTTCCGGCTGCCGCTTCCGCACCCGCTGCCGCTTCGCGCAGCCGGTCTGTGCCGAAAAGGAGCCCCCCTGGCGGGAGACCGCGCCCGGCCATCTCAGTGCCTGCCATTTCGCCGGCGAACTGCCGATCATGTCGGGGGCCGAGTTGCACCCGGTTAAGCTCGGCGGCGCCCTCCGGCCCGGGAGGGCGTCATGAGCGCGCGCACCCTGCGGCTGATCGGCTGGCGCCTGATCCAGGTGGTGCCGGTGATCGTGCTCGCCACCTTCGCGGTGTTCGGCCTGCTGCAGCTGGTGCCGGGCGATCCGGCGGCGGTGATCGCCGGCGAGACCGCCACCGCCGAGCGCATCGCGCAGATCCGCGAGATGCTCGGCCTCGATTTGCCGCTCTGGCAGCAATATCTCCATTGGCTCGGCGGCGCGGTGCGCGGCGACCTGTCGACCTCGCTGATCACCGGGCTGCCGGTCATCGACGAGGTGCTGCGCCGCCTGCCCAATACGCTGCTCATCGTGTTCCTGGCGTTGATCCTCGCCATCAGCATCGCGGTGCCGCTCGGCATCCTCGCCGCCACCCATGTCGAGGGGAAGGTCGACCGCCTGGTCACCAGCATCGCCTCGCTCGGCGTCGCGGTGCCGAATTTCTGGGTCGGCATGATCCTGGTCGGCTTCTTCGCCCTCAGCCTGGGCTGGTTTCCCACCACCGGCGCCGCCTCGCTGTTCGAGGACCCCGGCGCGGCGCTCCGGCACGCCGCGCTGCCGGCCATCGCGCTCGCCTCCAGCGGCATCGCCGAGATCACGCGCCAGCTGCGCTCCTCGCTCATCGAGGTGCTGTCCTCGCAATATGTCCGCACGCTGCACGCCAAGGGCCTGTCTCAGGGCGCGATCCTGTGGAAGCACGGGCTGAAGAACGTGTCGCTGACCCTGCTCACCGTGATCGGCCTCGTCTTCAACCGCACGCTCGGCGCCACCGTCGCCATCGAGGCGGTGTTCGCCATTCCCGGCACCGGCTCGCTGGTGGTCACCTCCGCCACCAACAAGGACTTCCCGGTGGTTCAGGGCGTGGTGTTCGTGCTCGTGCTGATCGTGATCTTCTGCAACCTCGTGATCGACATCCTCTATTCGATCCTCGATCCAAGGATGAACAAGAAATGAGCGTGAGCAGCGAGGGCGTGCTCCGCCCCCTCCCCGTCCGCCGCCGGCGCAACCGCTTCGTGACGTGGCTCGCCTCGGACACGCGCGCGGCGGTGAGCCTCGCCTTCCTGCTGGCGCTGGCCTCGCTGTCGGTGCTCGCCAATGTGATCGCGCCCTATTCGCCGCTCGAACAGAGCATGGACATCCTCGCCCCGCCCAGCGCCGCGCATCTGCTCGGCACCGACGATCTCGGCCGCGACGTGTTCAGCCGGCTGATCCATGGCGGGCCGATGTCGCTCTATGCGAGCTTCCTCGCGGTGAGCGTCGGAACGCTGATCGGGCTGCCCTTCGGGGTGCTGGCCGGCTATCTCGGCGGCTGGGTCGACACCGCGGTGAGCCGGGTGATCGACACCATCCTGTCCTGCCCGAGCATCGTGCTGGCCATCGCGGTGACCGGCGCGCTGGGCATCGGGCTCACCAACAGCATGATCGCAGTCGGCATCGTGTTCTCGCCCGGCCTCGCCCGGCTGATCCGCGTGCAGACCATGATCGTCAAGGGCGAGCTCTATGTCGACGCCGCCCGCACCTTCGGCATGTCGACCGGTCGGCTGGTGTGGCGCCACATCCTTCCCAACGCAATCCAGCCGGTGATCGTGCAGGTGACGCTGCTGCTCGCCACCGCGCTGCTCGCCGAGGCCAGCCTGAGCTTCCTCGGCCTCGGCGTGCAGCCGCCCAACCCGAGCTGGGGCCAGATGCTGGCGCGCGCCTATGCCTATATGGAGATCGCCCCCGAGCAGATGTACGCGCCCGGCTTCGCGATCCTGTTCACCGCCCTCGCCTTCAACGCGCTCGGCGAATCGCTGCGCTCGCTGCTCGATCCCACCCGCAGGCGAAGCGACTGATCTTGCCCAGCGACCGATCCGTCTCAGGAGGCCATCCCGTGACCGAACCCTTCCGCGTGCTCGCCACCTCGCCGCTGCATCCCGACGCCGAGGCATTCCTGCGCGAGCGTTGCGCCTATGTGGTCGCTCCCGACACCCGCCCGGAGACCTTGAAGCACGCGGCGGCGGATGCGGACGCCCTCATCGTACGGGTGCGGCTGCCCGATGACATCTTCGACCGCGCACCGCGGCTCAAGGCCTGCATCCGCCACGGCGTCGGCCTCGACTTCATTCCGGTCGAGGCGGCGACGCGCGCCGGCATCGTGGTGGGCAATCTGCCGGACGCCAACACCCAGGCGGTGGTGGAGCACGTGGTGGGCTGCGCTCTGATGCTGGCCAAGGGCTTCCATGACCTCGCCGACGATTTCCGCGCCAATGGCTGGGCGGCGCGGGACCGTCATCCGAGCCGGGAGCTCGCCGGTCGCACGCTCGGCATTGTCGGTTGCGGCCGCATCGGCCGCGGCGTGGCTCGCGCCATGAAGCAGGCCTTGGGCATGCGGGTCATCGGCTACAATCGATCGGCGATGACACCCGGCGACGACATCGAGCCTACGACGCTCGACGAGGTCTTCCGCCAGGCCGACATGATTGTCCTTACCATCGCTCTTGCCCCGGAAACGCGTGGCGTGGTGGACGCGCGCCGGCTGGCGCTGATGAAGCCCGGCGCCTTGCTGATCAATGTCGCGCGCGGCGAGCTGATCGATGACGTGGCGCTGATCGCGGCACTGGAGAACGGTCGTCTCGGCGGCGCCGCGCTTGACGTGTTCGATCGTGAGCCGCTGCCGCCCGATCACATTCTCCTCTCGGCGCCCCGGCTCTTCCTGACGCCTCATGTCGCCGGAGGAACCCGCGAGAGCCTGCGCCGGATGAGCATGGAGGCCGCCGAGGATGCGCTCGCCGTGTTGCAGGGCAAGCCGCCGCGCCATTTGATCAATCCCGAAGTCTGGCCCGCCCATACGACCGAGTGAGAAGCGGTGCCGGTGGTCGATCGGACCGTCGAGACCGGGCCTCCCAAGCGCGTTAGCCGCGCTGCCGTCAGCACTAACAGCAATCGGCCGGCCGCAATTTCACCCAGCGCCGCGAGCAAGTCGGGAGAGCGGAATCGGCCGCCGCTGCAACCATCGGGCGGCTGCCATGTTGAAGAATGATCGGACGCCCCGATCGAAGTTCGGCGATCGCACGCTCGAAAGCCGTCTGGTCGCGGTCCCCAAACAGGCCTAGAATTCCTTTAGATGCGACCACTCTTTCACGCCGCTTCGGAAACCAGTCGGAATTCCATGACGAAGTGTAGCGTATGACACTCGCGGATGAAGGGCGTTACCACACCTCGCGCCATGCGTTTATGCATGTTTGGCCTCTCCTCGTCGAGCAGCGGGCCGATGCCTTGGAGAATCACTGTGTATTGGCCGATCCCCTGACCGCCCTTTATGAGCCGCTGTTGCGGCATGCGGGTTCCCGGCCTCTTGTCGTCGCGCAAATGGGCCAGTCACTTGATGGCCGGATCGCGACGCCGACAGGGAAATCCAGATACATCAACGGTTCGGCCGGTCTCGACCACCTTCATCGGCTGCGGGCGCTGGTGGATGCCGTGGTCGTCGGCGTTGGCACGGTGTTGGCTGACGATCCTCAGTTGACGACGCGGCGCGTGGAAGGCCGCAGCCCGGCGCGGGTGGTGATCGACCGCAGCGGACGCACGTCGCGTGATGCCAAATGGCTCCGCCAGGATGGCTGTAAGCGGATCGTTTTCTCGGAGAACGCCGCCGGGTGGCCAGACGCCGTCGAGCGCATCGGGACGGAATGCGATCCGGACGTCTTCGAGCCTGCCAGGCTGGTCGCGGCGCTCGCCGCGCGGGGGCATCGCATAATTCTCGTCGAAGGCGGAGCGGCGACGATCTCCCGCTTCATCGATGCCGGCATGGTGGACCGGCTGCATATCTGCCTGTCGCCGATGATCCTGGGCTCGGGTCGGGCCGTTCTCGATCTGCGGCCGATCGACAATCTCTGCGATGCGATACGGCCGCATGCCCGTCCCTACCTGTTGGATGACGGCAACGTTCTCTATGATTGCGACCTACGCCGCACGGCTGGCGGAGACCCCCATGGCGACGCCTGACAGCTCGACCGAGAACCGGAGCAAGGCAGCGCGCTACAGTTTTGCCGCGCGTGCACTGCATTGGCTGGTTGCCGCCTTCGTCATCTGTATGGTGCCGCTCGGCCTCTACATGGTCTCCCGCGGCGCGGCGACGAATTTCGATGCGCTGACGGGACAGCTCTACGACCTGCACAAGATGGCCGGTTTCATCCTGCTGTGGCTGATCGTGCTGCGCATCATCGTTCGGCTCACGCGCGGCGCACCGCCGCCACTGGCGACACTGACGCCGTTTGAGCGCATGGCCTCCACCGCCATGCACCACCTGCTCTATGCGCTGCTGCTTGTCGTGCCGGTGCTGGGCTGGGCCGGGATTTCCGCCTATCCCGCGCTGAACATCCTTGGTCTTTTCAACCTGCCCGGCATCCTGCCGGCCAATGAGCCGCTGGCGAACAAGATCTTCAGCGTTCACGGACTATTGGCTCAGGTTCTGGGCATTCTGGCGCTGCTCCACATCGCGGCAGCGCTGCGGCATCGCTTCGTCAAGCATGATGGCGTATTGCGGCGCATGTGGCCTCTCAACTGAACGGGTCAGAGCGTCGCGAAGACGTCCCGATGGCCGATCGTCACGTCCGCGCCGGCGCATCGCTCGGCCCAGCCCGCAAAGGCGTCTGCCATGTCGGGCTCGATTTCGCTGGCGGCCGCGGCGATACCGGCGATGAGTGCCATGGCGAGCGCCCGGTCGTCGGATCCGAGATGCCAGGGACTGTCGCCGACCCAGCGACGATAGCCATGTCGGAACAGCAGGGTGGAGAATGCTTGACTGCTGGCCGGACCGAGCGCCGGGCCAAAGCCCTTGTCGCGGCGCTGGTGCCGGTTGAACGCCTCGACGACGCGCCGATCCAGCGGCGTCTCCGGCTGCCAACGGGCGATGCCGTCATAATTCAGAACGGCATAGAGCGGCACCTTCCGCTCGGCCGAGACGGAAACGAGACGCTCCAGCCACGCCTCCGACACCAGATCGAACAGCGCCGCAGCCGTGACCAGATCGGGAGCGATGTCGGCGAAATGCAGGTCGCGCTTCGTAAGGTCGACGGCTTCGAAACTGACCAGAATCTGCCGGTCGCTCTTGTCGAGCCGGATTCCGTTGCCGGCATCGTACGCACGGTCGGCCCAGCGGGCGAGGCGGCGGCGGGCCTGCTCGAGAAGCATGGGGTCGCCATCGATGAGATGCCAATGCTGGCGCGGCGGCAGCGAAGGCGCCAGCGCCCGCAAATTTGAACCGGTCCCGCAACCGAGATCGACGATGGTGAGCGACGCCCGCCCGGCAAAATATCCGCAAACCCTCTCGGCGACCGCCGTGTTCCGGGCGGCATGATCGACCGGCTCGCGCAGCTCCAGCCAGCCGGGATCGAAGTTGCTCATCGCGAAAGGCCCCGCATAGTCGTGGCGATGATATCGGCCGTTTGCGACCATCGCGGCAGCGTCTGCGCCTGGGTCCAGGCGGCATCCGCCATCGCGCGGCGAAGCTGTGGCTGGTCCAGCAATTGCGCGACTGCCGCCGCAACGGCTCCGGAATCGCCCGGAGGCATCAGCAGGGCGGTACCTGCCGGCAGCGTCTCGGGTATGGCGCCGGCATTTGTCGCGACGACCGGCAAGCCGCGAGCGACAGCCTCGGTCAGCGCCATGCCATATCCCTCGTAGAACGACGTGGAGACGAAGATGTCGGCCGCGTCAAATTCGCTGTCCAGCGCCTCGCGGGTCATCGCACCGGTGAGAAGGATCCGGTCCGCCAATCCCCGCGCATCAATGAGGGCGCGCAGCGTGAGTGCGGTTCCCGTGTCGCGGTCGATCGCGCCGACGATATGGCAGGTCCAGTCGCGGGCACGCAGCCCATGCAGGGCCTCGACCAGCACATCATAGGCCTTGCGCGGGATTACCGAGCCGACGGCGAGGATGCGTGGCCGCGCGGATGTGCCCGTCGCGCGCCTGGCGGGTTCGGTGCCGGGAAGGGCGACGACGAGTTTTTCCGAACCCACCGCATAGTCCTGTGCCAGAATCCGGGCGGTCGTCGGGCTGGTGGCGATCACAGCCGACACCTCGGCAAGTGCCGCATGTTCGCTGGCAAACAGTTGCGTCTGCTGCACCGCGCTGAGCCCCGTTTCCAGTGCCAGCGGATGATGAACCAGCGCCGCCAGCGGCCGCCGCAGCCCGCGCAGCATCTCGGCCGGCAGCGCGCCAAGGCCAAGTCCGTCGATGAGTACCGGTTGCCCCGGCGGCGGCGCGTGAAGCAGGTCCCCGCTCTGCGCGATCACCTCCGCCGAGGGAAACGGGAATCCATCGGGCAGTGCCAGATGCAGCGCATTGCAGCCGGCGCGCCGGCATTCCTCGATCACGCGGCGGTCATAGATGTAGCCGCCGGTGGGCCGGCCAAGGTCGCCGGGAACTGCGAAGACGAAATCCGTCAAATGACACTGCCCTCATAGGAGGCGCGTGCAAGGTCGGTCTCGTGCAGGGTCACTCGGATGCTCGCCAGCCCTCGGCCGTCCTCGCCCAAGCTGCCGTCACGGGCAGCGGCGGCGATCGCGTCGAAGATATGTTTGGCGAGGAATTCGGTCGTCGTCAGACGGCCCGCGAACATCGGCAGCTCGTCAAGATTCTGGTAGGCGAGCGGCTTCAACGTCTGCTTCAGCACATCGAGCGCCGCGCCGATATCGATCACGACGTTCTTGGCGGTCAGTGTCTCGCGGAAGAAAGCGACGTCGACCACGAATGTCGCGCCGTGCATGCCCTGCGCCGGTCCGAAGAAGGCGTCCGGAAGCGAATGGGCGATCATGATGCGATCACGGACTTCCACGCAGTACATCGCAGGTCTCCAGATTTGTCAGCCATAGGTGAGCAGGATCGCCAGCGCGTCCGGCTCGTCATTGATAAGCTGCGGCAGCAGCTTCGGGGCCTGCGAGAACGGAATGCGGTGGGTGATCAACGGATCGAAGCGGGCGTCGGAGAGCAGCGAGAGCGCCTTGGCAAGCCGGCGCGCATGCGGCCAGCGCGGCCGTCGCTCCGGTGAGACCGCACCGACCTGCGAGCCGATCAGGCGTAGGCGCCGGCTGTGAAAGCTGCCGCCCAATGCCACGGCCGTAGCCGCTTTGCCATACCAGCTCAGCTCGACGACCTTCGCCTCGAAGCCGCCCGCACCCAGCGCGGTTTGCAGGCCCTCGGCGCTGGCGCTGGTGTGGAAGACGATGTCGGCCTCGCTGTCGATCTCGGCCGGCAACGCAAATTTCGCACCGAACGCCGTTGCGAACCTCGCCCGCTCGGGTCGCACATCGACCAAGGTCACGTCGGCGCCGGGCAAGCCGGCCGCCAGTGCCGTCAACATCAGCCCGACCACGCCGCCGCCTACGATGGCGACCCGGTCGCCGGGGCCCGCACCGGCATCCCACATCGCGTTCAGTGCCGTTTCCATATTGGCGGCCAGCGCGGCGCGTTCGGCCGGAATGTCGTCGAGCACCATGACAGCGGCGGATGCGGGGATTTGGTAAACGTCCTGATGCGGAAAGAGCGAAAAAACCGTGCGCCCGATAAGTGCGGGCGGCCCTGACTCGACGAGGCCGACGCTTTGATAGCCGTATTGCACGGGGAAGGGGAACTCGCCCTGCTGGAAGGGGGCGCGCATGTTCTGCAATTCGCTCGTCGGCACATTGCCGTGGAGAACGAGGCGCTCGCTGCCGCGGCTGACGCAGGAGGCCAGCGCCCGCACGGTCAGCGTGTCGGCCTCGGGCTCCGAAAGAACGTCCGCCCGAATTTCGTACCGCCCCGGTGCGATGCACCAGAGCGATTGTGATGTGCGGACAGGCGCGGGCATCGGGTCCTCGACTTCCCCTGTCGATCGGACATTCCCGCTGCAAGGAGCAGATGACGAGCTGCTCTCAACAACATGATCCGCCTCGACACATGGTCTCGTATAAACGATGTCGGGGTCCCCGCAAATTTCACATTGTTCCCCGCAGAGTCGATCGGCATGAGCCAGAGTGAAGAGTTTGCGGCAGGCCGGTCGGCGGCAGAGGCGGACGCGGCCAGGCTCACTCCCACCGGCACGCAATCAGCGCGGCGGCTGTTTCAAAGGCGCGCCTTCATGGCAACCCTTAACGTGGTGACCTTTGCCGGTCTGGTTCTGGCCTTTTCCCATGTGCTGGCGGCCGGCGGATGGACGCTGCTGGATACGCTGCTGCTCGCGGCGTTCTGCATCTCGACGCCGTGGACGATCCTTGGTTTCTGGAATGCGCTGATCGGGCTCTGGCTGCTGCACGGCCCGGTCGACCCGCGCAAAGCGGTCTTCCCCTATGCCGGCCGGGCGGCTGAGGATGCGCCGATCACGGCGCGCGTCGCCGTACTGATGACGGTGCGCAACGAGGATGCGGCCCGCGCCATCGGCCGGTTCCGTTTGATGCAGGACGATCTCGAACGCAGCGGCGCAGGCGCGCATTTCACCTATTTCGTTCTCTCCGACACGACGCGCCCCGATATCGCCGCTGCGGAAGAAGCGCTGTTCGATGCCTGGCGGTCCCAGGCGGATGGGAGCGTTAGGCTCCATTATCGCCGCCGCACCGAAGCCACGGGATACAAGGCCGGCAATGTCCGCGACTTTCTCGATCGCTGGGGGGACGATTACGATCTGATGGTGGGCTTGGATGCCGACAGCTTTGTCGGGGCGTCGAGCCTATTGCGCATGGTGCGTATCGTGCAGGCCAACCCGATGCTCGGCATATTGCAGAGCCTGGTGGTCGGCATGCCGTCGCGCTCGGCCTTCGCGCGCATCTTCCAGTTCGGCATGCGTCACGGCATGCGCTCCTACACCATGGGCGCAGCGTGGTGGGCGGGCGATTGCGGGCCTTACTGGGGCCATAACGCCGTCATCCGCGTCGCCCCTTTCAAGGCACATTGCCGCCTGCCGGTACTTGCCGGCGATGGCGCGCTTTCCGGCCATATCCTTTCGCATGATCAGATCGAGGCGGTGCTGATGCGTCGCGGCGGCTACGAGGTGCGGGTATTGCCGGAGGAGAGCGAAAGCTTCGAGGAAAACCCGCCGCATCTGACGGAGTTCACCCGGCGGGACCTGCGCTGGTGCCAGGGAAATATGCAGTATTGGCGCCTGTTCGCCATGCCCGGCCTGAAGCCGATGAGCCGCTTTCAGATCGCCTGGGCCATCCTGATGTATCTCGGCGCTTTCGCATGGGTCGCGTTCATGCTTCTCGCAGCCCTGAAGATGTTCGATACGGAATCGTTCGACCAGCCGTTTCCGGCCGCGCTGGGCCTCGGCCTTTTCCTGACCACCTTCACGATGAGTCTGACGCCGAAGCTCGCGGGCCTTCTCGACGTGCTGCTGCGCCGCGACGAAAGGCGGCGTTACGGGGGCGGCGGCAAGCTGCTGTGCGGGGCCTTGCTGGAATTTCTGTTCGGCGTCCTCCTCGGGCCGGTTGTCGCGTTCCGGGTCGCGATATTCATGGTCGGCCTCACCTGCGGCAAGACCGTCACCTGGGAGGCACAGGCCCGCGACGCCGAACGCCTGTCGTGGCGGACGGCGATAGCCGGCCTCTGGCCGCAATTTCTGTTCGGGCTGCTGCTGGCGGCAACATTGTGGGCCTTTGCCCCGGGTGCCCTCATATGGGCTGCGCCCGTGCTCATCGGCCTTTTGTCCGCAGTGCCGTTTGCCGTGCTGACAGCCGAGCCGGCGGCTGGTCGTTGGCTCGCCCGAAACGGCCTTTGTGCGATCCCCGAAGAGGCTGCGTCCGATCGGGCAAGCTAAGAACGTCCGCTCCGCCTCGATATCGGCCGCGCGGCATCAACAGGACACCGGCTCCGATGGCAACGGGATCGGGGAGATGCCGGGGCAAGGGCGTTAAGTCTCGCAGTTGATTGTCGAGCAACCAACCGCCAGAGTGGGGCGTTGTCTAGCGATGGGCAACATGGCACATCGCTCCAGCTTGGAAGGTATCGTCGATGAAAGTCTTGTCGGTACTAAGAGTCGGGCTCCTCGCATTGGCAGCGCTCATCGGCGCCGTCTCGATGGCGAGCGCCGCTGACGGCTCAATCAGCATCCGTATCGTGAAGGCCGGGTTCGTCGTCGGCGGGTCAGCCGGAGACGGCGTGCTGACGTTTCAGGGCCGCAAATATCCGCTCTCGGTTGGAGGGCTGAGCTACGGATTCACCTTCGGCGCTTCCGAGACCCGATTTCATGGAAAGGTCAGAAATATCCGGCGTGCGTCTGACATTTCCGGGGTCTATGCCCAGGGCGGTGCTGGCGCCGCCCTCGGAAAGGGCGCGCAAGTCGTCGTCCTGACCAACCAGAACGGCGCCGTTCTGGAGCTGAGCGGCGAGCAAAAGGGCGTCATCGTCAGCCTTGATTTGAGCGGCCTGGCCTTGTCGCTGAAGTAGGTCCGCCTCGGCGAACCGGCCGCGCAAGGTGCGCGGCCGGTGGAAGATGACCGGTCAGGAGCGGCGCAACTGCGCCGGCGCCATATATTCAACCGTGACGCAATCGCGTAGCCAGGCGATGCGAGGCTTGCTGCTGCGGCGACGGTGCGAGCGACGGCGTTGTCTGCCTTACGGCCTCCTGCGAATAGGTGGGGGTGACGCGCCATTTCCGCGAGTACCGGGGCAAGCTGAACACGTCAACATCCTGATTTGACGACACTATCAGCCATACCGACGTTCGCACTGGGCAGCACGGCACGCAGCCGGCCCAGGCACCCGCCAAGCGTCAAACCGTCGATTTTGCTGTATCTGCTGGACCGTATCGGACCCCGTCGGACGGGGTGATGGTGCCGCGGAAGGGATTCGAACCCCCGACCCACGCATTACGAATGCGTTGCTCTACCAGCTGAGCTACCGCGGCACAGGATACGCGTCGACGGCGCCTCTGATAGCCGCGACGCCGCGGTTTTTCAAGCTGCCGCGGGCGATGAATGCAATCCGCCCGCGTTGGCCCTGCCGACGGTCCCAGCCAAGTCCGGCCGAGAGAGGTCGCCCCATCTCGCCGCCCATCTCGCCGGCGCCGGTCGCCGAGGCCTCAGCCCCACGGACCGCGCCGGCCACCGCTCCGGCCCCACGCCGTGGAGGAGGGTCGCGCCGGCCCTGCCGCTTCCCGCCGGCCCCAGCCCGCACCGCCAGCCGTGCCGCTGTCTCGGCCGAGGCCCATTTCCTGCGCCAGCGCCTGCAGCGCGGCGATGCGGTTCTCGGTCGCCGGATGGGTGGAGAACAGATTGTCCATCCGCTCGCCCGAAAGCGGATTGATGATGAACATATGCGCGGTGGCCGGATTGTGTTCGGCCGGCATGTTCGGCACCTGGTGGGCGGCATTGGCGATCTTGGACAGCGCCGAGGCCAGCCACAGCGGCTGGCCGCAGATCAGCGCCCCCTCGCGGTCCGCCACATATTCGCGCGAGCGCGACACCGCCATCTGCACCACCATCGCCGCCATGGGGGCGAGGATCATCATGGCGATGGTGCCGATGACGCCGAACGGGCTGTTGTTGTTCTCCCGGCTGTTGCCGAAGAACATCGCGAAATTCGCCAGCATGGAGATGGCACCGGCGAGCGTCGCCGTGATGGTCATGGTCAGCGTGTCGTAATGCTTGATATGCGCGAGCTCATGCGCCATCACCCCGGCCACCTCCTCGCGCGACAGCGCGTTCAGGAGGCCGGTGGTCGCCGCCACCGCGGCGTTGTTCGGGTTGCGGCCGGTGGCGAAGGCGTTGGGCTGCGGGTTGTCGATGATGTAGACGCGCGGCATCGGCAGGCCGGCGCGGGCCGCGAGCTGCTCCACCATGCCGACGAACTCCGGCGCGCTCGAGCGGTCGACCTCGCGGGCGCCGTACATCGACAGCACCATCCGGTCGGAATTCCAGTAGCTGAAGACGTTCATGCCGGCGGCGACGACCAGCGCGATCATCATGCCGCCCGAGCCGCCGATCATGTAGCCAATGCCCATGAACAGCGCGGTCATCCCCGCCAGCAGGATCGCCGTGCGAAAATAGTTCATCGATTTCCTCTTCCCGCGCCGTCCGGCGGCGCTCCGTGATGGAAATAGGATGGGAAGCCGCGCCGGTTGCCGCAAGGGAGCCCTGGGTGCCGACATGCCGGGCTGGCAAGAGGCGCAATGGGCAAGAGGCGGGGCACGCTACATCGGCAATCGGCAGGCCGCGCAGGTGGAATTCCCCGGCAATCGCCCCGGCTTGACGCGGACCCGCGCGCGGTGCTTCCAATACGCCATGGACCAGAATCCCGAAACTCCCGAGGCCGCCGCCGTGCCGCCGCGCGTTCTGTCCCCGGCGGCCCGCCGGGCGCTGGAGGAGGCCGCCGCCCGCCGCGCCGCGCAGGGCGAGCCGGCGCCGTTGCCCAAGGAGATCGACGGGCGCGGCGGACCCGAGCCGGTCCGCTACGGCGACTGGGAAGTGAAGGGCATCGCCTCGGATTTCTGAGCGTGACGCGCCGGCGCGGACCCGGTGGCGAGCCGACGCACCTTTTGCCGGGGCTGGTTCGCGAGCCCATCGGCCTCGCGCCTAATCCTCCGGGCCGCCCGGCTTGTCCCGGCGCATCGCCTTGACGCCAGAGCGGCGCGCCTTGCCTTCGAGCCGGCGGATCTTCGAGCCGAGCGTCGGCCGGGTTGGCCGGCGGGTGATCGGCGCCACCGCCGCCTCACGGATCATCTCCACCAGCCGGGCGAGGGCGTCCTCGCGATTGCGCTCCTGGGTGCGGAAGCGCTGGGCGGAAATGACGATCACCCCGTCATTGGTCAGCCGCTTGCCGGCGAGGCGCTCCAGCCGCTCCTTCACCGCCTCCGGCAGGTTCGGCGAGCCGCGCACGTCGAAGCGCAGCTGCACCGCGCTCGACACCTTGTTGACGTTCTGCCCGCCGGGCCCGGAGGCGCGCACGAACACCTCGACGATCTCCTCATCGGCGAGGCTGATGCGATTGGTGACGGGGATCATCGCGCCGGTCCGGGCTGGAACATCTTCAGGCCGGAGGAAATATCCCGTCGCTTCGGAAAAAGCGACCAGGCAACCAGGCAGCGCAGCCACCGCCGGCAGCGGCGCCTCAGCGCCCGCCCGGAGGGGCGCCGATCTCGTCGAGCCGCCGGCGGACGTCGTCGAGCTGGCCGAGCGTGGCGCTCACCCGCTCGCCGAGCGTCTCGGCAATGCGCACCGCCGCCTCGGGATAGCTTTCCACCGTGCGCATGAAGATCACGCGCGGAATGCGCAGCACCGCTGAAGGCGCCAGCGCGGTGGCGGTGGCCGGGCGCTTGGTGTCGGTGATCAGCGCGATCTCGCCGAGCAGCGTGCCGGGCCCGACCTCCTCATTATGGCCGGGCTTGGCGCTGCGGGCGGGGTTCTCGTGGCACACGCGCAGCTTCCCGCTCACCACCACATAGGCGGCATCGGCGAACTGGCCCTCGCGGAACAGCACCTCGCCCTCGTTGAGGCTGCGCGTGTCGGCGCTGATGGCGATCACGCGCAGTCCCTCGCGGCCGAGCAGCTGCAGCAGCGGCACGCCTTCGAGCAGCGCGATGTCGTCCTCGATGGCCATTAGGCGGCCCACCTCCAGCGCACAGGCGCGAATCACCCGCGCGAATCAGATTCACCCGAGAGTGAATCATCTGCCGCGCCGTCAGGGTACCAGTTTGTAGCCACCGGCCTCGGTGGCGAGCAGATTGGGGTGCGAGGGATCCTTCTCGATCTTCTGGCGCAGCCGGTAGATATGGGTTTCCAGCGTGTGGGTGGTGACGCCGGAATTGTAGCCCCACACTTCCTGCAGCAGAATCTCGCGCGCCACCGGCTTCTTCCCGGCGCGGTAGAGATAGCGCAGGATCGCCGTCTCCTTCTCGGTGAGGCGGATCTTGGAGTTGCGCTCGGTCACCAGCATCTTGGCGCCGGGGCGGAACGTGTACGGCCCGATGGTGAACACCGCGTCCTCGCTCGCCTCATGCGAACGCATCTGGGCGCGGATGCGGGCGAGCAGCACCGCGAAGCGGAACGGCTTCGCCACATAGTCATTGGCGCCGGCTTCCAGCCCCATGATGGTGTCGCTGTCGGTATCATGCCCGGTGAGCATGATCACCGGCGCCTTGAAGCCCTTCTGGCGCATGGCCCGCACCGCCTCGCGGCCATCGGCGTCCGGCAGGCCGACATCCATCAGCACCAGGTCGACGCGGCCGGTGTCCACCACGTCCTGCGCCGCACGGGCGCTGTCGGCGGCGACGACCTCGAACTCATCGTAGAGGGCGAGCTGCTCCACCAGCGCTTCGCGCAGTTCCTTGTCGTCATCGACCACCAGAACCCTTTGAGCATTCGCCATCTGTCAGCTTCCGATCGCTTGAGTTGCCCTGTCCGCGTCGTCGTTCGGTACGCAGGCGTGATATCAGCTTCGTTGTCGACCACGCTCCCCGACTAGGCAGGCTCGGCACCTTCGGCAAGAGTGGCAGCGTCGCCAAGGGCGATACGGCCGGGATCGTGACGTGATCGTGAACGGAAATCGCGTGAAGAAGAAGAGGTTTCAGCAAGAAAAGCCGGGGACGATCACCCGGCTGCGCGTGCTGGCGCGCCCCGGATGCCGCACGCGCGGCGTCGTCCTGGCCCCCGGATTCGCCGCCCCGGTCGCGCTGGGCCGTACCGGAATACGGCACGACAAGCGGGAAGGCGACGGCGCGACGCCGGCCGGCACCTGGCATCCGCTGGCCCTGCGCTGGCGCGCCGACCAGGGGCGCCGGCCCGCCACCCATCTCCCCCTCCACCGCACCCGGCCGGACGAATTATGGTGCGACGCCCCCTCGCACGGCCGCTACAACCGGCCGGTGCGCGCACCGTTCCGGGCCTCGCATGAGGAGATGTGGCGGAGAGACCACCTCTACGACCTGGTGGTGGTGCTCGATCACAATCAGCGGCCGCGCCGCGCCCGGCGCGGGTCGGCGGTGTTTATGCATCTGGCGCGCGAGGGCTTCGAACCCACCGCCGGCTGCATCGCCTTCCGCCGCGCCGACCTGATGCGGCTGCTGGCGCGGATCGGCCGGCGCACCGCGATCGTCGTCGGCTAGCGCATTTCCGGTGAACACCGGTTCGCCGGAAATGCTCTAGCCTATTGTTCTGACGCGTTTTCTTCCCGCGAAGTGAAATCCACTTCGCTCGAAAACGCTCTAGCGCGCGCCGAAAATGGCGCTGCCGACCCGAACATATGTCGCCCCCAGCGCCACCGCGGTCTCGTAGTCGCCGCTCATGCCCATGGAGAGCGTCGACAGCCCGTTGCGCCTGGCGATGGTGGCCAGCAGCGCGAAATGCGGCGCCGCCGGCTCGCCGGCCGGCGGGATGCACATCAGCCCCTGCACCGCCAGGCCGTAGTCGGCCTGGCAGGCCTTGAGGAAGGCATCCGCCTCCAGCGGCGCCACCCCGGCCTTCTGCGGTTCCTCGCCGGTATTGATCTGCACCAGCAGCCGCGGCGCCGGCCGGTCGCTCTTCGGGATTTCCTTGGCCAGCTCCTTCGCCAGCGAAGGCCGGTCGAGCGTATGGATCACGTCGAACAGCGCCAGCGCCTCACGCACCTTGTTGCTCTGCAGCGGCCCGATCAGGTGCAGCTCGACATCGGGATAATCCGCCTTTAGCTCCGGCCATTTCGCCTTGGCCTCCTGCACCCGGTTCTCGCCGAAGCGGCGCTGGCCCGCCTCCAGCGCCGGGCGGATATCGCCGGCGTCGAAGGTCTTGGATACCGCCACCAGCCTCGCCGCCTCATCCGGCCGGCCGGCATCGCGGCAGGCGCGGGCGATGGAGGCGCGAACCTCCGCAAGACGGAGGGCGACGGGCGCAGCGGCGGTCATGGCGAAT
This sequence comes from Ancylobacter sp. 3268, assembly GCF_031456575.1. NCBI lineage: Bacteria > Pseudomonadati > Pseudomonadota > Alphaproteobacteria > Hyphomicrobiales > Xanthobacteraceae > Ancylobacter > Ancylobacter sp. 3268. Next base: position 298,863 of record NZ_JAVDUX010000005.1, read on the forward strand.
TCCCTTCGGGCGGGGGGCGGAACAGACGCCTCATATGCCAAGCAATGGCGCGATTTGACAGTCCGGGCGCGCGATTTCGCCCTCGCATCCTTGCCGGGTGGCGGCACAAGGGGTAGCGTCGCCGCACCACAGGCCAGAGCACGCACGACTTGTCGGTGACGAATGATCGGAGCGGCCACGACGCCCGCTCTCCCGGCGCTTCCAGGTTTCGCTCCCCCGGTGCGGCCCGCCCGCGAACGCGGACCGTCAGCCTGAGGGTGCGCCTTGCCGCCTTCGTGGTCTGCGTCATGGCGCTGGTGATCGGCGAGCGCACCCTCAGCATCTTCAGCCTGCATGCCGACACGCTGGCGCAGGCGCGCGGCCGGGTGATGGATCTGGTACAGCAGGGGGTCAGTCGGTACAGCCAGGAAATCGCCGCCGCCAGCGCCGTGCTGTCGACGCTGGCAGCCGCCGATACATCCCCGGGAAATCCGACCCCGGAGCAATGCGAACGCCTGCATTCCGTGCTCGACGTGGCGGCGGGCATCGAGACCCTCACCCTCGTCGACACCGATGGAGGGGTGGTGTGCACTACGGCGCCTGGGGCGGTCGGCCTCGATCTGAGCGGCCGCGAATATTTCCGCATCGCCATGCGCGGCGTCGCCAATCTGAGCTCCGTGCGGCAGAGCTATGTCACCCAGACCCCGGCCATCTACATGGCGGCGCCGGCGCTGGAGGACGATGGCGAGGTCCGGTCGGTGGTGATCGCCCGGGTCGGCATCACCGAGCTGTTCCCCGAATCGTTCTCCAGCGATCTCGATCTGCGCTCGCAGGTGCTGCTGATCGATCCGTCCGGGGTCGTCATCCGGGCCGCCCCCGACAACGGCGCCATGATGGGCCGGAACCTCAACAACACTCCCGTCGTCAGCCAGACCCTGTCGCAGACCCGCGGCACCATCATCGCCGAGGGGGTGGATTCGGTCCTGCGGCTTTACGGCTACAGCCGCCTGCCGATGAGCAACATGCACCTCATCGTCGGCCTCGACATGGCGGCGGTGACGCGGGAGGTCGAGCGGGCGACTTGGCGCGCGGCGATGACGCTGCTGGTCGCCACCGTCATCATGCTCATCGGGCTGTGGCTGGTCGGCGAGACGCTGATCGTCGCGCCGGTGCTGGCGCTGTCGCGACGTCTCGCCCGCTTCGGCGAGGGCAAGCGCGAAGGCGACGACGGCAGGGTGGTGATCACCGAGCTGGCGCCGCTTGCCTCCGCCTTCGAGGCGATGGCGGAGGAGCTGACCCGCCGCGAGGACGCGCTGCGCAGCGCCAACCGGCGGCTGAGCTCGCTGGCCAGCCTCGATCCGCTCACCGGCATCGCCAACCGGCGCAGCTTCGACGCCGTCTTCGCGGTTCAATGGAGCACGGCGCGGAACCTCGCCTTGCTGATGATCGATATCGACGATTTCAAACCCTACAATGATCATTACGGCCATGTGGAAGGCGACCGCTGCCTCAACCGCATCGCCCAGGCGCTCGCCGCCACGGCGCGCGGCACCGATGTCGTCGCCCGCATCGGCGGCGAGGAATTCGCCATATTGATGCCCGACGCAAACCTGGCGGCGGCGCTCGAGCTGGCGGAAAGGCTACGCGCCGCCATCGGCGAGCTCGGCATCGAGCATGCCCCGGCGGTCGACGGCATCGTCACCATCAGCATTGGCTGCGCCGCCTGCGCGCCGGTGCCGGGGTTGCACGGCCGCGACCTGATGATGGCCGCCGACCGGGCGCTCTATGCTGCCAAGCAGGCCGGCCGCAACCGGGTCTGCGCCGCCGAGGCCGTGCAGCCGGGCGGCGGACGCACCGGCACCGTGTCCGCCACGGCGCGGCGCGATCCCGCCGGAGGTTGACCGGAGCGCCGACTTCGTGCCCTAGTCCGGCGCCGCCGGTCCGCGCGCGTGATTTCTCGGTGCGCGTCTACTGGCCAGACATCCCCGCCCGCCTCCCCTGACTGCGACGACAAGACCGGCTCCATGACACCGCCTTCGACCACCACTGAGCGCTACAATGCCCGCGAGGCGGAACCCCGCTGGCAGAAGATCTGGGACGAACGCGGCATCTACCGCACGGTGAACGCCGACCCGCGCCCGAAATATTACGTGCTGGAGATGTTCCCCTATCCGTCGGGGCGCATCCATATCGGCCACGGGCGTAATTACGTCATGGGCGACGTGGTGGCGCGCTTCAAGCGCATGAAGGGTTTCAACGTCCTGCACCCGATGGGCTGGGACGCCTTCGGCCTGCCGGCCGAGAACGCCGCCATCGAGCGCAACACCCACCCCGGCAAGTGGACCTACGAGAACATCGCCACCATGCGCGAGCAGCTCAAGCTGCTCGGCCTGTCGCTGGACTGGTCGCGCGAGATCGCCACCTGCGATCCATCCTATTATGGCGAGCAGCAGCGCATCTTCCTCGAGTTCCTCAAGGGCGGCTTCGTCTATCGCCGCGAGAGCGAGGTCAACTGGGACCCGGTCGACAATACCGTGCTCGCCAACGAGCAGGTCATCGACGGTCGCGGCTGGCGCTCCGGCGCTCTGGTCGAGCGGCGCAAGCTCGCCCAGTGGTTCTTCCGCATTTCCGACGCCTCCGAGGAACTGCTCGCCGGCCTCGACACGCTGGAGCGCTGGCCGGACAAGGTGCGGCTGATGCAGCGCAACTGGATCGGCCGCTCGGAAGGGCTGCACATCCGCTTCGCGCTGGAGAACGCCGAAGATCTCCAGCTCTCGGACCTGCCGCAGGAGATCAAGGTCTACACCACGCGGCCCGACACCCTGTTCGGCGCCTCCTTCCTGGCGCTGTCCCCCGGCCATCCGCTCACCGAGGCGCTGGCGGCGAAGAACCCGGCGCTGCAGGCCTTCGTCGAGGAATGCCGGCGCGGCGGCACCTCCACCGCCGAGATCGAGACGCAGGAGAAGATGGGCTTCGACACCGGGCTCACCGTGCGCCACCCGCTGGGCGGCAAGCCGGTGCCGGTCTATGTCGCCAATTTCGTGCTGATGGATTACGGCACCGGCGCCATTTTCGGCTGCCCGGCGCATGACCAGCGCGACCACGACTTCGCGACGAAATACGGCCTGCCGATCGTCCCGGTGGTGCTGGCGCCGGATGTCGATCCCGCCGCCTTCTCGGTCGCCGACGCTCCCTATGATGGCGACGGCACGCTGTTCAACTCCGGCTTCCTCAACGGCCTCAACGTGCCGGCGGCCAAGGAAGCGGTGGCCCTGCGCCTCGAGAACGATATTCGCGGCAACGCCCCGGTCGGCGAGCGGGCGGTGAACTACCGGCTGCGTGACTGGGGCATCTCGCGCCAGCGCTACTGGGGCTGCCCGATCCCGATCATCCATTGCGAGGCCTGCGGCCCGGTGCCGGTGCCGGAGGACCAGCTTCCCGTGCGCCTGCCGGAGGACGTCACCTTCGACCAGCCGGGCAACCCGCTCGATCGTCACCCGAGCTGGAAGCACGTGGCCTGCCCGAGCTGCGGCGCCGCGGCCCGGCGCGAGACCGATACCATGGACACCTTCGTGGATTCGTCCTGGTACTTCGCCCGCTTCGCCTCCGAGCCCGACACCGAACCGCTGCAGAAGGACGCCGCCGACGCCTGGCTGGCCGTCGATCAGTATATTGGCGGCATCGAGCACGCGATCCTGCACCTGCTCTATTCGCGCTTCTTCACCCGCACGCTGCACAAGACCGGCCGCGTCTCGGTGAAGGAGCCGTTCGCCGGCCTGTTCACGCAGGGCATGATCGTCCACGAGACCTACAAGGACGCCGCCGGCAAGTGGCTGTTCCCCGAGGAGGTCGAGAAGCGCCCGGACGGCACCGCGGTGCGCATTGGTACCGACGAGCCGGTGACCGTCGGCCCGCCGGAGAAGATGTCGAAGTCGAAGCGCAACGTCGTGCCGCCGGAAGTGGTGGCTGACACCTATGGCGTCGACTGCGCCCGCTGGTTCATGCTCTCCGACACCCCGCCGGAGCGCGACAGCGAATGGACCAGCGCCGGCATCGAGGGTGCCTGGCGCTTCGTGCAGCGCATCTGGCGTCTCGTCGGCGACACGGCGGCGCTGGCACCGACCGAGGTGCCGCCTCCCGATAATTTCGGCGCCGAGGCGACGGCGCTCCGCCGCGCCGCGCACCGGCTTGCCGCCCAGGTGGCCGATGATGTCGAGCGCCTGCGCTTCAACGTCGCCGTTGCCCGCGTGCACGGCTTCGCCAACGAGTTCGGCGACGCGCTGACGCGGGCGCGCAAGGCGGATGCCGCGGCGCCGGATCTTGCCTTCGCCCTGCGCGAGGCGGCATCGATCCTGGTCGCGGTGGTCGCGCCGATGGTGCCGCATCTCGCCGAGGAATGCTGGACGGTGCTGGGCCGCGATGGCCTCGCCGCCACCGCCTCCTGGCCGGAGAGCGACCCCGCCTTGCTGGTGGACGACACCGTGACGCTGCCGATCCAGATCAACGGCAAGCGCCGCGGCGAGATCACCGTGCCGAAGGAAGCGAGCCCCGCCGAGGTCGAGCAGGCGGTGCTGGCGCTCGATCTCATCGCGCAGGCCCTCGACGGGCGCGCCCCGAAGCGTATCATCGTGGTTCCGCAGAGGATCGTGAATGTCGTCGCCTGACCTCCCGCGCACCGCGCCCACTCGCCGCCGTCTCGTCGCCCTAGCCGCGGTCGTGCTGCTGTCCGGTCTCACCGCCGGCTGCTTCCGGCCGATGTATGCCAACAGCAGCAATGAGGCCGGGACTGGACTGAGCGACCAGCTCGGCGATGTGGAGGTGGTGTTCGCCCCCGGCCGCGTCGGCAACGAGGTGCGCAACGACCTCATCTTCGCCCTCACCGGCGGGGCCGGCAATCCGGCCGGCGCGCCCTATCGGCTGGTGCTGAACGTCACCGACAACACCACCTCCGCCATTATCGATCCGGTCTCCGGCCTGCCCGAGGTCGAGTTGATCACCGTCGATTCCAAGTGGCAGCTCTTCGAGGCCGGCAACGACAAGAAGCCGGTGATGGCCTCCAATGCCTATGGCAAGGCCTCCATCGACAGCGGCTACCAGCGCTTCGCCCGCGCCCGCGCCATCCGCGACGCGCAGAACCGCGCCTCCACCGTGGTGGCCGAGACCATTCGCAGCCAGCTGGCGGTGTATTTCTCCAACAAGACCGCCGCGGCGAGCGTCAGCCCGAACGCCGCGTCGACCGTCGTCACCGATCCCTCGACGCCCATCATCGGCACGCCGACCTCCGCCCGGCCGCGGAGCTGAGCCGCCCATGGTCGCGGTCCGGCCCGGCGATGTCGAGGCCACGCTTTCGCGCGTCGACCCGCTGCGGCCGGTGCTGCTGCTGTTCGGGCCGGATAGCGGGCTGGTGCGCGAGCGCGCCCGCGTCTTTCTCGCCAAGGCCGCCAATGGCTCGACCGACCCCTTCGGCATCGTTCGACTCGACGGCGACGAGATTGCCGGCGATCCCGGCCGTCTGGTCGACGAGGCGGGCACCGTGGCGCTGTTCGGCGGCCGGCGGGTCGTCTCGGTGCGGGCCGGTGCCAAGAACATCGTCCCCGCCGTCGACGCGCTGCTGGCCATGCCCAGCCTCGAAGCCGTGGTGGTGATCGAGGCCGGCGACCTGAAGAAGAACGCCCCGCTTCGGGCCAGTTGCGAATCCTCGGCGCGGGCGCTGGCCATTGCCTGCTATGCCGACAGTGAGCGCGATCTCGCCCGCCTGATCGATACCATGGCGGCCGGCGCCGGGCTCGCCATCGACCGCGACGCCCGCGAGGAGCTGGTCGGCCTGCTGGGCGGCGATCGCCTCGCCTCGCGCGGTGAGATCGAGAAGCTGCTGCTCTATGCCGCCGGCGAGCCGCGCGTCACCGCCACCCATGTGCGCGATATCGTCGGCGATGCCTCGGCCCTCGCCCTCGACGAGGTGGTGGATTACGCGCTGGCCGGCCTGTCGGCGGAAGCCATCGAGGCATACCGCAAGGCGCTCGGCGAGGGCATGCGCGGCGACGTCATCCTCGGTTCAGTGGCCCGCGCGGCGCAGGGCCTGCACCTGATGCGGCTGGGCATCGAAGCCGGCGGCAGCGTCGAACGGGCGATCGAAGGCGCGCGACCGGCCATCCATTTCCGCCGCAAGCCGCTGGTGGAGAAGGCGCTGCGTGGCTGGACCGCCGCCCGGCTCGAAAAGGCGCTGCTGGCGGTTGATGATTCGCTGCTTGCCGCCCGCCGCAATGCCGCCTTGGGTCCGGTCCTGGCCGAGCGCGCCCTGCTTCAGCTCGCCGCCGCCGCCCGGCGCGGCTGAACAGAATTTGTTCCGCCCTCGAATCGAACGCCGGCCCGGCGTGCCCACACAATGATCGAGATCGGCAATATGGCGGGTCCGGCTTCATCCTGCCGCCGCGTCCTCGCGCCGGCCGGGCGATGCCGGATGGAGCCAGCCCGTCGGCCTCAGCTCGCCGACAGGCGCCGGCACAGTTCGTCGAGCTGCTCCAGCGTGGCATAGCGGATGCGGATCTCGCCGGCCTGGCCTTCATGGCGCAGGCTGACGGCAAGGCCGAGCACGTCGGACAGCTGCTTTTCCAGTGCCTTTGTGTCGGCATCGACCTCGCGCGGCATGCGCGGCTTCTTCGCCGGCTTGCCCTCGGCACGGGCCTTCGCCTCGTTGAGCTCCTGCGCCAGCGCCTCGACGGCGCGCACATTCAGCCCCTGCTCCACAATGGCCCGGGCAATGGTTTCGGGATCATCCTGCGTCAGCAGCGCCCGGGCATGGCCGGCGGAAAGCCGGCCATCGGCGAGATAGGTCTTCACGCTGTCCGGCAGCTTCAGCAGCCGCATGGTATTGGCGACATGCGAGCGGCTCTTGCCGATCACCCGCGCCAGATCGTTCTGCGAATAGCTGAACTGATCGGCCAGCTGCTGGTAGCCTGCCGCCTCCTCCAGCGGGTTGAGATCGGCGCGCTGGACGTTCTCGACAATGGCGATCTCCAGCGCCTCGCGGTCGGAGACCTCGACGACGACGATCGGCACCTCGTGGATGCCGGCCCGCTGCGCGGCCCGCCAGCGCCGTTCGCCGGCGACGATCTCATAGGCGTCGCGCTGGCCGGCGACCTGCCGCACCACGATCGGCTGGATGATGCCGCGCTCGCGGATCGAATTGGCAAGATCCTCGAGATCGGCCTCGACGAAGGTCCGGCGCGGATTCTGCGGGTTCGGCCGCAGGAAGGCCAGCGGCACCCGCCGTGCACCGCCCGCCGCAGCCGGACGCTCCTGCGCCGGGCTGTCGTCGCCCATGTCGCCGATCAGCGCCGCCAGGCCGCGCCCCAGCCGCGAACGGCCGCCATCTTCCGCCATCGCCATGGAACGTCCTCTCAGACTGTCGCCGCGGCGCGCAGATTGCGCTCGCGCTGGATTATTTCGGATGCGAGACGAAGATAGGCCTGCGACCCGACGCATTTGAGATCGTACAGCAGCACCGGCTTGCCGTAGGACGGCGCCTCCGACACCCGCACATTGCGCGGGATGATGGTCTCATAGACCTTCTCGCCCATGAACTGCCGCACATCCTCCACCACCTGGTTGGAGAGATTGTTGCGGGCGTCGAACATGGTGAGCACCACGCCATGGATCGACAGGCCGGGATTGAGCGTCTGCCGCACCTGTTCCACCGTCTTCAGCAGCTGCGACAGCCCCTCGAGCGCGAAGAACTCGCATTGCAGCGGCACCAGAATGGCGTTGGCCGCCGCCATGGCGTTGACGGTGATCAGGTTCAGCGAGGGCGGGCAGTCGATCAGCACATAGGTGAAGTCGAATGACTCGTTACGGTAGTGAGACGAGTCCATGTTCAACCGTCGCACCGCGTCACGCAGGCGATAGGCCCGGTCGCGGGCGGTGGCGAGTTCCAGCTCCAAGCCGGAAAGATCCATGGTGGAAGGTGCGATGTGCAGCCGGGGTACCGCCGTCGGTAGGGCGGCCTGCCGCAACGAGGCCTCGCCGCACATCACGTCATAGGTGGAGATTCGCCGGTCGCGCCGCTCGATGCCGAGCCCGGTGGAGGCATTGCCTTGCGGATCGAGGTCGATGATCAGCACCGTCTCGCCGATCGCGGCCAGCGCGGTGCCGAGATTGATCGCGGTGGTGGTCTTGCCGACACCACCCTTTTGGTTGGCCAGCGCCAGCACCCGCGGCACCGCCACCGGCGCTCGCGGCGCCAGCGATACCGCTTCGCCGGATTCCTCGTGCCGGATGTCGCTCATGGTCCGTTCCCGCTTTCCGTGAACCGGCTTGGCGGTTCAGTCCTTCGCCGGCGTCAGCGGCTCCGCTCGATTTACCATCAGGATGCGCCCGCCTGGATCGGTCAGGCTCTCCGTGATCCTGGCGTCGATTCTCCAAGATTTAGATGACTCGGTCAATTCGTTATCAACATCTTGTCCCTTCAAAAAAAGGCCGCGCGCGCCTTGTTCGAGAAAGGGGAAACTCAGCTCCAGCAGCTTCGGCAGCGGTGCCAGCGCCCGCGCCGAGACGATTTCCACTCCGGCGGCGATCTTCGGTGCCACCTGCTCGATCCGCATCGGCAAGACAGTGGCGGGCAGCTCGGCGATCCGCGCCGCCTCGCGCAGAAAAGCCGCCTTGCGGCTGTCGCTCTCCACCAGCGTCACGTCGGCGTCAGCGCGCTCCGCCAGCGCGGCGGCGACCACCAGCCCGGGAAAGCCGCCGCCGGAGCCGAGATCGACCCAGCGGGTCACCTCCCCGGCCAGCGGCACAAGCTGCAGCGAATCGGCGATGTGGCGGGTCCACAGCTTCGGCAACGTGCCCGGCGCCACCAGATTGATGGTGCGCTGCCACTTCTCCAGCAGCGCGACGATCGCGACCAATCGGTCCTCTGTTTCACGTGAAACAGGGGTCAGCGCGAGCGCGCGGCGGCGGTCATCCGAATCGGCAGTGATCATGCCGGCAGCATACCCCGCCGCGGCGAGCGGGTAAAAACCGCGATCGGAAATCCCGCGCCGCGCTAACCCCGCCGGCGGCTCAACGCGCCTTGCGCGCATGCGCCGCCAGCAGCGCCAGCGCCGCGGGCGTCATGCCGTCGATGCGTCCCGCCTGGCCAACGGTACGGGGCCGAATCGATTCCAGCTTGGCCTTGATCTCGTTGGAGATGCCGGCGAGACCGCGATAGTCCAGTTCGGGCAGCTCGGCGGTTTCCTCGCGGCGGAACGAAGCGATGTCCACCTCCTGACGGTGCAGGTAGACGGCGTATTTGGCATCGATCTCCACCTGCTCACCGATACGCGCTTCCTCGGCCGACGCCTCCGGCCAGATGCGGCAGATGTCGGCCCAGCCGACATGCGGATAGGACAGTAGGTCGAAGGCGGTCCGCCTCTGGCCGTCGCGGTTCAGCGTCAGGCCGTGGCGATCGCCTTCGGCCGGCGTGAGCGACACCGAGCGGCTCCAGTCCCGCACCCGCTGCAGCGCCTCCTGCTTGCCGGCGAACAGCCGCTCGCGCCGGGAGCCGACCAGTCCCAGTTCAACCCCGCGCGCGGTCAGCCGCTGGTCGGCATTGTCAGCCCTGAGCGACAGCCGGTATTCGGCGCGCGAGGTGAACATGCGATAGGGCTCGCTCACCCCGCGGGTGACGAGGTCGTCGAGCATCACCCCGATATAGGCGGCGCTGCGGTCGAAGGTGGCGCCTTCCATGCCGGCCGCCCGCCGCGCCGCATTGATCCCGGCGACCAGGCCTTGCGCCGCCGCCTCCTCATAGCCGGTGGTGCCGTTGATCTGTCCGGCAAGGAACAGCCCGGGCGCCTTCTTGGCTTCCAGCGTCGCCGCCAGCTCGCGCGGATCGACATGATCATATTCGATGGCGTAGCCCGGCCGCAGCATCGCCACCTTTTCCAGTCCGGGAATGGTGGCCAGCAGTGCCTTCTGCACCTCCTCCGGCAGCGAGGTGGAGATGCCGTTCGGGTACACCGTCGGATCGTCGAGCCCCTCCGGTTCCAGGAAGATCTGGTGCCCCTCCCGCTCGCCGAAGCGGACGATCTTGTCCTCGATCGAAGGGCAGTAGCGCGGACCGATGCTCTTGATGTTGCCGGAATACATCGCCGAGCGCGCGATGTTGGCGCGGATCACCTCGTGGGTCGCCGGAGTGGTGCGGGTGATGCCGCATTCGACCTGCGGATTGGTGATGCGCTCTGTGAGCGCCGAGAACGGCTCCGGCGGCTCGTCGCCCGGCTGCATCTCCAGCGATGCCCAGTCGATGGTCCGGCCGTCGAGCCGCGGCGGCGTGCCGGTCTTCAGCCGGCCGAGGGTGAGGCCGAGCCGCGCCAGCGTATTGGAGAGGCCCAGTGCCGGCGCTTCGCCCATGCGCCCGGCCGGCGTCTGGCGGTCGCCAATATGGATGAGGCCGTTCAGGAACGTGCCGGTGGTCAGCACCACCGCGCCGGCGCTCAGGCGGCGGCCGTCGCGCAGCATCGCGCCGACCACGCGACCCTCGGCGATGAGCAGGTCATGCGCCTCGCTTTCGATGACGGTCAGGTCTGGCTGCGCTTCGATCGCCTCCTGCATCGCCTTTGCATAAAGCCTGCGATCGGCCTGGGCCCGCGGCCCGCGCACCGCCGGCCCCTTGCGGCGGTTGAGCAGCCGGAACTGGATGCCGCCCTGGTCGGCGACACGGCCCATCAGTCCGTCCAGCGCGTCGATCTCCCGCACGAGGTGGCCCTTGCCGAGCCCGCCGATCGCCGGGTTGCAGGACATGGCGCCGATGGTGTCGCGCCGATGGGTGATCAGCGCCGTACGGGCGCCAAATCGCGCGGCCGCCGCAGCCGCCTCGGTCCCGGCATGGCCGCCGCCGATCACCAGCACGTCGAAACGCGTGTCGCTCATTCCGTTCGGTCCTTCAGGGATGTTGCCGGAGTTGAAGCGCCAATTCACCGGCAACGTCAAGCGAAGCGACCGCACGCGACGTGCCGGAGTGAAGGCTCCAGCTCCGGTTAGGCCTCCGTTTACCTGATTCACGTGAAACAGCACGGCGGCGAATCGAGGCCGTAGACGCCGGGGTTTCACGTGAATCCACCCCGTTATCGAGTGGGTGCGCCGATCACTTGCCGATGCAGAATTCGCGGAACACCACGTCGAGCAGGTCCTCGACATCGATGGCGCCGGTCACCCGGCCGAGCGCGCGTGCCGCGAGGCGCAGCTCCTCGGCGATCAATTCGTCGCTCAGCGTCTCCCAGCCGGCGAGCCCCTGGCGCAGATGTCCCGCCGCCTCGGCGACCGCGCCGCGCTGGCGCTCGCGGATCAGCGCCGGATGCTCGGCACCGCCGGCCCGCGCAGTGACGAAATCGGCGAGCGCCGCGGTCAGCCCGTCCAGCCCGTCGCCGGTGCGGGCGGAAACCGTGAAGGTGCGTGCGGCAGCCGGCATTGTCACTGATACACCGGCGAGGTCGCTCTTGTTGACGACCAGCCACAGCCCGGCCTCGGGTGGCGGCATCACCTCGATAGCCGGCGTTTCGCTCCCCGTGCCGTCATGCACCCACAGCACCAGGTCGGCCGTCTCGATGCGCGCCCGCGCCCGGCGGATGCCCTCGGCCTCCACCGCGCCGGCGGCGTCGCGCAGCCCGGCGGTATCGATGAGGATCGCCTTGTGGCCGTCGAGGTCGAGCCCCACTTCCAGCACGTCGCGGGTGGTGCCCGGCTCGTCCGAGACGATGGCGACGTCGCGTGCCGCCAGAGCGTTCATCAGCAACGACTTGCCGGCGTTCGGCCGCCCGACGATGGCGATCGTCGCCCCGTCCCGCACCATGGCGCCGCGCCGGTCGGCAAGCGCGGCGTCGAGTTCGGCCAGCAGCGTTTCCAGTCCCGGCCGGGCAAGGGCGCGGGCTTCCGCCGGCACATCGTCTTCCTCGGCGAAGTCGATACCGGCCTCGATCAGCGCCATGCCGCGCACCAGCGCCGCTCGCCACCCCTCCACCCGGTCGGCGAGATGGCCGAACGCATGGGCGAGCGCCTGCCGCCGTTGCTGCGCGGTCTCGGCGGCGATCAGGTCGGCCAGCCCTTCCGCCTCGGCAAGGCTCATGCGACCATTGAGAAAGGCCCGGCGGGAGAACTCGCCGCGCTCGGCCGGCCGCACGCCCGGCAGCGCGAACAGCGCCGCCAGCACCGCCGCGACGACGGCCCGGCCGCCATGCAGCTGGAACTCCGCCATGTCCTCGCCGGTGGCACTGGCCGGGCCGGGAAACCACAGTACCAACGCCGAATCCAGCCCCTCGCCGCTACGCGGGTCCACGAGCCGCGCCAGGCTGGCGCGGCGCGGCGGCGGCAGGCGTCCGGCGAGCGCCCTCACCGCCCCGCCGGCCTGGGGGCCGGAAACCCGGATCACCGCCACCGCCGCGGCACCCGCACCGCTCGATACTGCGGCAATTGTGCTTTCTTCCTGTCCGCTCACCAGCTACGCCCTAAATTGAAGATTCGCATTCGCGCCAGATGCCTCCGTCCGACGGGAGAGACGCCGTGCCGAACCGCCTCGCCGAAGCCGCCAGCCCCTATCTGCTCCAGCATGCCGAAAACCCTGTCGACTGGTGGGAATGGACGCCGGAAGCCTTTGCCGAGGCCCGCCGCAGCGGCCGCCCGGTGCTGCTCTCGGTCGGCTATGCCGCCTGCCACTGGTGCCATGTCATGGCGCATGAAAGCTTCGAGGACGACGCCACCGCGGCGGTGATGAACGAGCTTTTCGTGAACATCAAGGTCGACCGCGAGGAACGACCCGATATCGACCAGATCTACATGTCCGCCCTGCAGCAGCTCGGCGTCTCCGGCGGCTGGCCGATGACCATGTTCCTCGATGCCGAGGGGGCACCCTTCTGGGGCGGCACCTATTTCCCCAACGAGGCCCGCTATGGCCAGCCTGCCTTCGTTGACGTGCTGAAGACCATGGCCAACGCCTATGCCTCCGGCGACCCGCGGATCGCCACCAATCGCGAGGCGCTGCTGCACAAGCTCACCGAGCGGGCGCGCCCCGCCGGCAAGGTCGTCATCGGCGCCAATGAGCTCGACGATGTCGCCGGCCGCATTCTCGGCATCATGGATCCCGAGCATGGCGGGCTGAAGGGCGCGCCGAAGTTCCCCAGCACCCCGTTCCTCGAGCTGCTCTGGCGCGCCTATGAGCGCACCGACCGCGAGCGCTTCCGCAACGAGGCCCTGCACGCGCTCGATGCGATGAGCGAGGGCGGCATCTACGATCACATCGGCGGCGGCTATTCGCGCTATTCGGTCGACGACCGCTGGCTGGTGCCGCATTTCGAGAAGATGCTCTACGACAATGCGCAGCTGCTCGATCTGCTGTCGCTCGCCTTCGTCGAGACGCACGAGCCGCTGTTCCGCGTCCGTGCCGAGGAGACGGTCGCCTGGCTGCAACGCGAAATGCTGGTCGAGGACGACGACAATACCGCCGCCTTCGCCGCCAGCCTCGACGCCGATTCCGAAGGCCATGAGGGCCGCTATTACGTCTGGACGCTGAAGCAGCTGCTCGAGGCGCTGGGGGCGCAGGACGCCGAGTTCTTCGCCCGCCACTACGACATCGCGCCGTTCGGCAATTGGGAAGGCGTTTCGATCCCGAATCGATTGAAGGAAGTCGAACGCTCCGGCGCCGACGATATCCGCCTCGCCATGCTGCGCGACAAGCTGCTGGCCGTGCGCTCGAAACGGGTGCCGCCCGGCCGCGACGACAAGGTGCTGGCGGATTGGAACGGCCTGATGATCGCCGCCCTCACCCGCTCCGCCGGTCGGCTCGACCGGCCGGAATGGCTGGAGCTGGCGCGGCGTGCGTTCGATTTCGTCGTCGCCCACATGACCCGAGGCGAGCGGCTGGGACACAGCTATCGTCAGGGCAAGCTGGTCGTCCCCGGTCTTTCCTCGGACTATGCCGCCATGGCCGGCGCGGCGCTGGCACTGCATGAGGCGACGGGCGAACCGGCTTATCTCGACCGCGCCATCGGCTGGATGCGCAGCCTCGACACCCATCACGCCAGCCCGGACGGCGGTTACTACCTGACCGCCGACGACGCCGAGGGCCTGATCCTGCGGCCCGACGCCACCATGGACGACGCCGTCACCAATCCGAACGCCGTGGCGGCGCGGGCCCTAGCGCATCTGGCGTCGCTCACCGGCGACGAAGGCTGGCGCGCCCGGCTGGACCGGCTGTTCGATGGCCTGCTGCCGCGCGCGGCACCGCAGCTCTACAGCCATGCCGGCCTGTTGAACGCGCTCGACACCCGGCTGCGATCGCCGGAACTGGTGGTAGTAGGTCGAGCCGATGATCCCGCCACCGAGAGCCTATGGACTACGGCACAGAAGCTGCCGCTGATCGACGCCGTGCTGCAGCGTGTCGATACCGCCGCCGGCCTGCCCGCCGATCACCCGGCGGCGATCAAGGCGATGTCGGTCAGCCAACCCTCCGCCTTCCTGTGCGTCAACGGTACCTGCTCGCTCCCCGTCACCGATGCCGATCGGCTGGCGGCGCTGCTGAACCGGCCGGCCCTGGGCTGAGGCGCGAGTGATGCACTGCGTCACACGCCCCGGTTCTCGCGGCGGTGGGCTCGGCACACCCGCCATGCTCGAACCGGTCCTTCGCGTCGGACGCAGGGCATCACCCTGAATTCACGGAAATTGCCGTGGATACAGCGTCGTGATCCTGTTGGACGCCCCTGCCGTCATTTCAGCGGAGCGACCCTGCCAATGCCGTGCATGCCCAACTCTGTGGGCAAGCCTGTGGATAAGCTGGGCACAAATTCCCCCCTTCGTCACAGGAGCCCCACAAATCGCCCAGGACAGCCGATCGTAGTTTTGTGAACCATGGATCGGATCGAGTCCGAAACGGCCGTCCTGAGTCATTTCTGAAGGGCATCATTTCGGTAGCGAATCGACAAAATGACTCGCACCGGTTGTCCTGCTGGAGGCCGTCATCCGGCTCGGATATCCAGAGGCGGCCGCGCAGCCCACCGGGCATCGCGCGGTATGGGGAGAAGCCCGCCGCGCGCTGCCGTCGTCGGCCGCGGTGTCAGCCGAGCAGGGAGCGGTTCTTCGCGCCGTCGCCGCGGCCGAAGCGCATATTGGCGAACATCAACGGCACGGTGATCGCCAGCGCCGCGCATAGGTCGGCCTGCAGCACATAGAAGCCGCCCAGCTCCTCGCGTATCGCCGCGCCGATCACCGGATCGGCGAGCTCGGCAATGATCAGCGAGACGGCGAACGCCACTGGCACCCACAGCATCAGAGGCAGCCACCAGCGCCGGCAGGACATGGCAAGGCTCAATCCGGCGATGGTCAGCAGGGTCAGCCACAGCACCGGTGCCGGGGGTTCGCGTTCGGCCATTCCCGTGGCGATCGGAGCGGCGAGGGCGGCGGCGACGGACCACATCCAGCCCGTGAGAACGAGAAGGATTCGCCGCACCGCCATGGCCGTCCGTCTCCGCCGCCAGAGTTTGCCGATCAGCGAGTGACCGCCAAGGGTCGCCTCGTCAGGTATTCATGGAATCGAAGAAGTCGCCATTGGTCTTGGTCTGGCGCAATTTGTCCAGCAGGAACTCGATGGCGTCGACGGTGCCCATCGGATTGAGGATGCGCCGCAGCACATACATCTTCTTGAGCACGTCGTTCGGCACCAGCAGCTCTTCCTTGCGGGTACCCGAGCGGGTGATGTCGATCGCCGGGAACACCCGCTTGTCGGAGACCTTGCGGTCGAGGATGACTTCGGAGTTACCGGTGCCCTTGAATTCCTCGAAGATCACCTCGTCCATGCGCGAGCCGGTCTCGATCAGCGCGGTGGCGATGATGGTGAGCGAGCCACCTTCCTCGATGTTGCGCGCCGCGCCGAAGAAGCGCTTGGGGCGCTGCAGGGCGTTGGCATCGACGCCGCCGGTCAGCACCTTGCCGGAGGACGGCACCACGGTGTTGTAGGCGCGGCCGAGGCGGGTGATGGAGTCCAGCAGGATCACCACGTCCCGCTTGTGCTCGACGAGGCGCTTGGCCTTTTCGATCACCATCTCCGCGACCTGCACGTGGCGCTGGGCCGGCTCGTCGAAGGTGGAGGACACCACCTCGCCCTTCACCGAGCGCTGCATGTCGGTAACTTCCTCCGGCCGCTCGTCGATGAGCAGCACGATGAGGTAGCACTCGGGATGGTTGGTGGTGATCGACTGGGCGATGTTCTGCAGGAGAACGGTTTTACCCGTCCGCGGCGGCGCCACGATCAGACCGCGCTGGCCCTTGCCGATCGGCGCCACGATGTCGATGATCCGCGGCGAGAAATCCTTGCGGGTCGGATCCTCGATCTCGAGCTTCAGCCGCTCGTCGGGATAGAGCGGGGTGAGGTTGTCGAAGTTGATCTTGTGACGGATCTTCTCCGGGTCCTCGAAATTGATCGTGTTGACCTTGAGCAGGGCGAAGTAGCGCTCGCCCTCTTTCGGCGAACGGATCTGGCCCTCGACGGTGTCACCAGTGCGCAGGCCGAAGCGGCGGATCTGCGAGGGCGAGACATAGATGTCGTCAGGGCCGGGCAGGTAGTTGGCGTCCGGCGAGCGCAGGAAGCCGAAGCCGTCGGAGAGGATCTCGACGACGCCTTCGCCGATGATGTCGGTCTCGCGGGCGGCCAGCTGTTTCAGGATGGCGAACATCAGCTCCTGCTTGCGCAGCGTGCTGGCGTTCTCGACCTCGAGCTCCTCGGCAGTGACGAGCAGTTCGGCCGGAGTCTTGGACTTGAGGTCCTGGAGCTTCATTTCCCCCATGGGAAAGGGCCTCGATGTTTGGATGTTTCCGGCGGAAGGGATCCGGCACGGACGATCGTGGAGTAAGGGAAGCGCTGGTCTGCGGACCGAGCCGGCGGAAAACCCGGCTTCCTGTCCGACCCACCGGCCGGCATCGGGGAGATGCCGGTGCAAACGATGCGGCAGCCAGCTTCGCGGAGAGTTGGCAACATAGGCAAGCTGGCGATTCCGCGCAAGCCTGATGAAACGAGGATCAGAAAGGTTTCACCACCACCAGGATCACGATCGCGATCATCAGCAGCGTCGGCACCTCGTTGGCGATGCGATAGAAGCGGGCGGAACGGGTGTTTCGGTCCTGCGCAAAGTCCCTCACTCGCGCGGACAGGAAGCCGTGGAAGCCGCTCATCGCCAGCACCAGCGCGAATTTGGCGTGGAACCACGGCGCCACCCACCAGCCACCCTGCCACACCAGCCACAGCCCGGCGAGCCAGGTCACCGCCATCGCCGGATCGATGATCGCCTTCAACAGCCGCCTTTCCATGATCTTGAACGTCTCGGACTGCGGCGAACCCGAGGGCGCGTCGCAATGATAGACCATCAGGCGCGGCAGATAGAGCATGCCCGCCATCCAGGAGATGACGGCCAGGATGTGCAGTGCCTTGATCCAGTCGTAGAGCATCTCAAGCCATTCCGGTCTTCAATAGCCCCGGACCCGCCGCAGCATCTGCTCGACATGGGCGATCGGCGTCTCCGGCCGGATGCCGTGGCCGAGATTGAAAATATGCGCCGCCCCCCGCAAATCGGCCAGCAGCGCGTCTATGGCGGCGTCGAGGCTCGCTCCGCCGGCGATCAGCGCCAGCGGGTCGAGATTGCCCTGCAGGGCCACCTTGCCACCCACCGCCCGCCGCACCGCCGGGCGGTCCGCCGTCCAGTCAAGCCCGACCGCATCGACCCCGCTGGCCTCGACCAGCCGGGTGAGACCGGCGAGCGTCGCGCCTTTCGGGAAGGCGATGATGCGCGCCTCCGGCCTTTTCGCTCTGACTAGGCCGACCAGCCGCGAAATCGGCCGGATCGTACACCTGACGAAACTCTCCGGATCGAGCACGCCGGACCAGCTGTCGAAGATTTGCACCGCATCGGCCCCGGCCTCGAGCTGGCCGAGCAGATAGTCGGCGGATACCTCGACAAGGCGGTCGAGCAGCGCATCGAAGAAGGCCGGATCCATCATTGAAGCGAGGCGGGCCGGTGCCTGGTCGGGCGTGCCGCGGCCGGCGATCATGTAGGTGGCCACCGTCCAGGGCGCGCCGCAAAAGCCGAGCAGCGCGGTTTCCGCCGGCAGGCTGGCGCGGATTTTGGCCACCGCTTCGAACACCGGCCCCGTGCGGGCCGTGTCGAGTGTCCGGCTCAATCTATTGAGATCGTTGATATTTTTCATCGGATCAAGGCGTGGGCCTTCGCCAGCCTCGAAGGTAAGCCCCATGCCAAGCGCATGCGGAACCACCAGAATATCGGAGAACAGGATCGCGGCGTCGAAATTGAACCGGCGAATGGGTTGGAGCGTTACCTCGGTGGCGTAGTCGGGATTGTAGCAGAGGGAGAGGAAATCGCCGGCCTTGGCGCGCAACGCGCGATATTCGGGCAGATAGCGCCCGGCCTGCCGCATCATCCAGACCGGCGTGCGATCCGGCACATGGCCAGTGAGAGCCTGAAGGATGATCGATCGGGGAAGCGCGTTGTCCACCTGGCTCTTCATACTTCATTAATCTCTTTAAATGAGAGTCTTCAGTGTTTGTGGGTGGGCATTAGCCGGGTTCCTGACATCGGGCAACCTTCCCCCAACCGTCGGCCGTTTTCCCCGATTCTCACGCCAGTGATTACGCGTGAGGTTTCAACGGGTTGATCCCTTCGGCGCGGCTTATCCTCACAGTTCGCTTCGCTCCGTTCCAGCCGCCCACAAGGCGCAGTGATGTGGATGGAATCCCCTGTCGTCCCCAGGCGGGCCTTGTCAGCGTGCCATCCGCGTGGCTTGTTCCCAGCTTATGCACAGCCCTGTGGATGGCTCCGTGACCGACAGCGCTCGACCGGCCGAGAATTATTACCACCTGCATCTCGTATCGGATTCGACCGGCGAGACGCTGATCAGCGTCGCCCGTGCTGCCGCGGCGCAATATAGTGGCGTGAAGCCGATCGAGCACATCTATCCGCTGGTGCGCACCCATAAGCAGCTAGACAAGGCGATCAGCGATATCGACGAATATCCCGGCATCGTGCTGTACACCCTGACCGAGCCGGAGCTACGCAACCGGTTGAAGGCCTATTGCCTCGACAACGGCATACCCGTGCTCTCGGTGCTGGCGCCGGTGGTACGGCTGTTCCAGGCTTATCTCGGCGGAGCGCCGACGCCGCGTGTCGGTGGCCAGCATCAGCTGGACGGCGAATATTTCCGCCGGATCGATGCCATGAACTTCACCGTTATGCATGACGACGGCCAGCACACGGAGGGGCTGGAAGCTGCCGATGTGGTGCTGCTCGGCATTTCCCGCTCGTCGAAGACGCCGACCAGCATCTATCTCGCCAATCGTGGCATCAAGACCGCCAACATTCCGCTGGTGCCGAACATTCCGATACCGCCCGGCCTATCCGAACTGAAGCGCCCGCTGGTGGTGGGGCTGGTGGCGAGCGCCGAGCGGGTGGTCGAGATTCGCCGCAACCGCCTGCTGGGCCTCAATGCCGCCCAACCGCACGATTCCTATATCGACCGCGATTCCGTTGCCGAGGAGATCGCGTTTTCCCGCCGTCTGTGCGTGCGCCATGACTGGCCGGTGATCGACGTCACCCGCCGCTCGATCGAGGAAACGGCGGCAGCGATCATCGGGCTGCTGCAGGAGCATCGCCGCAAGTTGGCGGAGATTGGAAGCTGATGCTGGAACGCGACCCAAGGGACGCCAATTCGTTATGGCAGGGCAAGGACGCTCTGGTGCTCGCCTCGAAGAGCATTGCCCGGCTGTCGCTGCTGGCCGCGGCCGGATTGCCGGTCGAGACGGTAAGCATCGAGGTGGATGAACGCGGCATCGAGGCAAGGCTCCTCCAAGAAGGCGCATCCCCGGCCAAGATCGCGCTGGAGCTGTCCATCGCCAAGGCGCTTGCCGGCAGTGCACGGCATCCGGGACGCCTTGTCATCGGGGCCGACCAGACCTTGGCTCTGGGGGATGAGCGGTTCCACAAACCGGCCAATCTCGAGGCCGCCGCACAGCAACTGCGTCGCCTCGCCGGTCATACCCATGCCTTGCATTCCGGCATCGCCGTTGCGCTCGATGGCGAGATCGTATTTCGCGCCGTTGAATCGGCGTTGCTTTCCATGCGCGAACTCAGCGAGAGGTCGCTCGCCGCCTATCTCGCCGAAGCCGGCCCCACGGTATCCTCGAGTGTCGGCGGCTATCAGCTGGAAGGGCTCGGCATTCATCTGTTCGAGAAGGTGGTGGGCAATCACATGGTGATCCTCGGCCTGCCGCTTATCCAGCTGCTCGCCTTCCTGCGCGAGCGGGGAGACCTGCTGTGACCCGCCATGTCGCGGTTCTCGGCCATCCGGTGGCACATTCGCGCTCACCGCTGATCCACGGCTACTGGATCGCCGAGCATGGTATCGACGGTACTTATGGCCGGCGTGATGTTCCGCCCGAGGAGATTGCCGGCTTTCTCGCTGATTTCTCCGCCGGGGGTCTGGTTGGCGCCAACGTCACCGTTCCGCACAAGGAGGCTGCCTTTGCCGCCGCAGTGGAGCGCGACCCGGTCGCCGAAGCGCTTGGCGCGGTAAACACGCTGTGGCTTGAGGATGGCCGGCTGCATGGGGCCAATACCGATGTGCACGGCTTCCTCGCCAATCTCGATGCGGCGGAGCCCGAATGGGACCGCGCGCTCGACGAGGCGGTGGTGCTGGGAGCGGGGGGCGCGGCGCGGGCCATCGTCTACGGCCTGATCAGCCGTGGTATCGGCCGCGTCACCGTAGCGAACCGTACGCTCTCCCGTGCCGAAGCCCTGCGTGGCCAGTTCGGCGACAAGGTGTTGCCGGTGGATTGGCGTGATCTCGCCGGCACGTTGCCGGGCGCCCGCCTCTTGGTGAACACCACCTCGCTCGGCATGAAAGGCCAGCCGCCGCTCGACATCGACCTTTCGCTGCTTTCCCCCGATGCGGTGGTGACCGATGCTGTCTATGTGCCGCTGGAAACGCCGTTGTTGCGGGCGGCCAGGGCGCGGGGCCTTGCTGCGGTGGATGGGCTCGGCATGCTGCTGCATCAGGCGGTGCCCGGCTTTGCGCGCTGGTTCGGCGTAACGCCGCAGGTGACGCCAGCGCTCCGGGCATTGGCAGTGGAAGATCTGCGCGCCAAGGGCCAGCTCGCGTGACCCTGGCACCGGCGTCTAAGACGCGGCCGTTCCGGCTCGGTCTCACCGGCTCCATCGGCATGGGCAAATCGACAACGGCAGGCCTGTTCCGCGAGCTCGGCGTACCCGTGCACGACGCCGATGCCGCCGTGCACGCCATCTATGCCGATGAAGGCGTCTTGCCGGTAGAGGCGGCCTTTCCGGGCGTTACCGTCGGTGGGCGGATCGATCGGGCCAAGCTTGGCGCCCGCGTGCTGCACGACGCCGAAGCGATGAAGCGCCTGGAGGCAATCGTGCATCCGCTGGTGCGGCAGCGCGAGCAGCGCTTCCTCAAAAAGGCGCGGCTGGATCACGCGCCGCTTGCCGTGCTCGACATTCCCCTGCTCTACGAGACCGGTGCTGAAAAGCGCGTGCAGGCCGTCGTCGTGGTGTCGGCGCCGCAAGCTGTTCAGCGCGCCAGGGTCCTGGCGCGGCCGGGCATGACGGAAGAGAAATTCCGGGCGATTCTCGACAAGCAGATGCCCGATTCGGAGAAGCGGCGGCGTGCCGACTACATCATCGACACCGGCAGCAGCATCGAGGCGACCCGCAAGGATGTCGCGGAACTGGTCCGCCGGCTGACCGCAGCACAGGAGTGATACGATGCGCGAGATCGTTCTCGATACCGAAACCACCGGCCTCGATCCGCTGCGCGGTGACCGGCTGGTGGAAGTTGGCTGCGTGGAGATCTTCAACCGCATCCCGACCGGACAGAACTTCCATGTCTACATAAATCCAGAGCGCGACATGCCGGTCGAGGCGTTCAACGTGCATGGGCTCTCGGCGGAATTTCTGTCCGACAAGCCGTTGTTTGCGCAGGTGGTCGACGATTTCCTCGCCTTCATCGGCGATGCGCCGCTGGTGATCCACAATGCCTCGTTCGACATCGGCTTCATCAATGCCGAACTGTCGCGGCTCGGCCGGCCGCCGCTGACCTTCGACCGGGTGGTCGACACGCTGGCAATGGCCCGCCGGCGCCACCCCGGCGCCTCGAACCGCCTCGACGACCTGATGGCGCGCTACGGCATCGACGGCTCGCGCCGCACCAAGCATGGCGCGCTGCTCGATTCCGAATTGCTGGCGGATGTCTATGCCGAACTCGCCGGCGGGCGCCAGACGGCGCTGGGCCTCACCGTGGCCGAGGCCACCGCTGAATCGCCCGTCGAAGGACTGGAGCCGATTGTTTTGGTGCGGCCGGCGCCATTGGCGCCGCGCCTGTCCGAAGCAGAGATCACCGCGCATGCCGCCTTTGTGAGCACGCTAGGCGATGCCGCGATCTGGAACGACTATGCCGCCACGCCGAAAGCGGATCAGGCAAGCTGATCCGCCCTACAGGCCGGTGGGGTGGCCGGTCAGGACGCCAGCACGTTGCTCGGCTGGGTCTGCGCCATGCGCTGGCGGTAGAGGGTGACGAAATCCACCGGATCGATCATCAGCGGCGGGAAGCCACCATTGCGCACGGTGTCGGCGACGATCTGGCGCGCGAAGGGGAACAGCATGCGCGGGCATTCGATCATGACGAAAGGATGCACCGTCTCCTGCGCCACGTTCTGGGCGCGGAAAACGCCGGCATAGAGCAGTTCCAGCGCAAACAGCGTCTTGTTCTGGATCTCGGCCTTCACTTCGATCTTCAGCTCGACCTCGTACTCGCCCTCACGGACGGGACGGGCGTTCACGCCGATCTGAATGCCGATCTGCGGCTGACCTTGGGGGGCCAGCGATTCGGGAGCGCCGGGGTTTTCGAAGGAAAGGTCCTTGATGTACTGGGTCAGCACATGCAGGGTCGGCATGGCGGGGGTAGCGTCGTTCTCGGCCATTATCGTCTCCGTGCTCCGCCGTCCGGCGGCGCCTCGCGTCGGCGGGATGCGCTGCGGCGTCGGCGTTCGTGCTGACGGCAGGCTTGAAGGGCGAGAGTGGCTAACACGGTTGCCACCCGGTCACAAGGCGGGGTGCCGAGCGGCGGCTTGAGCGGGCCGCGCCGTCGGGCCGCTTTGCCGCAGGCAGGCGATGCTCTACTCTTTCACCGAATTGTCGGATAAGGACCGGCGCACAATATGGTGTCGCTAGGTCAGCTTCCGACAGGAGGACACTGGCGAAATCGCCAGGACTACGTAAATAGCTTTCGAGGGCGTCTTCCCGGATCGTTACGGGTGGCCGTGTCACACACCCATCGCCTCCGGCCCGCCGGGGGCGACGAACAGCGGCGAAAAGCGAAGTGTTCGATATCTACACGATCATATTCCTGGCGCTGGCCGTCTTCATTTTTATCCGGCTGCGCAGCGTGCTGGGCCAAAGGACCGGTCGCGAGCGCCCGCCCTATGATCCCTATTCGCGCCGCGATGCCGCCAAGGCACCGGCCGGGGCCGAATCCGGTGCGGACAAGGTCATCAATTTCCCCGATCGCACCGGTGAGCAGACGGCCCCGCCCGCTCCGGTGGAGCCCGTCGATGCCTCCGAGCCGCCGCCGCCGCGCTGGGCGGGGGTTGCCGAGATCGGCTCGGCGGTGGCCAATGGTCTTGATGCCATTGCCGCGCAGGACCGTGATTTCGACGCCAAGCACTTCATTACCGGTGCCCGGGCGGCCTATGAGATGATCGTCGTCGCCTTCGCTGAGGGCGATCGGGCGGCGCTGAAGGACCTTCTCGCCAAGGACGTGTTCGACGGCTTCGCCGCCGCCATCTCCGAGCGGGAGACCCGCGGGGAGAAGATGGAAACCCGCTTCGTCGGCATCGAGAAGGCGGACATGATCGAAGCATCGGTCAAGGGCCGGACGGCGCAGATCACCGTGCGCTTCCTGTCGCAGCTTATTTCGGTGACGCGCGACCGCAACGGCCAGGTGGTGGATGGCGATCCGGAACTGGTGGCCGACGTGACCGATGTATGGACGTTCTCCCGCGATCTCGGCGCCCGCGACCCCAACTGGAAGCTCGTCGCGACCGAAGCCGCTTCCTGATACGCTAGCCGGGTGCATGCGCTCACCCTCATCTTGCGGTTCCTGCTCGCAGCAGGGCTGATTCTTCTCTCGCCGATGGTGCAGGCCAAAACTGCGCCGTCCGTCGCGCCGCCGCTGTTCGCCGACGCGGCGGTCGAGCCGTTGCGTTTCGCCGATCTGCCCGGCTGGCAGCAGGACGATCCGCGCGAGGCGCTGGCCGCCTTCCGTCGCAGTTGCGGTCGGATCCGTGCCGGCGCCGATCTCGTCGATCCGCCGCGTCCGGTTTTCACGGCACTGAAGCGCGTTTGCCGTCGGGCGGAGCGTCTTCCGGCCCACCCCGCCGAATGGCGGGCGAGAGCCTTCTTCGAGCGCGAGTTCCGGCCGTTGCGCGTGACCTCGCTCACCTCGGCGCACGGCTTCCTCACCGGCTATTACGAGCCGGAAGTCGCCGGCTCGTTGACCCGAACCGACGATTACGCGACGCCGCTGTACCGCCGGCCGGCCGATCTTGTCCTTGAAGCACCATCGCAGGACGGCGTTCCCGCTAATCGCGGCAAGGCCTTCCGTGAGGAAGGCGGTGTCCGAGTTCCCTATTATGACCGCGCCGCCATCGAGGATGGTGCGCTGGCGGGCAAGGGGCTCGAGGTCGCCTTCATCCGCGATCCATCCGATGCCTTCTTCGCCCATATCCAGGGCTCGGTGCGGGTACGCCTGCCGGATGGCCGCCTGCTGCGGCTGAACTATGATGGCCATAACGGCCAGCCCTACACGCCGGTCGGCCGCATTCTGGTGGAAAAGGGCATCGTCCCGCGGGAAAAGATGTCGATGGATGCCATCCGCGCCTATATCGCCGCCCATCCCGAAGAGGGAAAGGCGCTGATGCGCGAGAACCGTTCCTATGTCTTCTTCCGCGTCGCCGATCACCTCACCGACAAGGACGGCGCCGTCGGTGCCCAGGGCCTGCCGCTGGTGGCGGGACGCTCCATCGCCATCGACAAGCGGATTCACGTCTATGGGACGCCGGTGTTCATAGATGCCGAATTGCCCTTGGGCGCGGATGGGTCGTTGCAGCCTTTCCAAAGGCTCACCGTCGCGCAGGACACGGGTTCGGCGATCGTGGGGCCGGCGCGCGCGGACATCTTCTTCGGGGCCGGCGCCGAGGCGGGCTCGATTGCCGGGCGCATCCAGCATCCGGGACAGTTCGCGGTGCTCGTACCCCGCGCCATCGATCCCTTCCGTCCGCACCCCGTGCCGCTTCCTCCCCGCCGACCCCACGGGACCGCCGGGCAATGAGCGGCGGCGACGATCAGCCTCCCCGCATTTCCCGTCGCCGCCGCACATTGGGCGCTGAGGAGAGGGAGCTGTGGGAACATGTCACCCGCTCGGTGCGCCGGCTGCGCCCGGGGCCGCCGGCGGCTTCGCCGCCCGAACCGGGCTTTCCGGAATTGATGGCGGAAGAAGCGGCGAAGGCCGCCCCCGTCGCGGCGGCGCCGCCGAAGGCGGCCTTGCCGCCGCGTCCACCCGGTCCGCCCCCGCTGGCGCCGCTGGAGCCGAAATTGCGGCGTCGCCTGTCACGCGGCGCCGAGGTGGACGCGCGCCTCGACCTGCACGGCCTGACCCAGGCCGCGGCGCATCACCGGCTTGGCGCGTTTCTGCGCTCGGCCCAGGGGCAGGGATTTGGGTTGGTGCTGGTGATTACCGGCAAGGGCGGCGCCGGTGGCGGCGGGCTGAGCCAGATGTTCGGCGAAGGAGAGCGCGGCGTGTTGCGCCGCCTGGTTCCGCAATGGCTGGCGGAGCCGGCGCTGCGCAGCATCGTGGTCGGCTTCGAGACCGCCAGCCGTGGCCATGGCGGTGAGGGCGCGCTCTATGTTCGTTTGCGCCGGGTGCGGGAGCTGCGCCGATGACGCCTTTCGGCCGGCGCATGCGGGAGATGCGCGCCGAGCGCGGCGTGACCCTCAGCCAGATGGCGGAGCAGATCGGCGTTTCGGCGGCCTATCTCTCGGCACTGGAGCACGGCAAGCGCGGCCAGCCGACCTGGCTCATGCTCCAGCGCATCATGGCCTATTTCAACGTCATCTGGGACGAGGCGGAAGCGCTGCGCATGCTCGCCGATATTTCGGATCCGCGCGTGGTGGTCGACACGGCCGGGCTGACGCCGGAGGCGACCGAGCTGGCAAACCTGTTGGCGCGCGAAATCGCCACCTTGCCGCAAGAGGCGGTGGCTGAATTGCTCGGCCGGCTCAAGATATTGAGCCGGCCGGGCTGAAGCCTTGCCGATTCACGTGAAACAGGTGGTCCGCGACAAGGCAGACGCGGACGTCGCCCGCTTGCGAGAGCGGGCTTACAGGATGAACCGGCTGAGATCGGCATTCTGCGCGAGATCGCCGACACGATCGCGCACATAAGGTCCGTCCACCGTCACCGTCTCGCCGGAACGATCCGGCGCGGTGAAGGACAGATCGTCCAGCACCCGCTCGATCACCGTCTGCAACCGGCGAGCGCCGATATTCTCTACCGTGGCGTTGACCTCCACCGCGAGGTCGGCAATTGCCTCCACCGCGTCGTCGGTGATGTCCAGCGTGACGCCTTCGGTACCCATCAGCGCCACCGACTGCTTGACGAGGCTGGCCTCGGTTTCGGTGAGGATGCGCTTGAAGTCCTCGCGCGAAAGCGCCTCCAGCTCGACACGGATCGGCAGGCGGCCCTGCAGTTCCGGCAGCAGATCGGAGGGCTTGGAGACATGGAAGGCGCCCGAGGCGATGAACAGGATGTGGTCGGTCTTCACCGGCCCATGCTTGGTGGAGACGGTGGTGCCCTCGATCAGCGGCAGAAGGTCGCGCTGCACGCCCTCGCGCGAGACGTCGGCGCCGCCCCGGCGCTCCGAGCCGGCGATCTTGTCGATCTCGTCGAGGAAGACGATGCCGTTCTCTTCCACCGAGCGAATGGCCTCCTGCACGATGGCGTCCTGGTCGATCAGCTTGTCGGCCTCTTCCGAGAGCAGCAGCGGATGCGCGTCCTTCACGGTGACGCGCCGCGGCTTGGAGCGGCCGCCGAATGCCTTGCCCAGCATGTCGCCGATCGAGATGGCGCCCATCTGCGCGCCCGGCATCCCGGGAATCTCGAACATCGGCATGCCCTGCCCGCCGCTGGATGCGACCTCGACTTCCACTTCCTTGTCGTCGAGCAGCCCGTCGCGCAGCTTCTTGCGGAAGCTCTCGCGGGTGCCGGGCGAGGCGCCGGGGCCGACCAGCGCGTCGAGCACCCGTTCCTCGGCGGCGAGATGTGCCTTGGCTTCCACTTCCTTGCGCTTGGCGTCGCGCACCAGGCCGATGCCGATTTCCAGCAGATCACGGGCGATCTGCTCGACATCACGGCCGACATACCCCACCTCGGTGAACTTGGTCGCCTCCACCTTGAGGAACGGCGCACCGGCGAGCTTGGCGAGGCGGCGGGAGATCTCGGTCTTGCCGACGCCGGTCGGGCCGATCATCAGGATGTTCTTCGGCAGAACCTCCTCGCGCAGATGGCCTTCCAGCTGCTGGCGCCGCCACCGGTTGCGCAGCGCGATGGCGACCGCCCGCTTGGCCTTGTGCTGGCCGACGATGTAGCGGTCGAGTTCCGAGACGATTTCGCGGGGCGAGAAATTATTCATGAGCTCGAGGTCCTCTCGGCGTTCCGCCTCTTCAGGAGCACGTCGCCGAACGGGGTTGGGCGTGGAGCGGTGATACGAAATCCGGTCGGCTCCAAGGCCCGGCCGGCACGTTGGCTGATGCAGCTGGCCGGCAGCGACTCAGACATCCAGCGTTTCGATGGTGAGATTGCCGTTGGTGTAGATGCAGATATCGGCCGCGATCTCCAGGCTCCGGCGCACGATCGCCTCCGGATCCTGGCCGCTATCGGCAAGCGCCCGTGCCGCCGCGAGGGCGTAGTTGCCGCCGGAGCCGATGGCGGCGATGCCGTGCTGCGGCTCCAGCACGTCGCCGGTGCCGGTGAGCACCAGGGTGATCTTGGCGTCGGCGACGATCATCATTGCCTCGAGCCGGCGCAGATAGCGGTCGGTGCGCCAGTCCTTGGCGAGCTCGACGGCGGCCCGCTGCAATTGGCCGGGATATTGTTCGAGCTTGGCCTCAAGCCGCTCGAACAAGGTGAAGGCGTCGGCGGTGGCGCCGGCGAAGCCGCCGATGACGTCGCCCTTGCCGAGCCGGCGCACCTTGCGGGCGTTCGACTTCATCACCGTCGCCCCGAGCGTCACCTGGCCGTCGCCGCCAATGGTGACGCGCTTGCCGTCGCGCACCGAGACGATGGTGGTGCCGTAGATGGTGTCGGGGGAATGCTGGGTGGGGAAACCGCTGGTGTTCATGAAGGACTCCGAAACAGAGCCCTTACTTAGCTACAAGTTGCCGTTTCGCAACAAGCCGCGCCCGGTGGAAGTTCAGCCCGTGCCGCGCATTCTCCATGCCGGAACAAGGCCGATGAGGATGGTCAGCCCGCCGAGCAGCAGGAAGGCGTCGCTGGACATCAAGGAAAGCAGGCTGGTGAGCAGGCCGGCGATGAACACCGACAGCGCCACTCCGGCATTGGCGATGCCCAGCGCCCAGCCGCGTTCGCTTTCGTCGACCGCCGACGAGATGGCGGCCAGCAGCGTGATGAAGGCGAAGATGTTGGAGAAGGTGGACAGGAAGGCGAGGACCACTTGTCCCGCGGCTGGAATGGGCAGGGCGCTTGCCGCGACGAAGGTGCCACACAAGGCGAGGCCGATCAGCGTCACCGGCCGGTCGCTGGGAAAGCGAGCCCGTAGCCGCCCAAAACCCCAGGCGGAGGATACCGCGCAGCCAATCCCCATCACCATGGAGAACAGGCCGAGGCCGGCGGTCGAAAAGCCGTAGGAAGCCTGCATCTCGACGAGAATGAAGGTGTAGTAGATCAGGAAGCCGAGCTGGAACAGGAAGAAGGCGCCACCGGGAAGCACGATCGACGGGCGGTCGCGAATCCGGCCGAGCAGGATGAACGGCTGCTTCCAGTCCAGCTTGAACGCACGCCGCGCCGCGTCGCCGGCGAAATCTGCACGGCGCAGCAGGGCCAGGGTGACGAGGCACAGCGCCAGAGCGAGGCCGAGCGGCAGCCGGAAATCCCAGTGCCCGAGCACGCCGCCGATCGCCGGGCCGGCGACCATGCCGAGCGTGTTGACCAGCACCACCTGCGCCATGGCGGCGCTGCGCTGGTCCTCCGGTGCCGCATCGACCACCGAGGCCTGGGCGATGGGGGCGGTGCCGGCCATCAGGCCGCAGGTGAGGCGCCCGAGGAAGAACAGCCAGAGATGCCCGATCTCCAGTGCCGCCCACATCAGGCCGTAGCCGCCGGCAAGGCCGCCCATGCAGATCATCAGCGTCCTGCGGCGGCCGAGCGAGTCGGACAGGTCGCCGAGCAGCGAGGCGCCGAAGAACATGCCGATCGGAAACAGCGCGAAGGCGAGCGAGAGCAGAGCATCGCGGATCGCCGGCGCATAGGTCTCAGCCACCCAACCGCTGCCGAACAGCGCGACGATCAGCGGATACATCAGCCCGAACGAAAAGATGTCGATGAAGACGGCGAGGAACAACGGAGCGCGAGAGCGCAGCGCGTCGAGATCCATGATGGGTCACCAGCGGTGGAGCGAAAGTGGATGATGACGGCAAAGCGCGAGTGTGCCCAGCCTCTTGGCTGCAAGGACGGCTTTGTATGGCGCCCGGCCGGCAATGCTGCTAAGACGCCGGCTCTTCCGGGAGCCTGATCATGCGTACGGCGTCCATCAACCGCGCCACCAAGGAAACAGATATTCGCCTCGCCGTGAATCTCGACGGCACCGGCAAGGCGACGATTGCGACCGGCGTGGGTTTTTTCGACCACATGCTGGACCTGCTCGCCCGCCATTCGCGGATCGACATGGATATCGCGGCCAAGGGCGACCTGCACATCGATTTCCATCATACGGTTGAGGATGTCGGCATCGCGCTCGGCCAGGCGGTGCGCCACGCGCTGGGCGATATGCGCGGCATGACCCGTTATGCCAGCCTCTATATGCCGATGGACGAGACGCTGACCCGTGTCGCGCTCGACATTTCCGGCCGGCCGTTCCTGGTGTTCCGCACCGAGTTCGCGGCGGCGAAGATCGGCGAGTTCGATACCGAGCTGGTGCGCGAGTTCTTTCAGGCCTTCGCGATCAATGCCGGCGTCACCTTGCATGTGGAGACGCTGTACGGCGCGAATGCCCACCATATCGCCGAGAGCTGCTTCAAGGGCCTGGCCCGGGCGCTGCGGGCGGCCGTGGCGATCGATCCGGCGGCGGCCGGCGAGATTCCTTCCACCAAGGGCAGCCTCGGCGGCTGAGCCTGGGAGGACCGACTGATGGCGGTATGGACCGTGTTCGAGCCCGAGGAAGCGCTGCCCGGCGAGGCCGATTGGTCCGAGCGGGTGGTCTTCGTGCGCGAAGCTTTCGCCTGGCGGGCGCTGTTCTTCGCGCCATTGGTGCTGCTGGCGAACCGCTTGTGGCTGGCCTTCGTCATCTACGCCGTCGTCGAGAGCGCGTTGCTGGCGGCCTATGTCAATTTCGAGCTCGGCGATGGGTTCATCGCGGTGCTGTTGGTGCCGAACCTGTTCGTGGCGCTGGAATTGCCGACCCTGCGGCGTTTCAAGCTCGCCCGCCTCGGATTCGAGGAAGCCGGCGTGGTGAGTGCCGATTATGCCGAAGCGGCCGAGCGCCGCTTCTTCGAGGCGCGGCTCGGCGGGTCCGGCATATCGGGGCCCGTGCTCGGCCTGTTTCCGGAGGCGATGCGCCGATGAGCGATACGGTAGTGTTGATCGATTACGGCTCGGGCAACCTGCATTCGGCCGGCAAGGCGCTGGAGCGTGCCGCCCGCGAGGGCGGCTCCGGCGCGCGGGTTGTCGTCAGCAGCGACCCGGACGAGGTGCGAAGGGCCGAGCGCATCGTGCTTCCCGGTGTCGGCGCCTATGCCCATTGCCGGCGCGGCCTCGATGCGATCGACGGCATGGTCGAGGCATTGAATGAGGCGGTGATCGCCAAGGGCAAGCCCTTCCTCGGCATCTGCGTCGGCCTGCAGCTGATGGCCGAGCGCGGGCTGGAGCATGGCGTGACACCGGGCCTGGGCTGGATCGCCGGAGACGTGGTGAAGATCGCGCCGGACGATCCGTCGCTGAAAATTCCGCATATGGGATGGAATTCGCTGGACGTCCGGCGCGCGCATCCGCTTCTCGAGGGCATTCCCACCGGGGCTGCGGGGCTCGATGCCTATTTCGTGCATTCCTATCATCTCGCCGCGGCGCGCGACGAGCAGCTCGTCGCCACCAGCGACTATGGCGGCAAGGTCACCGCGGTCGTCGCTCGCGACAATGTCGCCGGCACCCAGTTCCATCCCGAGAAAAGCCAGCGCCTCGGCCTCGCCCTTCTCGCCAATTTCCTGACGTGGACGCCGTGATCGCTCATCGGCGCCCACTTGAGGGAGTGTCAGACTGCAATCAGGTTCGAGTGCTTCTTGAGCCATTCATTCCCGTTGGCGGGGATATTGTAGGTCGCCCAATCATTCCCTTGAAGAATGACGAGGAGCTTGTCGTTCGCGTCGATATGCTTGATCAAAACGTCGCGAATTTCTGCGGCCGACAGAACGGTATTGATCAGCCAAACGCTGTCCAGACAATGCCAATAGCCATTAGCAATGGCTTTGATGGCGTCGAACAATCGGGTGTAGTCGGCACCAGGCTTGAGCAGGTCGTAGGAAATAAGATAGGTCTTCACGGTAGTCTCCTTGAGAGTTCTACATACGGTACGGTTCCGCCCCGTGAGCCGCTAAACCTAGGGGCGGAACCGAATCTGCACGATTCCCTGAGAGAGTCGAGTCCGTTTTGTTCGTTGTCTGTTCACTCAGATGACGTTAGGGGGCGTGAGCTTTGATCCTTTTTCCCGCCATCGATCTCAAGGAAGGCAAGTGCGTGCGCCTGCAGCAGGGCGACATGGCACGCGCCACCGTGTTCAACCACGATCCGGCCCAGCAGGCGGCCGAATTCGAGGCGCAGGGCTTCCGCTATCTGCACATCGTCGATCTCGACGGCGCCTTCGCCGGCAAGCCGGTGAATGCCGGCGCGGTGGAGCGCATCCTCGAAGCCGTCACCATGCCGGTGCAGCTTGGTGGCGGCATACGCGACCTTGCCGGCGTCGAGGGATGGCTGGAGAAGGGCGTGACCCGCGTCATCCTCGGCACTGCCGCGGTGCGCGATCCGGCTTTCGTCAAGGAGGCGGCGCGCCGCTTCCCGGGGCAGGTCGCCGTCGGGCTCGATGCCAAGGATGGCCGCGTGGCGGTGGAGGGCTGGGCGGAGACCTCCGATCTCGGTGCCCTCGAGCTGGCGCAGCGCTTCGAAGATGCCGGCGTCGCAGCCATTATCTACACCGATATCGCCCGCGATGGTCTGCTGAAGGGGCTCAACCTGGACGCCACCCTCGCTCTTGCCGATGCCATCTCGATCCCGGTGATCGCCTCCGGCGGCCTCGCCTCCATCGACGACGTACGGTCGTTGCTCGAGCCGCGCGCCGCGAAGCTCGAAGGCGCCATCACCGGACGCGCGCTCTATGACGGGCGGCTCGATCCCCGCGCGGCGTTGGCGCTGGTCGCGGGGGTATCGGCTTGAGCGAGGCATCCATGCTGAAGGTTCGCGTCATTCCCTGTCTCGACGTCAAGGACGGGCGGGTGGTCAAAGGCGTGAAGTTCGTCGATCTGCGCGACGCCGGCGATCCGGTCGAGGCCGCCAAGGCCTATGACGCCGCCGGTGCCGACGAGTTGTGCTTCCTCGACATCACCGCCAGCCATGAGGCGCGCGGGACGCTGATCGACGTCGTCAGCCGTACTGCCGAGCAGTGCTTCATGCCGCTCACCGTCGGCGGTGGCGTGCGCACGG
This sequence comes from Ancylobacter sp. 3268, assembly GCF_031456575.1. Lineage (NCBI taxonomy): Bacteria > Pseudomonadati > Pseudomonadota > Alphaproteobacteria > Hyphomicrobiales > Xanthobacteraceae > Ancylobacter > Ancylobacter sp. 3268. Next base: position 331,920 of record NZ_JAVDUX010000005.1, read on the forward strand.
TGGAGGATATCCGCGCGCTTCTGAACGCCGGCGCCGACAAGGTGTCGATCAACACCGCCGCGGTGAACCGGCGGGAATTCGTGCGCGAGGCGGCTTCGAAGTTCGGCGAGCAGTGCATCGTCGTCGCCATCGACGCCAAGAAGGTGTCCGGGCCCGGCGAGCCGGACCGCTGGGAAATCTTCACCCATGGCGGGCGCAACCGCACCGGCATCGACGCGGTGGACTATGCGCGCGAGGTGGTGGCGCTCGGCGCCGGCGAGATCCTGCTCACCTCCATGGATCGCGACGGCACCGGCGAGGGGTTCGACCTGAAGCTGACCCGCGCCATTTCCGATGCCGTCCCGGTGCCGGTGATCGCCTCCGGCGGCGTCGGCACGCTCGATCATCTCGTGGACGGCATCCGCGAGGGCAGGGCGAGCGCGGTACTGGCCGCCTCGATCTTCCATTTCGGCACGTTCACCGTCGGTGCCGCCAAGGACCGTCTCGCCGCGGCCGGGTTGCCGGTGCGGCGCAGCTGAGGGAAGCCGGAATGGACGACAAGCGCGTGACCCTGGATGATCTCGCCAGCATCGTCGCCGACCGCGCGGCGGGTGGCGGCCCGCCCTCCTATACGCGTTCGCTGATCGAGAAGGGTGTCGCCAAATGCGCGCAGAAGCTGGGCGAGGAGGCGGTCGAGACCGCTCTCGCGGCGGTGGCGGCTGATACCAAAGCCGTCGTTTCGGAGAGCGCCGACCTCCTCTACCATCTGATGGTGCTGCTCCATGCGCGGGGAATCCCGCTCGAGGACATCTATGCCGAGCTCGGTCGTCGTACCGCCCGTTCGGGCATCGAGGAAAAGACGTCGCGTTCCACTGGCTGAACCGTTCCGACCGGCGGCGAGAGCCAGTATCGAGTGCGGCATGAACGTGGTATACGGTCGACCAACGCTTGGCGCCACGTCCGGGCGATGACGGCATATGCTGCCCCGAGGAATCGCAGCCCATGGACATGAAGCTCGACAGCATTGGGCTTTCGCCCTTCCGCAATTTCTCGCGCGCCGAATGGGCCGCGCTGCGTGCCGATACGCCGCAGCCGCTTACTCCCGAGGAGATTGCGCGGCTGCAAGGCCTTAACGACCGCCTCTCCCTGGCCGAGATCGAGGAAATCTATCTGCCGCTATCGCGGCTGCTTTCCATCTATGTGGCAGCGACGCAGAAGCTGTTCCGCGCCATGCAGAAATTCCTCGGGCCAGAGCAGGCCGGGAAGATGCCCTACATCATCGGCATTGCCGGTTCGGTGGCGGTCGGCAAGTCGACGACGTCACGCGTGCTGCAGGCGCTGCTCGGCCGCTGGGCCAACACCCCCAAGGTGGCCCTCGTCACCACGGACGGCTTCCTCCTCCCCAATGCGGTGCTGGAGCGGGAAGGGCTGATGCAGAAGAAGGGTTTCCCGGAAAGCTACGACCTGCCGGCGCTCCTGCATTTCCTCACCGATATCAAGGCGGGGCGGCACCCGGTGACGGCGCCGATCTACAGCCATTTCGACTATGACGTGATGCCCAATGAACGGGTCGAGGTTGACCAACCCGACATTCTCATCGTCGAGGGGCTCAATGTGCTGCAGACCAGCCGGCCGCCCAAGGACGGCAAGGGCATCCCCTTCGTCTCCGATTTCTTCGACTTCAAGATCTATATCGATGCCGACGACGCGATCCTCGAGCGCTGGTATGTCGAGCGCTTCATGCGGCTGCGCCAGACCGCCTTCCGCGACCCCGCCGCCTATTTCCATCGTTATGCCGGCATTTCCGAAAGCGAGGCCGACCAGACCGCGCGCTCCATCTGGCACTCGATCAACCGGGTGAACTTGCAGGAGAATATCCTGCCCACCCGCCAGCGCGCCGACCTCATCCTGCGCAAGGGGGGCGACCACGAGGTCGAAGCCGTGGCGCTGCGCAAGCTCTGATCGCGCCATGATCCCCGCCCCGCTCGAACTCGCGCCCGGCTGCCTGTGGTGGCGGGGCTATCTCGACCGTGCCGCCCAGGAGGCGCTGGTTGCCGATATCCGCGAGGTGTTGAAGACCGCGCCGCTGTTCATCCCGCGCATGCCACGCACGGGAAAGCCATTCTCGGTGCGGATGTCGAATTGCGGTCCGCTCGGCTGGGTATCGGATGAGAGCGGCTATCGCTATCAGCCGCACCATCCCGAGACGGGCGAGCCATGGCCGCCCTTCCCCGCCGCCTTGCGCAACGCATGGGCTGACCTTGCCGGTGCGGCACCGGCTCCACAGGCCTGCCTGATCAACTGGTACGGCCCCGAGGCGCGCATGGGGCTGCATCAGGACAAGGACGAGCAGGAGTTTTCCGCGCCGGTGCTTTCGCTTTCGCTCGGCGATACCGCCATCTTCCGCATCGGCGGCGTCGAGCGTCGCGGTAAAACCCGCTCCATTCAGCTCGCTTCGGGGGATGCGCTGCTGCTTTCCGGGCCGAGCCGGCTGGCCTTTCACGGTATTGATCGTATTCTTGCCGGCACGTCGACGCTGCTCAGTCAGCCAGGTCGCATCAATCTGACGTTACGGCGCGTGCATCCGGCTCGCGAGGAACGGGATGCGGCGCTATGAGCAGACAACTCAATAGCTTTCCCATGGAAGGACATGCCATGCGACGCTTGGTGCGCGCTGCCGTTCTGATCGCCGCGCTGGCTGGTTCGCCTCTCGCGGTTCACGCCGAGCCGGTGTTTCCGAATGGCGGCTCGGTCGGCATGGAAGTGCCCGGCGGCATGGTGCCGATTCCCGGTGCGGCCGGCTTCGAGGATCGTGCCGCCAAGGCAGCGATCCTCTTCGTCGAGGTGCCGCATGCGGATTTCGACACAATCGTGAAAAGCTTCGAGCCGGATGCGCTGCAGAATAAGGGCGTGACGATCGAGAGCCGCAAGCAGGTCACGCTGGCAGATGGCGGTCGCGGGTTGATCCTGAGCGGCTATCAGAGCGTCGGCGCGGTGGCGATCAAGAAGTGGATCATGCTGGCCGGCGGCAAGAACCAGACCGCCGTCATCACCGTGCAGTTCCCCGAGGCGGCCTCGGACAGCTATCCAGACGCGGTCGTGGAAGCGGCGCTGTCCAGCGTGGTATTCCGCGCGCCGCCCAGCCAGGAAGAACTGCTCGCTCGCCTGCCCTTCACCTTTCAGTCGCTAGAAGGGTTCAAAGTATTGCGGGTGCTCGGCAATTCGGCGGTGTTGATGACCAAGGGCGAGGCATCCGCCCCGCAGGAGGGGCAACCGATCTTCATTGCCGGCGTGGTGCCGGGCGAAGTGGGGGAAAACGAGCGCGAAAGTCTTGCCAAGCGGGCGGTCGCGTCGGTCCCGGGCGTGCGTGACCTGCGCGTCGAGCGTGGCGGGCCGCTGCGAATTGGCGGTCAACCGGGCATCGAGATCGTCGCCAATGCCGTGGACCTGCAAACCGGCAAGCCGGTGAAGGTTGCGCAGTGGCTGCGTTTCGGCCGTGCCAGCTATATCCGCATGGTCGGGGTGCTGCCGGCGGACGATTTCGCCCGCGACTTTGACAGTCTGCGGGCGCTGCGCGACGGGCTGGAGCTGCGCTGAGGCGCGCTCCAGCCCGTTGTTCAGTTCAGTTCTGGCTGGTCTGGCTTTCCGCCGGAGCGGCCTTCGGGCCGCCCTTGGAAACGCCGACCATCGCCGGCCGCAACACGCGCCCGCCAATTGTGTAGCCGGGCTGGATCACCTGCACGACGGTGCCGGAGGGTACTTCGGCATTCGGGACCTCGAATATGGCCTGATGCAGGTTCGGATCGAAGCGGGAGCCCTCGGCGTCGATGCGGACGACGCCATGTTTCGCCAGCGTCTGGGTGAGGCTGCGCGCGGTCAGCTCGATGCCGTCCAGCAGCGTCTTCAGCGTGCCCTCGGCGCTCGCACGAGCGTCGGGCTGGATGGCGCCGAGCGCGCGTTCGAAATCGTCTGACAGCGACAGCACGTCACGGGCGAAGCCGGTAATGCCATAGACCTTGGCATCGGCCACTTCGCGCTCGGCGCGACGGCGTACATTGTCGGCTTCGGCAAAGGCGCGCAGGAACTTGTCCTTCAGCGCGGTGATCTCCGCCTCATAGCGTTCGCGCTCGGCGGCGAAGCCATCCTCGCCGTTTTCGGGCGAACCGACGGTTTCTTCGCTCGGCGTACCGGCGACCTCGTCGGAAGCATCCGCCGGCTTGCGGTTATCTTCGGTCATGACTGCCTCGTCGGGGGAAGGAATTCCGGACGCGTTGCGTCACGGTTGCCCGCCATATCGGGTCCTGGCGGCAAAAAATCAAGCTGCGTCGAAGTCCGGACGGCCCAGAACCCGGCTGACCACCCGCGCGGTGAAGTCCACCATCGGCACGATACGGGCATAATTCAGCCGTGTCGGCCCGATGACGCCGAGCACGCCGACCACCCGCCCCTGCCCGTCGCGATAGGGCGCGACGATGGTGGAGGAACCTGACAGCGAAAACAGCTTGTTTTCCGAGCCGATGAAGATGCGCAGGCCCTGCGCGTCCTCCGCCCGTCCCAGAAGGTCCACCACTTCCTGCTTGGCCTCGAGATCGTCGAAGAGCAGACGTACGCGCTCGAGGTCCTCGATGGCCTTGAGGTCGTGCAGCAGGCGGGTCTGGCCACGCACGATCAGCCGGCGTTCGGCCTTGTCGCCGCCCGACCAGGAGGCGAGCCCGGCGGCGACGACGCGCGCCGTGACCTCGTCGAGTTCGGCGCGGCGGGCGGCGAGCGTGCGCTCCACCTCGGCGCGGAGCTCGGACAGCGTGCGTCCGCGGGTGCGGGCGTTGAGGAAATTGGTAGCCTCGACCAGTGCAGAGGGAGGCAGGCCGGCGGGCAGCGGCACCAGCCGGTTCTCCACCTCGCCATCGTCGGAAACCAGAATGAGCAGCGCCCGCGAGGGGTCGAGCGGCACGAACTCCATGTGCTTCAGGCGCGTGTCGCTCTTCGTGGCGGTGACGACACCGGCGCCGCGCGACAGGCCGGAGAGCATATTGGAAGCCTCCGCCAGCACGCCCTCCACGGTCTGGGCGCGCGCGGCCGCCTTGACCTGTGCCTCGATGGCATTGCGCTCCTCCTCCGAGACGTCGCCGATCTCCAGCAGCGAATCGACGAAAAAGCGCAGGCCGCGTTCGGTCGGCAGGCGCCCGGCGCTGGTGTGCGGGGCGAAGATGAGGCCGGCGGCTTCGAGATCCGCCATCACGTTGCGTACCGAGGCCGGCGACAGCGTCATGGGAATGAGGCGGGAAATATTCCGCGAGCCTGCCGGCTCGCCGGTGGCGAGATAGCTCTCGACGATTTGCCGAAAAATCTCCCGCGACCGCTCGTCGAGCTTGGCGAGGGAGGGGGAGGTGGAAGCCAGGATCGGATCGAGAGGCATGGTCGAGCCGCGTTCGCCATCAGGACGTTTCATGTGAAACATATAATTGGCCTTCGCGCCGGAGCGTACAAGGCGCAGAGTTATGCGCTTGCGGTTGCACGGCACTGCCCCTTACAAGGAGCGCCGATAGACCGGCGCCTTGTTGGTCGCGGTTTCTCACGCGCACGGGCGCCATCGCGTCTGGCAATGCCTCATGGAGACTTCAGCATGCGTCCCTCCCGCCGCGCTCCCGACGAGATGCGGGCCGTCAGCTTCGAACGCGGCGTGCTGCGCCATGCGGAAGGCTCCTGCCTGGTAAAGTTCGGCGAGACCCATTTGCTGGTGGCCGCAACCTTGGAAGAGCGGCTGCCGCCCTGGCTGAAGGGGCAGGGCCGCGGCTGGGTCACCGCCGAATATGGCATGCTGCCGCGCGCGACCCATGAGCGCACGCGTCGCGAGGTCACGGCCGGCAAGCCGTCGGGTCGCACCATGGAGATCCAGCGGTTGATCGGCCGTTCGCTGCGCACCATCGTCGATCTGGAAAAGCTTGGTGAGCGGCAGATCACCGTCGATTGCGACGTGATCCAGGCGGATGGCGGCACCCGCACCGCCGCCATCACCGGTGCCTGGATTGCGCTGCATGATTGCCTCAACTGGATGAAGGCCCGGAGCCTGCTCTCGACGATCCCGCTGCGCGACCATGTGGCAGCGGTCTCCTGCGGCATCATCGACGGTGAGCCGCGGCTCGACCTCGACTATGCCGAGGATTCCGATGCCGGCACCGACTGCAATTTCGTGATGACCGGCGCCGGCGGTTTCGTCGAGCTGCAGGGTACGGCGGAGAAGGCGCCTTTCACCGAGGAAGAGTTCAACGCCATGCTCGGCCTCGCCCGCAAGGGCATCGGCCGCCTGGTCGATCTGCAGAAGATGGCGGTGGCCTGAACGATGGATGAGGATCGTCAGCCGCACCGCCGGCTCACCGGCCGGGTGGTGATCGCCACCCACAATCCCGGCAAGCTCATCGAGATGCGCGGGCTCATGGAGCCTTATGGTGTCGAGCTGGTCTCGGCCGGCGATCTCGGCCTGCCCGAGCCGGAGGAGACCGGGCTGACTTTCGAGGAGAATGCCCGCATCAAGGCAAGGGCCGCCTGCGAGGCCACCGGCCTGCCGGCCTTTGCCGACGATTCCGGCCTCTGCGTCGAGGCACTGGGCGGCGCACCGGGGCTTTATACCGCACGCTGGGCGGGGCCAGAGCGCGACTGGGGCAAGGCCATGGCCAGGGTCGAGGAGGAACTGCGCAAGGTCGATGCCGTCGATCCGCGAGACCGCCGTGCCTATTTCATCTCGGCACTGTGCATCGCTTGGCCGGACGGCCATATCGAGGATTTCGAGGGGGTGGTCTCCGGCGAAATGGTATGGCCGCCGCGCGGCGACAGCGGCCATGGCTATGACCCGATGTTCCTCCCGGACGGCTCGGCCCGTACCTTCGGCGAGATGAACGGCGAGGAAAAGCACGCCATGCCGCCGCTCGGCCGCGGCGGATCGCACCGCGCCCGCGCCTTCATCAAGCTGGCCGAGGCCTGTTTCGGGGCCAAGTTTGACTGACCTCGCCGATAGGGCGCCCCCGGTGGATCCGGGATTCGGCGTCTACGTGCATTGGCCGTTCTGCAAGGCCAAGTGCCCTTATTGCGACTTCAACTCGCATGTGCGCCATGCCCCGCCGGACGAGGCGCGGTTCCTCGCCGCGTTTCGTGCCGAAATCCGCCATATGCGCGAGCGCACCGGCCAGCGGCGGACGCAGAGCGTGTTCTTCGGCGGCGGCACGCCCTCGCTGATGGCGCCGGCGACGGTCGAGGGCATCCTGACCGCCATCGACGCCGCCTGGCCTCTCGATGCCCGCGCCGAGATAACCCTGGAGGCGAACCCCACCAGCGTCGAGGCCGGGCGCTTTCGCGGTTACCGCGCCGCCGGCATCAATCGCGTCTCCCTCGGCGTGCAGGCATTGGACGACAGCTCCCTGAAGGCGCTGGGGCGGATGCACACGGCGGCCGAGGCGCTGGAGGCGGTGGCCATCGCCCGCTCGGCCTTCGAGCGCTCCTCCTTCGACCTCATCTACGCCCGGCCGGAACAGAAGCCGGCCGAGTGGAAGCGCGAGCTGGAGCGCGCCATCGCCGAGGGCTGCGAGCACCTCTCGCTCTACCAGCTCACCATTGAGGACGGCACGCCCTTCGCGGCGCTCCATCGTGCCGGCAGGCTGAAGACGCCGGAACCGGAGGTGGCACGCGCCTTGTGGGACGTGACGCAGGAGACGACGGCCGCCGCCGGCCTGCCGGCCTACGAGATTTCTAACCACGCTCGGCCCGGCGCCGAGAGCCGGCACAATCTGCTCTACTGGCGCTATGGCGAATATGCCGGCATCGGCCCCGGCGCGCATGGACGGCTCGACACGCCGGAAGGCCGGCGCGCCACTTCCACCGAGCGCGGTCCGGAGAAGTGGCTGGAGCGGGTCGAGGCGGATGGTCAGGGTCTCGTCGTCGACGAGGAGCTGAGCCGGCCGGAACAGGCCGATGAATACCTCATCATGGGATTGCGGCTCGCCGAAGGCATCGACCGCCATCGCTTCGCCCGCTTGTCCGGCCGCGACTTCGACGCCGCGCGGGTAGCGGCGCTGATGGCCGAGGGCATGCTCGAGGAGCGCGCCGACGGCCGGCTGCGCGTCACGCCCCAGGGCTTCCCGGTGCTCGACGCCATCGTTGCGGATCTAGCGGCGTAGTTGCGCGTCAGATCCCCTGCTCGGCGAAGCTGCGTGGGGCGGGGCTGGCGATCTGGGTGCCGCCGCTGGCGATGCGCATGACGGCCAACCCGCGCTGGTTAGTGCCGTCGGAACGGAAGCGGAAGATGCCGTCAATGCCGCCAAAGCCGGAAGGATTCTGGATCGCGGTGTCGTTGAGGCCGGCCTCGCCGCCGGTGTTGACCAGAGCCGCCATCAGCGAGACCGCGTCATGGGCCAGCGTCGCGGTGCGTACCGGCTTCTGGCCGAAGCGGGCCTCATAGCGCTGCGAGAACGCACGAAAGCCGGCCGGATCCGGTGCCGCGAAGATGCCGCCCTGCAATTGCGGGACGTTGAACAGTGCCTGACTGTCCCACAGGCCGGTGCCGATCAACTGCTTGCCGGAGAGATTGACCCCGGCGCTCGACAGGGCTTGCAGGATCTGCGGCACGGCTTCGCCGGAATCCGGCACGAACAGCGCGTCGGCCTGGGCGGCGGAGGGAGCCAGACGGCGGGCGGCCTCGGCATATTGGCTGGCATTGCCGGGTGCGTAGCGCTCCAGGCCGACCACCCGGCCACCGACCGCCGAAACCGTCTCGCGGAAGGCGGCCTCGACCACCGAGCCGTAGGCATTGTCCGGCAGCATGCCGAGATAGGCCCGCCGACCGCTCGACGAGGCATAGCGCACCGCCCGTACCACATCGGTCTGTGGCAGGAAGGAAAGCAGATACACGCCCCGCGTCGCCACATTGGTGTCGGTCGAGAAGCCGACCAGCGGCACGTTGCGCGAGCGCGTCACCTGTCCGGCGGCGGCGACGGTGTGGGCGAAGAGCGGCCCGATGACGGCCCGCGCGCCTTCGTCGAGCGCCTGTTGCGCGGCGGTCTGGGCACCGGGGCCGGTGCCGCCGTCATCCTTGACGATGAGCTGGATATTGGCGCCGGTAAACTCGGCGATCGCCATGTCGGCGGCGTACTTCAGAGACTGCGCGGCGATGGCGGCGTTGCCGGTCGCGCCCAGCGGCAGGATGAGGCCGATCCGCACCGTGCCGCTGCCGAGCATATTGGTCGGCTGCGCCGGAACAGCCGGTGCCGGCGGCAGCGCCGCCTGAGGCGGAGGCGATTCCGGCAATGAGCTGCAGGCGGCAAGTGTCGCGCCGCCGGCCATGAGCAGGAAGCCGCGACGGCTGTGGCCGAGTGCGGCGCGGGTGCCGGTCTGTGTCGGTCGGTGTGGCTCGGTCATCGCCTCGTCGGGTGGCTGAGCGGGGCATATCCACCCTTGTAGGATGCCGGGAGGCCACCTGTCACGCGGCCCACGCAAGCAAACGGCGCAAAAATGCCGCCAATCCCCTTCCATGGGGCGCATGCGGGCATGACGGCGTCGCTCTTGCCTTCTAGAGTGGCTGAACGATGACCCACCCGCCCGCCGATGCCCCGCGTTCTTTTCGTCTTGCCGGCCAGATCGTGCCGGCGCCACGCCTCGATGCCGGGTTGCACGTGGTGGCGACGCCCATCGGCAATCTCGGCGATGTAACGGTCCGTGCGCTGGAAACGCTCGCCGGCGCTGATCTCGTCGCCTGCGAGGATACGCGGGTCACGCGGCGGCTGCTTGATCGTTACGGCATCGAAACGCCGCTTGTCGCCTATCACGATCACAATGCCGCCAGCATGCGCCCGCGCCTCCTGGGCCGATTGGAGCAGGGCGCCACCGTGGCACTGGTGTCGGACGCCGGCACGCCGCTGGTCTCCGATCCCGGCTACAAGCTGGTGGAGGCGGCGATCGAGGCCGGTTTTCGCATCGTGCCGGTGCCGGGGGCTTCGGCAAGCCTTGCTGCGCTGGTGGCGGCGGGCCTGCCGACCGACCGCTTTCTGTTCGACGGTTTCCTGCCGCAAAAGAGCGGCGCCCGCCGCAGCCGAATCGCCGAGCTGGCGTCGTTTCCGGCGACGCTGGTGCTCTATGAAAGCGGCCCGCGCCTGCCGGACAGCCTGGCCGACCTCGCGGCCGGTCTCGGGGAACGCAAGGCGGCGATGTGCCGCGAGCTTACCAAGGCCTTCGAGGAGGTCCGGCGCGGTTCGCTGGCCGATCTCGCGGCACATTATGCCGAGGTTGGTCCGCCCCGTGGCGAGATCGTGCTCGTCATCGGTCCGCCGCCGGCCACGGAGGCCAGCGATGCTGATATCGATGCGGCGTTGCGCCAGGCGCTCGCCAGTCTTTCGCTCAAGGACGCCGCCGCTGCGGTGGCCGCCGCCACCGGTCGTCCACGCCGCGATGTCTATGCGCGGGCGCTGGCGCTGCAGGCGGAATCGCACGGATGAGCGAGCCGAAGCCGACGGCCTTTTCCCGCGGCATCGATGCCGAGGAAGCCGCCGCACGGCTGCTGGTACATCAGGGATTCAACATCCTCGCGCGACGCGTGCGCACACCGCGCGGCGAGATCGACCTTGTCGCCCGGCGCGAGGGGCTGCTGCTGTTCGTGGAGGTGAAGGCACGCTCAGGCCTGCGCGCGGCAGCCGAATCGCTGCTGATTCGCCAGCGTCGGCGCATTGCCGCCGCGGCGGAGATCTATCTTGCCGCGCATCCCGAGCTTGCCGGCCTCGACATGCGGCTCGATGTCGTGCTGCTGGCGCCGGGCCGTGCGCCGATGCATCTGCCTGGTGCCTTTGAGGCGGACTGACGCCCGCCGCGTGCCTCCGCGCATGGCGCCGCCCGGCGCGAGGCGGTAAACAGGGGACGAATGCCGCCGAGGCGGTCTCCCCTTTAGGATCTCAACATCCATGAGCCTCAACGTCGCCGTCCAGATGGACCCGATCGACCGCATCAACATTGCGGGCGATTCGACCTTCGCCCTCATGCTCGAAGCGCAGGCGCGCGGGCACGCGCTTTCCTATTACACCCCCGATACCCTCGCCATGCGCGACGGCGAGGTGTTCGCCACCGTGCAGCCCGTCGAGGTGCGCGACATCAAGGGCGATCACTTCACCCTCGGCGAAAAGCAGCGAGTGCGGGTCGACGGGTTCGACGTGATCCTGATGCGACAGGATCCCCCCTTCGACATGCACTACGTCACCGCCACCCATCTCCTGGAGCGGGTGCATCCGAAGACGCTGGTGGTGAACGATCCGGCGCATGTGCGCAACGCGCCGGAGAAAATCTTCGTCACCGAGTTTCCGGAACTGATGCCGCCGACGCTGATCACGCGCGACCTCGAGGAGATCAAGGCGTTTCGCGGCGAGTTCGGCGACATCGTGGTGAAGCCGCTCTACGGCAATGGCGGCGCGGCGGTATTCCGACTGACGCGCGACGACCTGAATTTCGGTTCGCTCTACGATCTGTTCGCCACCACTTTCCGTGAGCCCTGGGTGGTGCAGCGCTTCATCCCCGAGGTCGCCCAGGGCGACAAGCGCATCATCTTGGTGGATGGCGAGTTTGCCGGTGCCGTCAATCGGGTGCCGAGCCCGGGCGACCTGCGCTCCAATATGGTGCGCGGGGGGGCGGCGAAAGAGACCGACCTGTCCCCGCGCGAACGGGAAATCTGCGAAGCGCTGGGTCCCTCTCTGAGGGCAAAGGGCCTGCTCTTCACCGGCATCGACGTGATCGACGGCAATCTCACCGAGATCAACGTCACCTCGCCGACCGGCATCCGCGCCATTCGCCGGCTGGGTGGGCCGGACATCGCGGCACTCATCTGGGATGCGATTGAGACGAAGCGGAGCTGACGGGCGCAGGCGCCGCCCCAAGGGGACGGCGCCTGGCAGCTCAGTGCACGCTCACCATGACGAGCTCGTTCTGCACGGCGCTGGCAATGGCGGCATCGCGGCTGTCGGTCAGCATCATCGGCGTGCCATCGGCGGCATGCAGCGTGAAGAGCTTGAGACCCGGTTGCAGGCGGGCCTGCGGGAACAGGCGGGCCGCGTCTTCCGAATCGATCGGGCGCACATAGGCGATCTGGCCGCCGCCGAGGTTGGCGAAGGCTTCCGGTGTCAGGCCCCCCGGCGCACCGCTGGTGGCGGCGGGGTCAAGGGTGAATTCGTTGGTCATGGTCTGCGACTCCTTTCCAAGCTGTCGAGACCGGCTCAGGGCACGTTCACTCATCGGTTGCTATGGCGATACGCCTGACCACCCGTTCCGGTTCCGGTCGGATGAGATCAACCGATAAAAGACCGTTCTTCAGTTCCGCTCCCAGGACATGCATGCCCTCGGCCAGCACGAATGTGCGTTGGAACTGGCGGGCAGCGATGCCCCGGTGAAGAAAGGTCCGTTGAGGCTCCTCGGCCTGGCGGCCGCGGATGACGAGCTCCTTTTCCTCGAGCGTCACATCCAGCTGATCCCGGGCGAAACCGGCGACCGCCAGCGTGATGCGCAACCGTTCCGGCTGACCCGGCGCGGCGAGGCGTTCGACATTGTAGGGCGGATAGCCGTCCGAGCCCTTTGCGACCCGATCCAGCGCCCGCTCCACCTCATCGAACCCGAGAAGGAAGGGGCTCGACAGCGTGGGAATGCGCGACATGCTCCCAAAGTCCTTGTCCGAAGCGACTTTGCAGGGTGGGACCCCCAAAGGGCATCCCGTTGTATCGACATATGGGCAAGGCGGTACCGGGGCGCAAGATGTCGCCCGCTCTCCCGCGATGTCACGCCCAAAGAGCGGATCGGCAAAGGTTCAGGCGGCGTAGCGCTCGCCATTCGGGCCGAAGTGCCCGAGATAGCGCGGATCGATGCGCTCTATCGGCAGCACGATCAGTACGTCGGTGGTGCCGAACTGGTGGTCGATCACCGCGTCCTGGCCGATCTGGGCGCCGAGGCGCAGATAACCCTTGATCAGCGGCGGCAACTCGGTGAGCGCCTTCTTGGCGTCGAGGGCGTCCTTCGCGACATTGTCCATCGCCGCGGCCCGGCCCGGCCGCGCGCGGGCGTGCCATTCCGGCTCGGAGGGAGCGAAATGGTGGAGGAACGCCAGTGGACGCTCGAGCACCTGCGGATCGGTACCTTCAAGGCTGGCGCAGCCGAACATCACATCGATGCGGTGCTGGCGCACATAGGCCCAGATGCCGTGCCAGAGCAATTCCACCGTGCGCTTGGTGCGATAGGGGCCGAGTACGCAGGAGCGGCCGAGTTCCAGAAAGCGGCGATGGGGATGGCGGGCGAGCAGCGGCGCAATGTCGAACTCTCCGGCAGTATAGAAACCGCCGTGGCGATTGGCGATCTCCTGCCGCAAAAGCCTGTAGGTGCCCACCACCGCCGGCACGCGACGTCCGCGCACCATGCGGCAGGCATCATGATCGATCACCAGCAGATGGTCGCAAATGGCGTCGAAGCCGTCGAAGTCGCGGCGGGCGAGACGGGCGGCGGCACCGGGCAGGGCCGACATCTCCTCGTAGAACACCTGGTAGCGCAGGCGCTGCGCCCGGCGCACATCGGCGGCGGTGCGGGCGAGCCGGACCTCCAGCGACCCGATGCGGCCGAGGCTCGCGGGTCCCGGCTCGGCGCGGCTCTCCCGGTGGCGCAGGCCGGAATAGGAGCGCAGCGCCGGCATCAGCCGCGACGGGGCGAGTGGGCCGGCCATGCGGCGCATCGGTTCGGCAAAATGGGGAGCAAGTGACGTGGGCAACACCAGACGCAGCGCCGAAGCGAAAGGATTCGGCGTAGCATCGGCCGGATCGTCGGCAAAAGAACGGGTCATGGCGTGCCCCTGAAACTGCCACGTATCATAGTTTCAAGGGGCGACAGAATCACGTTTTTCCAACGGCGATGTGACAGCGGCGGTCTGGTCCTGCCGTACCGTCCAGCCAGGCTGCTCCCGCGTCGCTCTTGCGATCCGACCCATGGGCGCGGCGGACGAGAGACCGGGTCCGACCTTGCCACGGGAGCTGGCTTGCCGGGCCGGCGGCGGACATTCTGGCGGCCTATACGTGCAGAAACCGGTCCTTCAGGCCGGGATCGGCACGAAAGGCCGCGGTGTCGCCGGTCCAGGCCACGCGGCCCTTCTCGAGGATGACGTGCCGGTCGGCGATCCGCGCCAGCGCGTCGGCATGCTTGTCGATGACGAGGATGGCGAGGCCCGCCTGCTTGAGCCGTTCGAGGCAGCTCCAGATCTCGGCGCGGATGAGGGGCGCAAGGCCTTCCGTCGCTTCGTCGAGGATCACCAGCTTGGGATTGGTCATCAAAGCCCGACCGATGGCGAGCATCTGCTGCTCACCGCCCGAGAGCTGACTGCCGAGATGGCGCTGGCGCTCGGCGAGGCGGGGAAACAGCTCATAGATGGCGGCGAGCGTCCATTCCGGCGCCGGTGGCCGGGCGCCGGCGCGGGCAGTGGCAATCAGGTTCTCGCGCACGCTCAGCGTGGGGAAGATGCGCCGGCCTTCCGGCACCAGGCCGATGCCGGCGCCCGCGATCCGATAGGGCGGCAGGCCGCGTATCGGCTGTCCTTCGAAGAAGAGGGTGCCGCCGCTGGCGGGCAGCAGACCCATCACGCTCTTCACCGTCGTGCTCTTGCCCATGCCGTTGCGGCCCATGAGCGTGACCACCTCGCCGACGCCAACGGCGAACGACACGCCGAACAGCACCTGGTTGCCCCCATAGCTGGCCTCGACATCGTGGAGCTCCAGCATCACGCCTCCTCGCCGAGATAGGCGGCGCGCACGGCGGTGTCGGCGCGGATGGTCTCCGGCGAGCCGGAGGCGACGATGCGCCCCTCGACCAGCACGCTGATGCGGTCGGCGAGCGCGAAGACGGCATGCATGTCATGTTCGACCAGCAGGATCGCGGCGTGTCGGGCGAGCCGGCGCAGCACGTCGATCATGCGCTGCGTCTCCGCCTTGCCGAGGCCGGCCATGGGTTCGTCCAGCACCATGAGCTTCGGCCGCGCCACCAGCGCCATGGCGAGCTCCCATTGGCGCTTCTCGCCATGGCTGAGTCCACCGGCCAGAACGTCGGCCCTTTCGGCGAGCCCGACTTCCTCCAGCGCGGAACGGGCGATGGCGTTCAATCCCTCGTCGCGGCTGGCCGGCGTGAGAAAGCGGAAGCTCGATCCGGCCAGCGCCTGTGCGCAGAGCGCGACATTCTCCAGGGCGCTGAAGCCGTTGATCAGCCGGGTGATCTGGAAGGAACGCGCGAGGCCGCGATGCACGCGCCGGTGCGGCTTCTCGCCGGTGACATCCTTGCCGTCGATGAGGATGCGGCCGGAATCGGGGCCGATCTCGCCGGCGATCTGGCCGATCAGCGTGGTCTTGCCCGCGCCATTGGGGCCTATCAGCGCATGGGTCTCGCCCGGCGCGACGTCGAGCCAGACGTCGTCGCTGACCCGCAGCCGGCCATAATGCTTGACGAGGCCCTGGAGCTGGAGAACCGGAGTGCCGGTGGTCATGGGGTCCTCCTGCCGAGGAGGCGGGTGATGCCGTCTCGCCCGGCCAGGGCCGCCAGAACCAGCAACGGGCCGAAAATCAGCCGCCAATGTTCGGTGATTTCCGCCAGCCACTCCTCCAGCAGGACGATGCCGATGGCCCCGAGCACCGCGCCGTGCAGCGATCCCGCGCCACCCAGCACCACCATGACGATGAACTCGCCCGAGCGCTGCCACGACATGTAGGCGGGGCTGACATACTCGGTAAATTCGGCATAGAGGCCGCCGGCGAGGCCCGCCATGCCGCCGGCGATGACGAAGGCGACCAGCCGGTAGGCCATCACCGGAAAGCCGGCGGCGGTCACCCGTCGCTCATCTTCGCCGGCCGCCCGCAGCACCCGTCCGAAGCGGGAAGCGACGATGGCGCGGCAGGCGAGATAGACGAAGGCCAGCACGGCGAGAACGACATAATGGAAGCTCACGGGCGATCCGAAGGGATCGGTGCCGAAGAAGGTCGCGCGTGCCGGCAGGTTCAGCCCGTCATCGCCACCATAGGCGGACAGGCTGCTGGTGGTGAAGAACAGCATCTGGCCGAAGGCGAGCGTGATCATGATGAAGTAGACGCCGCGCGTGCGCAGCGAGACCGCGCCGATCGGCAGCGCCAGCGCGGCGCTGGTGGCGATGGCGGCGGCGATCAGCAGCGGCCCGCTGGTGACGCCATGCGCCGAGAGAATGCCGACGGCATAGGCCCCGGCGCCGAAAAAGGCGGCGTGCCCGAAGCTCACCAGCCTTCCATAGCCGAGGATCAGGTCGAGCCCCAACGCCGCGATGGCGAGGCACATGATGCGGACGGCGAGATTGACCATGTAGGTGTCGCCACCGGCAACGACCGGCACCAGCGTCAGGCCGGCGCCGATGGACAGCGGCAGGACATAGCGCCGGGCAGCGATGCTCATCCCGCACTCGCCGGGAACAGACCGCGGGGCCGCACCGCCAGAACCAGCGCCATCAGCACATAGACCAGCATGGAGGCGAGCGCCGGCCCGGCCTGGGCAGCGGCCGAGGAATCCAGCAGCAGTCGCATCAGGCTGGTGGAGAAGGAGCGTCCGAGCGTGTCGACCAGCCCGACCAGTAGCGCCGCCACGAAGGCACCGCGCACCGAGCCGATGCCGCCGATCACCACCACGACGAAGGCGAGGATCAGGATGTTGTCGCCCATGCCGGGCTCGACCGACAGGATCGGTGCCGCCAGCGCACCGGCGAACCCGGCCAGCATGGCGCCAAAGCCGAAGACCAGGGTGAACAGCCGGCCGACATTCACTCCCAGCGCGGACACTATCGCCGCGTCGCTGGCCCCGGCGCGCACGCGCATGCCGACACGGGTATGGGCGACGAGCACATAGAGCAACACGGCGACACCAAGGCCGGCGCCGATCAGCACCAGCCGGTAGAGCGGGTAGAGCAGGCCGGGCATCAGCCGCACCGCGCCGGACAAGGCTTCGGGAATTTCGACATGCAACGGCGCCGATCCCCAAAAGGCGCGTACCGCCTCGTTGAGAAAAAGGATAACGCCGAACGTCGCCAGCACCTGGTCGAGATGATCGCGCCCGTAGAGACGGCGCAGCACCAGCCGCTCCAGCAACACGCCGCAGACGAGCGCGGCGGCGAGCGCCAGCACGAGGCCGAGCGCGAAGCTGCCGGTGGCGGACGCGAAGGCGGCGAGGAAATAGGCGCCCAGCATGTACTGCACGCCGTGGGCGAGATTGATGAAGTCCATCACCCCGAACACCAGCGTCAGCCCGGCGGCGATCAGAAACAGCAGCACGCCGAGCTGCAGCCCGTTAAGGGTCTGGATGAGGAGAAGCGTGACGCTCATGCCGGCGTCGCTTCCCGGCGCCGCGCGCCCTCTGCCTCGCCCTCTGCGCCGTGCATCACTTCATCGGGCATTTGGCGGCATAGACGTCGCCATATTGCTTGAAGACCGTCTCGACGGTCTCGGTCTGGAACTTGCCATCCGGACGCTTGGCCACCTTGACGAGATAGAAGTCCTGGATCGGAAACTGGTTGGTATTGAAGGAAAACGCACCGCGTACCGACTTGAAGTCGGCCTTCTTCAGGGCCGCCCGCACGGCTTCCTTGTCGTCGAGCTTGCCGCCGAGCTGCTTCACCGCCGCATCGATCATGAGCGCCGCGTCATAGGCTTGTGCCGCATAAAGTGCGGGCACATAACCATATTCCTTCTCGAAAGCAGCGACGAACGCCTTGTTCTCGGGAGTATCGAGATCGGGGGCCCAGGCGGCACCGGAATAAAGGCCGAGCGCGGCACCCTGCGTCGCTGGCAGCGTCGTCTCGTCGACGGTGAAGGCGGAGAGGAACGGGACGTTGTCGGCGAGACCGGCCTGGCGGTATTGCTTGACGAGGTTCACGCCCATGCCGCCCGGCATGAAGGTGAACACCGCATCCGGCTCGGCGGCGGCGATGCGGGCGAGCTCGGCGGAGAAGTCGAGCTGGCCGAGCTGGGTATAGATCTCCTCGACGACCTCGCCCTTGTAGTGCCGCTTGAAACCGGCGAGCGAATCCTTGCCGGCCTGATAGTTGGGCGCCATCAGCACCAGCTTCTTATAGCCCTTGTCCTGTGCGTATTTGCCCAATACTTCGTGATTCTGGTCGTTCTGGTAGGACGCAGAGAAGAAATACGGGCTGCAACCTTCGCCGGCGAGGGTGGACGGGCCGGCATTGGCGCTGATGACGAACGTCTTGGATTCGGTCAGCGGCTTGGCGACGGCGTTCATCACATTCGAGAACACCACGCCGACCACGAAATCGACCTTGTCGCGCTCGACCAAGGTCTTGGCCTTGGTGACGGCGACGTCAGGCTTCAGCTCGTCATCGACCACGATGATTTCGGCGGTCTCGCCGCCGAGCGCGCCGCCGCGCTGCTTCACCGCCAGCAGGAAGCCGTCGCGCAGATGCTGGCCGAGGGCGGCCGAGGGACCGGAAAGCGTTGAAATCAAACCGATTTTCAGATCTTCGGCGCCGGCGGTGGCGGCCGGCAGGGCCAGAATGGTGGCAAGCGCTGCAGCGCCGATCATCCGCTTCACGTCGAGGTCTCCCGGTTCACCCAAAGTCATCCCTCCCGCTTTCTGGCACGACGGAGGCGAGCGCAACAATCCCCAAAACGGTGATCGGCGAGACGGTTCCGCGTCAGGCGGTGTCGCCGGCGAACAGGTTGCGCGCCGCCTCGTGCAGCGCCGCGCCCGGGGTGGCGAGACCATGCAGGATGTCGAAATGGTTGGCCCCGGCGATTCGATGCGGTGGACGGTCCGGCCAGTTGGCGGCCATCCGATCGGTCTGCCGGCGGAAACCCTCGGTTTCCTCGCCGCCGACCGCCAGCACGACGCGGGCCGGCACCCGGCGGGGGGCGCGGTCGAGGCTGAGGCGGGCGGCCTCGGCGTCGTCGAGGCGGAGGTCGGCATTGATGCTGGTGGCGATGAGCGGCCGCAGATCGAACACGCCGGAAATCGGCAGCACGCCCTGGAAGGGGGCCGCCGGCAGGCCGTGCGCGGTCCAGTCGACGGTCGCCAGGTCGGCGGCGAGATAGCCGCCGGCCGAATGGCCGGCCACCACGATGCGGGCGCGTTCGGCCGGCGTCAGCACCTCGCGGTAGAGATGGGCGAAGGCGGTCCGCACGGCGGGGGCGATGGCGGAAAAGGCGGCCTGCGGGCACAGCGGGTAGCTGGGCAGCGCCACCGAATAGCCGACGGCGAGGAAGGGCGCGGCGATCCAGGAAAATTCATCCTTCGACCGCGCCCGCCAGAAGCCGCCATGGATAAAGACGAGGGTGCCGCGCGGCGCGGTGGCGCGGAACAGGTCGAGCCGTTCGCGCGGATGCGCGTCATAGGCGAGGTCGGCCAGCGGCGGATGGTGCCGGCGCGCGGCTTCGGCGCGTTCCTGCCACCTGCCGGTGATCGCCTTCATGTCCGGCACGGTGAGCGCCAGATTGTACTGGCGTTCGCTGTAGTCATCGATGGCGGCGGCCGGCAGGGTCATGGACACATCCTTCGGACGAGGCGACACGGGAGCGATGCCCGCAGAGCCCCCAGGATCGCCGCCAGGGCGAGAGGCGGCGGCCGGTTCGGCCAGACGGGTATCGCGGGCGAGATTTGCGGACGCCCCTGCATAAAAGGCTCCACGGTTTCGTTCAAATCGACTGGCGGGTCTCGATCTCGACGGTGAGCCACCGAGCGCCGGATCGCAAAGCCCGGCGGCAGGGAAAGCGTTGGCTCGTTGAGGCACCGACCGCGCCCCGCTGCCGATCGGGGGCGTCGGCGCCATTGCGTGCAGGCACCGGGCATAGATGGTTTGGAACCGGAAACCGGACCCCGACGCCATGCCCGACACGGCCCGCGGCCGATTGCTGGACCTTGGCAGGCCTGCCTGCGGCACGGTCGATCCCCGACGCCTTTGTTGCCGGCGGCGCTTGCGGGGCTATGCGGCGGCGGTGGTCCGGTCGGCGCCGACGCGATAGGCCAGGGCTTCGGCGATATGGGCACGTCCAACCGTTTCGGCCCCGGAAAGATCGGCGAGGGTACGCGCCACCCTCAGCACGCGGTGATAGCCGCGCGCCGACAGCCGCATGATGCGCGCCGCATCGGTGAGCAGCGCGGCGCCGTGGCTGTCGGGCGAGGCGATCTCCTCCAATATCGGGCCGGAGGCCTGGGCGTTGGTGGCGAGGTCCGGCCGGCCGAGGGCGGCGAAACGCTCGGCCTGCGCCGCCCGCGCCGCCGCCACCCGCCGGGCGACGCTGACGCTCGATTCGGTCGGCGCCGAGCGCACCAGATCCACCGCCGATACCGCCGGCACGTCGAGATGCAAATCGATGCGGTCGAGGAAGGGGCCCGACAGCCGCGCCTGATAGTCCGCCGCGCAGCGCGGCCCGCGTCGGCAGGTGAAGCCGGGCTCGCCGGCCCGGCCGCAGCGGCAGGGGTTCATCGCCGCCACCAGCTGGAACCGGGCCGGATAGGTGACGCGGTGGTTGGCGCGGGCGATGAAGGCGTCGCCGGTCTCCAAAGGCTGGCGCAGCGCGTCGAGCACCGAGGGCTGGAACTCCGGCAGCTCATCGAGGAACAGCACGCCATTATGCGCGAGCGACACCTCGCCGGGCCGGGCGCGGTTGCCGCCGCCGACCATCGCCGCCATCGAGGCGGAATGGTGCGGCGCGCGGAACGGCCGCCGGTCGGTGAGCGCGCCCGATTGCAGCGTGCCGGCCACCGAGGCGATCATCGAGACCTCCAGCAGCTCCACAGGCGACAGCGGCGGCAGGATCGAGGGCAGGCGCTGCGCCAGCATCGACTTGCCGGCGCCGGGCGGGCCGCAGAACAAAAGGTTGTGGCTGCCGGCGGCGGCCACTTCCAATGCCCGCCGGGCTGTCTCCTGTCCGCGCACGTCCGAGAGGTCCGGCAGCGCGGCACCGGCGGCGTCCAGCCGCGGCTCCGGCCGGGTCAGCCGCTGCCGGCCGGCGAGATGGCCGGCCAGCTGGATGAGCGAGGAGGGCGCCAGCACCGGCATGTCCGGGCTGGCCCAGGCGGCCTCTTGGCCGCATTCCGCCGGGCAGATGAGGCCGTGGCCGCGGGCATTGGCGCCGATCGCCGCCGGCAGCACCCCGGCCACCGCGGCGATGCGGCCGTCGAGCGCCAGCTCGCCGACCACGGTGAAGCCTTCCAGCGCCTCGGCGGGAACCGCCCCGATCGCCGCCATCAGGCCGAGCGCGATCGGCAGATCGTAATGGCTGCCCTCCTTGGGCAGATCGGCGGGGGCGAGATTGACGGTGATGCGCTTGGGCGGCAGGGCAAGCCCGGAGGCGATGAGCGCCGCGCGCACCCGCTCCTTCGCCTCGGTCACCGCCTTGTCGGCGAGGCCGACCAGATTGAACGCCGGCAGGCCGGGGCTGACCTGGACCTGCACGTCGACCGGGCGCGCCTCGATGCCCTCGAACGCCACCGTTGCCACCCGCTGGACCATGGTCCCCCGATCACGTCTTCGCGCGCCGCGCCGCGCCATCCCGCCCCGAAACCTCAACTCTAAAGGGCGAAAACCCCGCGTCAAGAACATTAAGGGAACGGAAAAGGCGAATTCGCTCGCTGCCGGACCGGTGCCGTGCGCGTTCGATAGAACCTTTCTATCAAGAGACGGAACGCCGGAATTGATTTCCGTCAAGTCAGGGCCGATGTTCTCCATTGGAAAACTTTAAAAGAAGGTCCGGGAGAAGATGCCGCATTACGAGCCATGGAGCGAAGAGCGGGCGCAGGCCGTGATCGGCGAGTTCGCTCATCTCGAGGGCCCGCTCATGCCGATGCTCCACGCGGTGCAGGAAACGTTCGGCTATGTGCCGGATGCGGTGGTGCCGATGCTTGCCGAACGCCTGAATGTCTCGCGCGCCGAAGTCCACGGCGTGGTGACCTTCTATCATGATTTCCGGCACGAGCCCGCCGGCCAGCACGTGCTGAAGCTGTGCCGCGCCGAGGCCTGCCAGGCCGCCGGCGGCGATGCGCTGGCCGCCCATGCCGAGCACAAGCTTGGCTGCAAGCTCGGCGAGACCACCGCCGATGGCCGCGTCACCGTCGAGCCGATCTACTGCCTCGGCCTGTGCGCCACCGCGCCTTCCGCCATGCTCGACGGCCGCATCGTCGCCCGTCTCAACGAGCGTCGCCTCGACGCGCTGATCTCGGAGGCGCAGTCGTGAGCACGAATCCCGTAAGCATCCGCATCTACGTTCCCAAGGACGCCTGCGCCATCGCCTGCGGCGCCGACGAGGTGGTCCAGGCCATCGAGGCCGCGGCCCTCGCCCGCAGTCAGCCGGTCGAGATCATCCGCACCGGCTCGCGCGGCATGCTGTGGCTGGAGCCGCTGGTCGAAGTGGCGACCCCGGAAGGCCGCATCGCCTATGGCCCGGTGGAGGAAGGCGACGTCGAGGCGCTGTTCGCGGCCGGCTTCCTCACGGGGGCCACGCATGCGCTGCGCATCGGCAAGCCGGAGGAACACCCCTTCCTGGCGAAGCAGACCCGGCTCACCTTCGCCCGCTGCGGCATCATCGACCCGGCCTCCTATGCCGACTACGTCGCCCATGGCGGTTACAAGGGTCTCGAGCGCGCGCTGGCGCTCGGCCCGGCGGAGATCATCGAGGAAGTCAAGAAATCCGGCCTGCGCGGCCGCGGCGGCGCCGGCTTCCCCACCGCCATCAAGTGGAAGACCGTGGCCGACGCCAAGGACGACCGCAAATACATCGTCTGCAACGCCGACGAAGGCGACTCGGGCACCTTCGCCGACCGCATGATCATGGAAGGCGACCCTTTCCAGCTGATCGAGGGCATGACCATTGCCGGCATCGCGGTGGGCGCCACCAAGGGATACGTCTATACCCGCTCGGAATATCCGCACGCCATCTGGGCGATGGAGAAGGCGATCGAGGCGGCGCGCGCCCACGGCATGCTCGGCGTCAACATTGCCGGCTCGCCGCACAGCTTCGACATGGAAGTGCGCATGGGCGCCGGCGCCTATGTCTGCGGCGAGGAGACCGCGCTGCTCGACAGCCTCGAGGGCGGCCGCGGCACGGTGCGCGCCAAGCCGCCGCTGCCGGCGCATAAGGGCCTGTTCCAGAAGCCGACCGTGATCAACAACGTGCTGTCGCTGGTGGCGGTGCCGCATATCCTGGCCGACGGCGCGCAGAAATACGCCGATTTCGGCATGGGACGCTCGCGCGGCACCATGCCGGTGCAGATCGCCGGCAATGTGAAGTTCGGCGGCCTGTTCGAGACCGCCTTCGGCATCACCCTCGGCGAGCTGATCAACGATATCGGCGGCGGCACGGCGTCCGGCCGCCCGGTGAAGGCGGCGCAGGTGGGCGGCCCGCTCGGTGCCTATGTGCCGACCTGGCAGTTCGACCTGCCCTTCGACTACGAGGCCTTCGCGGCCAAGGACGCGCTGATCGGCCATGGCGGCATCGTGGTGTTCGACGACACCGCCGACATGGTGAAGATGGCGCGCTTCGCCATGGAGTTCTGTTCGGTGGAGAGCTGCGGCAAGTGCACGCCCTGCCGCATCGGCTCCACCCGCGGCGTCGAGGTCATCGACCGCATCGTCGCCGGCGAGCGGCGCGAGAAGAACCTCGAAGTGCTGAAGGACCTCTGCCAGACCATGAAGCTCGGCTCGCTCTGCGCGCTGGGCGGGTTCACACCCTATCCGGTGCTGAGCGCCCTCACCCATTTCCCCGAAGAATTCGGCGACACGCCCCGTCGCCTCGAAGCCGCTGAATGAGGAGGACACGCCATGTCTCTCGTCCATGAGATCGACTACGGTACGCCCGCCCCCAAGACCGACAAGATGGTGACGCTCACCATCGACGGCGTCGAGGTCACGGTCGCGGAAGGCACGTCCATCATGCGCGCGGCGATGGAGATGGGGACGCAGATCCCCAAGCTCTGCGCCACCGACATGCTGGACGCCTTCGGCTCCTGCCGCCTCTGCCTGATCGAGATCGAGGGCCGCAACGGCACCCCGGCCTCATGCACGACGCCGGTGGCGCCGGGCATCAAGGTGCACACCCAGACGCCGCGCCTCGCGCAGCTGCGCAAGGGGGTGATGGAGCTCTACATCTCCGACCACCCGCTGGACTGCCTCACCTGCGCCGCCAATGGCGACTGCGAGCTGCAGGACATGGCCGGCGCGGTCGGCCTGCGCGA
The DNA here is from genome assembly GCF_031456575.1 of Ancylobacter sp. 3268. Classification (NCBI taxonomy): domain Bacteria; kingdom Pseudomonadati; phylum Pseudomonadota; class Alphaproteobacteria; order Hyphomicrobiales; family Xanthobacteraceae; genus Ancylobacter; species Ancylobacter sp. 3268. The sequence goes on from NZ_JAVDUX010000005.1 coordinate 356,136, forward strand.
GGTGCGCTACGGCATGGAGGGCGCCAATCATTTCGCCCCCACTTCCGAGCTCGTCATGCCCAAGGACGAGTCGAACCCCTATTTCACCTACGACCCGGCCAAGTGCATCGTCTGCAATCGCTGCGTGCGCGCCTGCGAGGAAGTGCAGGGCACCTTCGCGCTGACCATCTCCGGCCGCGGCTTCGACAGTCGCGTGTCGCCGGGCCAGTCGGAAGCCTTCCTCACCTCGGAATGCGTGTCCTGCGGCGCCTGCGTGCAGGCCTGTCCGACCGCCACCCTTTCCGAGAAGCGGCTGATCGAGATCGGCACGCCCGAGCATTCCGTCGTCACCACCTGCGCCTATTGCGGCGTCGGATGCACCTTCAAGGCGGAGATGCGCGGCCAGGAAGTGGTGCGCATGGTGCCGTGGAAGGAAGGCAAGGCCAATCGCGGCCATAGCTGCGTCAAGGGCCGCTTCGCCTGGGGCTACGCGATGCACAAGGATCGCGTGCTCAACCCGATGATCCGCGCCAAGGTCACCGACCCGTGGCGGGAAGTGTCGTGGGACGAGGCGATCGCCCACACCGCCTCCGAGCTGAAGCGCATCCAGGAGACCTATGGCCGCCGCTCCGTGGGCGGCATCACCTCCTCGCGCTGCACCAATGAGGAAGCCTATCTCGTCCAGAAGATCATCCGCGCCGGCTTCGGCACCAACAATGTCGATACCTGCGCCCGCGTCTGCCACTCGCCGACCGGCTATGGCCTGAACCAGGCGTTCGGCACCTCCGCCGGCACGCAGGACTTCGATTCGGTCGAGGACAGCGACGTCATCCTGGTCATCGGCGCCAACCCGACCGACGGCCACCCGGTGTTCGGCTCGCGCATGAAGAAGCGCCTGCGCGAGGGCGCCAAGCTGATCGTCGTCGATCCGCGCCGCATCGACCTGGTGCGCTCGCCGCACATCAAGGCCGACTTCCATCTGCCGCTGCAGCCCGGCACCAATGTCGCCGTCGTCACCTCGCTGGCCCATGTCATCGTCACCGAGGGCCTGGTCGACGAGACCTTCGTGCGCGAACGCTGCGACTGGGACGAGTTCCAGGACTGGGCCGAGTTCGTCGCCGACGAACGCCACTCGCCGGAAGCCGTCGCCCAGTACACCGGCGTGGCGCCGGAACTGATCCGCGGCGCCGCCCGGCTGTTCGCCACCGGCGGCAATGCGGCGATCTATTACGGCCTCGGCGTCACCGAGCACTCGCAGGGCTCGACCACGGTGATGGCGATCGCCAACCTCGCCATGGCGACCGGCAATATCGGCCGCCGCGGCGTCGGCGTGAACCCGCTGCGCGGCCAGAACAACGTGCAGGGCTCCTGCGACATGGGCTCGTTCCCGCACGAGCTGCCGGGCTATCGCCACATCTCCGACGACGCCACCCGCGCCACCTTCGAGGCGATGTGGGGCCGTCCGCTCGATCCCGAGCCCGGCCTGCGCATTCCCAACATGCTGGATGCCGCGGTCGAGGGCACCTTCAAGGCGCTCTACGTCCAGGGCGAGGACATCCTCCAGTCCGACCCCGACACCAAGCATGTCGCCGCCGGCCTCGCGGCCATGGAGCTGGTGATCGTGCAGGACCTGTTCCTGAACGAGACCGCCAACTACGCCCATGTCTTCCTGCCCGGCTGCACCTTCCTGGAGAAGGACGGTACCTTCACCAATGCCGAGCGCCGCATCCAGCTGGTGCGCAAGGTGATGGCGCCGAAGAACGGCTATGGCGACTGGGAAGTGACACAGCTGCTCGCCCGCGCCATCGGCATGGACTGGAACTACACCCACCCGTCCGAGATCATGGACGAGATCGCCGCGCTGACCCCGACCTTCGCCGGGGTGTCGTTCAAGCGCCTCGACGAGCTCGGCTCGGTGCAGTGGCCGTGCAACGACGCGAACCCGGAAGGTGTGCCGATCATGCACATCGAGAGCTTCGCGCGCGGCAAGGGCAAGTTCGTCGTCACCGAATATGTGCCGACCGACGAGCGTTCCGGCGCCCGCTTCCCGCTGCTGCTCACCACCGGCCGCATCCTCAGCCACTACAATGTCGGCGCGCAGACGCGGCGCACCGACAATGTCGCCTGGCACCCGGAGGACCTTCTGGAGATCCACCCGCACGATGCCGAGCAGCGCGGTGTGCGCGACGGCGACTGGGTGCGTATCGACAGCCGCGCCGGCTCCACCACCCTGCGGGCGGAGATCACCGACCGCGTGGCGCCGGGCGTCGTCTACACCACCTTCCACCACCCGACGACGCAGGCCAATGTCGTCACCACCGACTTCTCGGACTGGGCGACCAACTGCCCCGAGTTCAAGGTGACGGCGGTGCAGGTGGCCCGCTCCAACGGGCCGTCGCAGTGGCAGGAGGATTACGACGCTTTCGCCCGCCAGAGCCGCCGCATCGCCGTCGAAGCGGCGGAGTGATAGCCTAGCGCGATGATCCCGCCGGTTGTCCGCGTTCCCCGTCTCGCCTGCACGCCGAAAGGCGCGCAGGCGGGCGAGCGCGCCATTCCCGAGGAGACGCCGGTCGCCATCGTCCATAACGGCTCCACCTATGCCGTGATGATGGCGACGCCGGCCGATCTTCAGGATTTCGGCATCGGCTTCAGCCTGACCGAGGGCGTGATCGACAGCCTTGCCGATGTCGAGGACCTCGAGCTTCTCGAATTCGACGAGGGGGTCGAGGTGCGGCTGTGGATCAATGCCGAGCGGGCCGGGCTGATGGTGGCCCGGCGCCGGCAGATCGCCGGGCCGACCGGCTGCGGCCTGTGCGGGGTGGAAAGCCTCGAACTGGCGGTGAAGCCGGCACGGGCGGTGGGCGAGGGACGGATCTTCGCGCCGGCCGACATTTCCCGTGCCATTGCCGCCCTGCCGCCGGCGCAGGTGCTCAACCATGCCACCCGCGCGGTGCATGCCGCGGCGTTCTGGGAACCGGAGGCCGGGCTGGTCGCGGTGCGCGAGGATGTCGGGCGTCACAACGCGCTCGACAAGCTGGTCGGCCATCTGGTGCGCCAGCCGCGGACGGCGACGGAGAACCCGGCATCGCGGGGCATCGTGCTGCTGACCAGCCGGGTGTCGATCGAGATGATCCAGAAGACCGCGATGCTCGGCGCCTCGGTGCTGGTGGCGGTCTCGGCGCCGACGGCCCTGGCGGTGCGCACGGCCGAGGCGGCGGGCATCACCCTCGCGGCGATCGCGCGGGACGACGGATTTGAAGTCTTTACCCATCCGCATCGCATCGCGACCGGCGGATCCAACACGGAGACCGTTCCCCATGTCGCATGATTCGCATGACAGCCTGCCGCGGCTGATCTACATGGCGAACCAGATCGGCGCCTTCTTCGAATCCCAGAAGCACGACAAGGCGGTCGCCGGCATCGCCAAGCATATCAAGGATTTCTGGGAACCGCGCATGCGCGCCAAGATCGAAGACCACATCGCCACCGGCGGCGACGGGCTGAAGCCGCTGGTCGTCGAATCGCTCAAGACCCTGCCGCCGGTGAAGCGCGCCGACATACCGGTGGCCCGCCCGGCCGCGTCGCTGCCCGCGCATCACTGAGCGCGCACCACTGGGCGCGTCTCGCCGCCTTCCCTCTCGTCACGCCGCCGCGCCCGCATGGACCGTCCATGCGGGCGTTTTGCTGTCGTTTTTCAGGGCGATTCGGCTAGACGCCTTGCTGTCCGGCCGCGAAAGGTGGTCCCATGGCGCCGGCGCCATTCGGCCGCGTCGCGACCATCGTTCCGCCATGGCCGGGGGGCATCGCAATACGGGGGCGCCGGACCGGCGACAGTGGGCCGGTCGCGGAACGGAGTGAGTGGGAATGCACGGCGACGGGTATGGGCTGCTGATCTCGGCGCTGGTGTTCCTGGTGGCGCTGGTGGTGGCGGTTCCCCTTGCCCGGCGTCTCGGCCTCTCCCCCATCGTCGGCTATCTGGTCGCCGGCATTGCCATCGGTCCCTCCGGCCTCGGGGCGATCCGCGACCCCGAGCGCATCATCACCGTGGCCGAGATCGGCGTGGTGCTGCTGCTGTTCGTCATCGGGCTCGAGCTGAAGCTGTCGCGGCTGCTGGCGCTGCGCCGGGCGATCTTCGGCATCGGCGCCGCGCAGCTGATCTTCACCGGCGGCTCCATCGCCGTGCTGGCGCACTATGCCGGCAAGGATTTCGACTGGCGTGCCGGCGCCATTGCCGGGCTGGCGCTGGCCCTGTCGGCCACCTCCATCGCCCTGCAGCTGCTGGAGGAAAAGAACGGGCTGGCACAGCCCTATGGCCAGCGGGCCTTCGCGGTGCTGCTGTTCCAGGACATGGCGGTGGTGCCGCTGATCGCCTTCATGCCGCTGATGGTGCCGGGCACCCATGAGGGGCAAACCCTCTTCGATTCGCTGGGCGATGTCGGCATCGTGCTGGCGGCGGTGGCGGTGGTGATCGGGGTCGGCCGCTATCTGCTGACGCCGCTGTTCCAGATCCTCGCCCGCAGCCATGCCCGCGAGGTGATGACCGCGGCGGCGCTGCTGGTGGTGCTAGGCGCCGGCGCGCTGATGGCGTCGGTCGGCATGTCGATGGCGATGGGCGCCTTCCTCGCCGGGGTGATGCTGTCGGAATCCAGCTTCCGCCATGAGCTGGAGGCCAATGTCGACGCGTTTCGCGGGCTGCTGATCGCGCTGTTCTTCATGAGCATCGGCATGTCGATGAATCTCGACGTGGTGCTCGCCAATGCGCCGCTGCTGATCCTCGGCACGCTGCTCGTCACCCTGGTGAAGGCGGTCTCGGTGTGGGCGGTGTTCCATCTCTCCGAGGGTACGGAGGCGGATTCGGTGCGGGCCGCCTCGGTGCTCACCTCGGCAGGCGAGTTCTCCTTCGTGCTGTTCCCGCTCGCCCTCGGGCTCGGCCTGATCACCGCCCAGCAGGCGGACCTGCTTTCCGCCTGCGCGGCGATGACCATGATGCTGGGCCCGCCGGTGGCGCTGATCGGCGAGCGCATCGCCCGCAAGCTGGAGCGCCGCGACATCACGGTGCCGAAGCCGGACGATTTCTCCGATGCGCATGGTTCGGTGCTGGTGGTCGGCTTCGGCCGCTTCGGCCAGATCGTCTCGCAATGCCTGCTGACCCAGGGCATGGAGGTGACGATCATCGACAATGATGTCGAGATGATCCAGAGCGCCGGCCGCTTCGGCTTCCGCATCTATTACGGCGACGGCACCCGGCTCGACGTGCTGCGCGCGGCGGGGGCCGAGCGGGTGCGGGTGGTGGCGGTGTGCGTCGACCATCGCGAGACGGCCGACCGCATCGTCGAGATCCTCAAGATGAACGTCCCGCACGTGCAGCTGCATGTGCGCGCCTATGACCGCACCCACAGCCTCGCCCTCAAGGCGAAGGGGGTCGACTATGAGATCCGCGAGACCTTCGAATCGGCCCTGGCCTTCGGCAATGCGACGCTGAGGGCCAATGGCGTGGGGGTCGAAGCGGCCCGTCACATCATCACCGAAGTGCGCGAGCTCGACCGCCAGCGGCTGCAGCGGCAGATGGAGGGGGGCATCGACTACGGGCCCGGCCGCATGGCCGCCGAGCCGGAGCCGCTGGTGCGGCCCGAGCGCGAGGCGCATGCGCTCAATCCCGAGGCGGAGGACGCGCTGCGCCACGAGACCGAGTTTTCCGGCTAGGGCCCGTTCCCGCCACGACAGCCGGAAGGCCCCCGCCACGGAGCGGGGTTCAACCTGTTCAAAACACGCCGCCATCCCGTCATCAGGCGGCATCGCCCGATCACGGGGCGGCAGCCTCCGCCGACCGCCTGGAAGGGGTCGGCGCGCGTGGCGATCCGGCTTTCAGCTCGCGGCGGCTTCGGCCGCCACCTTCTCGGCGAGATCGTTGGCGGCCTTGCGGCTGGCCGCGGCGGCACCGGCCGGGTCGCCGGTCGTCATGGACTGCACCGACACGGTGTTGTTGGCGAACTCGATGCCCTGCTGCGGCAGGGTGCGGATCATCCGCTTGACCGCCTCGCGCTGGATCACCGTCGGCCGGGTCGGCTTCACGGTGAACTTGAACCGCACCACCAGGGCGTTGTCGGCGATATCGGCGACGCCCTGCATCTTCAGCGGCATCAGGAAGTCGTCCTTGAATTCGGGATCGTCCTGCAGCTCGATGCCGATCTTCTTCACCGTCTTGCGCAGCTTCTCGATGTCGGTGTCGCGGGTGAAGCGCAGGTTGAACTTCAGCGTCGACCAGTCGCGGCTGAAATTGGTGATCTGACCCAGCTGGCCGAAGGGGATGGTGTGCACCATGCCGTTCTGGTGGCGCAGCTTCAGCGAGCGCAGGGTGAAGCCCTCCACCGTGCCCTTGGCCTTGCCGCAGTCAATGTACTCGCCGACCCGGAAGGCATCGTCGACCAGGTAGAACACGCCGGAGACGATGTCCTTCACCAAGGTCTGGCTGCCGAAGGAGATGGCGAGGCCGACAATCGAGGCGCCGGCAATCAGCGGCGTGATGTTGATGCCGAGCTGCGACAGCACGGTCAGCACCGCCATGACGACGATGGCGAGCAGCATGGTGACCCGCAGCAACGGCATCAGCGTGCTCATGCGCGAGGCGGTGGTCGGGGCGGCGGTGGTCTCCTCGCTGTCCTGATGGCCGGGCAGGCCGCTGGCGACCGGGGCGGCGTAGAGCCTGGTGAAATATTCCACGGCCTGCCAGGCGCAATAGGCGCCGAGCAGGATGGCGCCGGCCGGCAGCGCCGCCGCCGCCAGCGCATTGTAACCGCTCATATCCATCATGCCGACGCCATGCACCGCCCAGATGCGGAACAGCAGCGACAGCGCGCCGAGCAGGATGGCGACCCGCACGCAACGCATCAGCGCCTCGATCGCCCGTTCGCGCCGGAAATGGCTGGCCTCCATGTCACGGCGCATCAGGCGGCAGACCTTCTCCATGAAGGATTCCAGCACCAGAAGCCCGATCAGCACGTTCAGCGTCATCATGATCGCCTCGTGCACGCCATTGGCGGTGGTGAGGGCGCCATAGATGCGGGCCATGCCGAGCACAAGGAAGAACGGTATGGCGATGACCAGCCAGAAACGCGCAATGCCGGCCACCAGCGGTCCCGGCTTGCCGCCCTGGCTGAGGCCGTGGAACCACTTCGCCATCGGTTCGCGGATCGCGATCGACGCCGCGATGATCAGGGTGGTGAGCACCAGCGCATTGATGAGCATGGCGCAGGCAAGCACCAGCGGCGGCGACTGCATGCCTTCGAGAATGCGGCGGATATCGGTGAGCAGTATCGCCACCAGGATCACCGCCGAGGTCCAGCGATAGATCTTCAGCGCCTCGGCGTCGTCGATCTCGGCGAGCCGTGCCTGCGGCAGGTTGGGCCGCAGGGCGATGCGGAACACCAGCAGATACAGCCGCCAGTAGAACACGCTGGTCAGCACCAGGAAGCCGAAATGCGCCTGCGGTATATCGCCCTCGAAGAAGCCGACGATCATCGCATGCGTTGCCAGCCACAGGCCGGCAAGGATCACCACGTCGAGGCTGACCAGCGCGGCCAGGGCCCAGAGCGAGGCGGCGCCGGTCACGCGGTTGGCGAGATGGCGCCGGGCCGGGCGCAAGGCGAGGCGCAGCAGGGCCTCGGTGCCGAGCGCCACGGCGACGCAGGCCGCCACAAGCAGCAGGAAGCGGCCTGGCTCGCGGCCTTGATTGAGCTCGGCGCTGAGAATGTGGGGGATGCGGCTGCCCTGCTCGATCAGCGCCGGCAGTTCCGCCAGCACGTCGTCGCTGTGATCGAGGACCTCGATGAACTTTTCGCTCATCGGCTCCTCGTGCGTCATGCTCATCATCGGAGCCGGCGCAGGTTCCGAAGCCGGCACCTCGGGCTTCGCGCCCGCGGCGGTGCCCGCCGACGGGCTGGCCGGCGTCGCGGCACCGGTCTTCAACCGTTCCGCCACCGCGCTGCTGAGCGAATCCACCAGCTGGTCGAATTGCTGCTGGCTGAGGGGGAGGGGTGCCGGAGCCGTGGGTGCCGGAGCCGTGGGTGCCGGAGCAATGGGTGCCGGAGTCTGGGCGGCGATAGGCGCCAGCGGCAGCAGCAGAAGCGGGAGAGCGAGAAGGACGCGACGCAGGAGGTTCATGGAGCCTTGGCCGGGCAATGGACCGCCACGTCAAGCGCTTCAACCGGTCGACCGCCCCGGCGCCGTGCCGCGGGCTGGGCCCCGAATTCAGCGGCCGCTTCGAGGCAGTCGTTTTCGGTGCGGCAGGCCACTATCGGCCGCGTTGCTTCCCCTGTCCATGAGGAATGCAAGCAAACTCCCCGGCATCGGGAACGATAGGCCGGGGAGGATCGGGGTGGAACGCCGCCGCGAGGCGGGCGTCGGGATGCGTGCGTGGGCGTCACACGTGGGCGATGCGCCGAACGTTGCGCTCAGGCGGCCTTGGCCTCGCGGCGGCGGCGGTGGAGAATGAACTCCGTGTAGCCGTTCGGCTGGGTGCGGCCTTCGAGCACCAACTCGCGCGCCGCCCTGAAGGCATGGCCGTCATAGGAGGGCGCCATCGGCACATAGGCCGGGTCGCCGGCGTTCTGGCCGTCCACCACCTTGGCCATGCGGCGCAGCGTCTCCTCTACCTGCTCGACGGTGCAGACCCCGTGCAGCAGCCAGTTGGCGACGTGCTGCGAGGAGATGCGCAGCGTGGCGCGGTCCTCCATCAGCCCGACATCGTGGATGTCCGGCACCTTGGAGCAGCCGACGCCCTGGTCGATCCAGCGCACGACATAGCCGAGAATGCCCTGGATATTGTTGTCGAGCTCCTCCTGCACCGCGGCGGGTTCCCAATTGCCGCGATCGACCACCGGCACGGTGAGCAGGTCGCGGCGGGCGGCCGGCTTGCGGTGGCGCAGTTCCGCCTGCCGGGCGAAGACGTCGACCTTGTGATAATGCAGTGCGTGCAGCGTCGCCGCGGTCGGGGAGGGTACCCAGGCGGTATTGGCGCCGGCCAGCGGATGCACGATCTTCTGCACCAGCATGTCGGCCATGCGGTCCGGCATCGCCCACATGCCCTTGCCGATCTGGCCCTTGCCGTCGAGATGGGCTCTGAGCCCGACATCGACGTTGTTGTCCTCATAGGCCTTGATCCAGAGCTGCGCCTTCATCTCGTTCTTGCGGACCATCGGCCCCGCCTCGATCGAGGTGTGGATCTCGTCGCCGGTGCGATCGAGGAAGCCGGTATTGATGAAGACGACGCGCTCGCGCGCCTCATGGATGGCGGCGGCGAGATTGGCGCTGGTGCGGCGCTCCTCGTCCATGATGCCGATCTTCAGCGTGGTCGGCGCCATGCCCAGCAGCGCCTCGACGCGGGCGAACAGCTCCACCGCGAAGCCGACCTCCTCCGGCCCGTGCATCTTCGGCTTGACGATGTAGACCGAGCCGGTGCGGCTGTTGTGCAGGGGGCCGCCGCCCTTGAGATCGTGCAGCGCGATGAGCGAGGTGACGGCGGCGTCGAGCAATGTCTCCGGAATTTCCGCGCCATCGGCGCCGCGCACCGCGTCGGTCATCATGTGGTGGCCGACATTGCGCACCAGCAGCAGGCTGCGCCCATGCAGCACCTTGGTGCCGCCATCCGGCGCGGTGTAGACGCGGTCCTGCGCCAGATGGCGTTCCACCGTCGCGCCGCCCTTGTCGAAATGGGCGCTGAGCGTGCCCTTCATCAGGCCGAGCCAGTTGCGGTAGACGAGGATCTTGTCGGCGGCATCCACCGCGGCGACGCTGTCCTCGCAATCGATGATGGTGGTGACCGCCGCCTCGACGATGACATCGGCGATGCCGGCGGCGTCGGTGGCGCCGATGCGGGTGGAGCGGTCGATCTTCAGCTCGACGTGCAGGCCGTGATTGACCAGCAGCACCGTGGCGGGCGTCGCGGCGTCTCCGGTGAAGCCGGCGAACTGCGCGGTATCGGCGAGGCCGGCGACGGCGCCGGAGGCCAGCGTCACCCGGAGCGCGCCGTCCGCGACCGCATAGGCGGTGGCGTCGAGATGCGAGCCGGCGGTCAGCGGGAAGGTCTCGTCGAGGAACGCCCGCACCTTCGCCACCACCTTGGCGGCACGCACCGGGTTGAAGCCGCCGGCGCGGGTGGCGCCGTCCTCCTCGGGAAGCGCGTCGGTGCCGTAGAGCGCGTCGTACAGGCTGTTCCAGCGCGCATTGGCGGCATTCAGCGCATAGCGGGCATTGGTGATCGGCACCACCAGCTGCGGGCCGGGAATGCGGGCGAGCTCGTCGTCGACGTTCTGTGTCGTCACCGTGACCGCGTCCGGCTCGGGGAGGAGATAGCCGATCTCGCCGAGGAAGGTCTCGTACTCCGCCGGATCGATGCTGCGCCCCTTATGGGTGCGGTGCCAATCGTCGATCACCGTCTGCAACGCGTCGCGCTTGGCCAGCAGCGTGCCGTTGCGGGGCGAGAACTCGCCGACGATCTCGGCGAAGCCCTGCCAGAAGGCGGCGGGGTCGATGCCGGTGCCGGGAATGGCCTCGTCATTGATGAAGGCGTAGAGGTCGGCGTCGATATGCAGGCCGGCGATGTCAACGGTGCTCATGATTTGGCGTTCTCCGAGCATTTGGCCGGCGCCACGCCGGCAGAGGCTGTCCAGTTTTTTGCTATGCAGCGAAAAATAAGTGCGGCGCAATATCGCATATAGTCGGGTATGGACCGGCCGGGTGGCCGCGCGCGGACGGCTTTCCTCCGGTCAAAGGACCGGAATCGCGGAATGTTCATCGCGCGCGAGGAGGCGACATGGTGCAGGAGGATCGGCTCCCGCCGAAGCGCGGGCGGGGACGGCCCAAGGCACGCTCCGACCACGACCAGGCCGCCGCAATCGTCGCCCAGGCGCACGCCCTGTTCCTGGCCGGCGGTTATGGCCGCACCACCATGGACGAGATCGCCGCCGCCTGCCGGATTTCCAAGCGCACGCTGTACCGGCTGTTTCCCGCCAAGATCGACCTGTTCGCCGCGATCGTCGAGGAGCACCGCTTCAGCATGCTGGCGCTGCCGGGCGACTACGACCAGCTGTCGCTGATCGATGCCATTGCCGCCATCTTCCGGGTCGATATCGACGACGCGGAAAACCGGGAGCGCATGGCTCTGGTCGGCTTCGTGCTGGCGGAGCTGCGGCAATTTCCCGAGCTCGGCAATGTGGTGCGCATCCACGGCGCCGATCCCTCGCGCGCCGAGCTCACCGCGTGGCTGACCCGGCAGGCCGAGCGCGGCCGCATTCGCCTCGCCAACCCGGAATACACCGCGCGGATGCTGATGGACCTGATCTTCGGCGCCCTGCCGCTCAAGCAGCCGGGCCTGCCGGACTGGCCGCGCGACACCGACCGCCGCAATTACCTGCGCGAGGCGATCCGGCTGATCGTCGAGGGGATGATGCCGCGTTGAGGGGGCGCGCCGGGAAGGCGGGGGCGGTCTTGCAATGCGCAGGCGGATATCCTTCCTGATGTTCGGCCGCCATCGGCGGCCCGGTGGCGGCGGCGGTGGTTTACCGGTAACTTCCGCCCTGCCGGGATGGGGAAATGGGCAGGGGCGGTCGCAGCTCCGCCAGGGGAGAGTTTCGGGTCTCATGCGCAGTACGCCGATGGTGGGGCATGGCGGGCTCCCTTTGCGGGCGCGCCCGGGTGATCGCGCCGGCGGCGGCTTCGCGACGCTGCTGCCCGCGGTGCTGCTTCTGCTGCTCAGCACCCTGGGCACCAGCACGGCCATGCTGGCGGCGGGGCCCGGCACCGAGCATGTCGCGGTGGTGGCGCCGCCCTGGTATGAGCCGGCGCAAACTCTGGAACTCGTCGCCCGGGCCGGCGGCCGGATCGTCGACATGGGGCGGTTTGACAATATGGTGGTCGCCGTGGTCGGAGACGACGAGGCGCGGCAGGGCTTTCCCGATGCCTTGCGGCGCGAGGGAGCGTGGCTGGCGCTCGATGCCGGTTTTCTAAACGGATGCGTCGGCCGTTAGGTCGTTGTTGGTGCCGAATTCTTTATGCGCGACCGGCAGGGCAAGCCCGTGCCACGCAGGATGTGTTGCGGAATCAGATCATGATCGAGATCGAGCATTTGCGGGTCCGCTTTGGCTATCTGCTGCTCGCATTGCTGTGGCTGCATCTGCCGGTCGCCATGGCGATCGCCTATGCCGTAGGGCGCGACATGACGGTGCCGGCGCTGATCGTCGCGGCGCTGGCCGGCGCCTACACAATCTCCTGGCTGGTTTACGGGGTGGAGCCCGTCACGCGCTATGTATCGGCCGTCGCCTTGATGGGCATGCCCTCGCTTTTCGTGTTCCTGCTGGCAGGTCACGGGTGGCAGATGGACCTGCACATGTATTTCTTCGCCTCGCTGGCGCTGATGATCGGCTGGTGCGACTGGCGCAGCATCCTGATGGCGGCGACGGCGGTGGCGATCCACCATCTCACGCTCAATTTCGTGTTCTCCGCCGCGGTGTTCCCGGCCGGGCAGGATCTCTCCCGCGTTTGGCTGCATGCCGGCATCGTTGCCTTCCAGACCGCGATCCTGGTGTGGATCAGCGAGATGCTGGTCGGCGGCTTCAACCGCGTGCAGGCCATGAGCCAGCAAATCATGCTCAGCAACGAGACGCTCGAGCAGAAGGTGGAGGAACGCACCCGCGAGGCGCAGGCCGCCAATGCCGCCAAGGGCCTGTTCCTGGCCAATATGAGCCACGAGATCCGCACGCCGATGAACGCCATTCTCGGCTTCACCCATCTGGCGCTGCGCGGCGAGCTGCCGCCCAGGCAGTTCGAATACCTCACCAAGATCCGGCAGGCGAGCACCGCGCTGCTGGCCCTGATCAACGACATCCTCGACTTCTCGAAGATCGAGGCCGGCAAGCTGATGCTCGAAAAATCCTCCTTCGACATTCGCGAGGAGGTGGAGACCGCGGTCGGCATCACCATGCTGAAGGCCACCGAGAAGGGGATCGACGTGCGCGTCTCCTTCGCGGCCGATGTGCCGGAGATGGTGGTGGGCGACGCCCTGCGCCTCAACCAGATCATGCTCAACCTGATCGGCAACGCGGTGAAGTTCACCGAGCGCGGCGAGGTGCGGGTCTCGGTCCGGCGTCTGCCCGACGCGGCGCCGTCCGCCGTGGTGCTGGAGATCGCCGTGCGCGACACCGGCGTCGGCATGGATGCCGAGCAGCAGGCCAATCTGTTCCGCTCCTTCGCCCAGGCCGACAGCTCGACCACGCGCAAGTTCGGCGGCACCGGGCTCGGCCTCGCCATCACCAAGCAGCTGGTGGAGCTGATGGGCGGCACGATCGGCGTGCAGAGCGCCCCGGGGCTCGGCAGCGTGTTCACCGTGACGCTGCGCCTGGAGGAGGGCTCGGCGGCCCAGCGGGCCAAGGCCCTTGCCCTGCCGGCGAACATGCGCGGCCTGCGCGTGCTGATCGTCGACGACAATTCGGGCGCGCGCGAGATCCTGAGCGCGATCTTTGCGAGCTGGGCGCTGCATGTCGAGGTCGCGGCCTCGGCCCCGGAGGCGCTGGCGACGCTCGAAGCGGCCGCCGCGCAGGGCATGCCCCATGACCTTTTGCTGGTCGACTGGAAGATGCCTTCCATGAATGGCGTCGACCTGGTGCGCGAGCTCGAGCGCAGCCCGAAGCTGCCCCGCCCGCCGGTGGCGCTGATGGTCAGCGCCTATGCGCGCGAGGACGCGATGGCGGCGGCGCAGGATGTCGGCATCGCCGCCTTCCTGGTCAAGCCGGTCGATGCCGGCATGCTGCTGGACACCATCGTCGACCTGTTCCGGGCCAAGGGCGGTGCCGTCGAGGCCACCGGCGACGCCGCCCCGGGCGCGGTGCCCATGGTGCACGCCGCCGCACGCGGCGCGCGGGTGCTGCTGGTCGAGGACAACGAGATCAACAGCGAGGTCGCCTTCGAGCTGCTGACCGATGCCGGTCTGCTGGTGGAACTGGCCGGCAATGGCCGCGTCGCCTGCGAGATGGTGCTGGAATCCGGGCGGCAGTACCAGGCCGTGCTGATGGACGTGCAAATGCCGGAAATGGACGGCCTGGAAGCGACGCGGCGCATCCGCCGGACGATTTCCGCGGCCCGGCTGCCCATCATCGCCATGACCGCCCACGCCTATGAGCGCGAGCGGCTGGCCTGCATCGAGGCCGGCATGGACGATCACATCGCCAAGCCGGTCGATCCGCAACGGCTGATCGCCACCCTCGACCGCTGGATCGGCGAGCGACCGGCGGGCCAGACGGCTGCCGTCGCCGCGGCCGGGCCCGCCGTGGCCGGGCCCGCTGTGGTTGCTGGCCCGCCGGCAACGGGCGAACTGCCCGAGACCCTGCCGCCCTTCGACATCGCTGCCGCGCTGGTGCGGGTGAACGGCAAGCGCCCCCTGCTGACGAAGCTCATCGCCGGTTTCGGCGAGACCTATTCCGATGCGGTGGCAAGGCTGGGCGAGCAGATCGCCGCCGGCGAACCCGACGAGGCGCGCCGCCTGGCGCATTCGCTCAAGGGCGTCGCCGGCTCGCTGGAGCTGAGGCACGTCACCGAGGCGGCGCGCCAGCTGGAAGATGCGCTGGCGCATGGTGAAGCCGACCGTTTCGCGGAGCGGCTGTCGCAGCTCGACCGTGCCATGCTGCCGGCGCTTGCGGCCGCCAGATCGCTGAGGCCGCCCGCCGAAGCGCAGGCGATACCCGAGCGGGCGAACCGGTCGAACGCGCCGGCGCTGACCCCGGCGGCGCGCGAGCTGGTGGCCACGCTGGTCACCCAGCTGGAGCGCCGCAACCTGGGCGCCCGCCGCACCTTCGAGCAGATGGAGCGGATCATCGGGCCGAACGCCGCGCTCGCGCCGCTGAAGGCGGCTTTGACACGCCTGGATTTCACCGCTGCCCTGCTCGCCGTCCACCAGCTCAGCGAACCGACCGAGACCGAGGAGACGCAATCTTGAACGAGCGCCAATCGGTGCTGATCGTCGACGATGAAATATCCAACATCGAGATTCTCTCGGCGGCGCTGGAAGACGACTACGAGATCTTTTTCGCCACCTCCGGCGAGGAGGCGGTGGATGTGGCGCGCACCAACATGCCCGACCTGATCCTGCTCGACGTGCTGATGCCGGGCACGGACGGCTATGTGGTGTGCAGCACGCTCAAGGCCGACCCGCTGGTGGGCGACGTGCCGATCATCTTCACCACCGCCCTCGGCGACCGCGACGCCGAAGTGCGGGGGCTGACGCTCGGCGCGATCGACTACATCACCAAGCCGATCAGCCCCGTCGCGGTACGGGCGCGCGTGCGCAACCATCTCGACATGAAGCGCATGCGCGACCAGCTGGCTGAAATGGCGGTGACCGATGCGCTGACCGGCCTCGGCAACCGGCGACGGATGGAGCGCGTGCTCGACCAGGCGGCGGTGCGGCTGGCGATGAACCAGTCGCCATTGTCGCTTATCATCGTCGATATCGATTTCTTCAAGCGCTACAACGATGCCTATGGCCACACCGCCGGCGACCGCTGCCTTTCCATGGTGGCATCGGCGCTCAAGCGGGCGATGCAGCGCACCGCCGATGTCGCCGTCCGCTATGGCGGCGAGGAGTTCGCCTGCGTGCTGCCGGAATGCTCTCATGCCGAGGCCATGGAGGTGGCCCGGCAGATCCATCAGCGCGTACAACTGCTCGACATTCCGCACCGGGCCTCGGACGCGGCCGCCTTCGTGACGGTCAGCGTCGGCGTGGCGACGGCGGCCTGCGTGGCCGGCGGGGCGCCGGAGGCGTGGGTGCGGGCGGCGGATGAGCAGCTTTACCTCGCCAAGTCGGCCGGCCGAAACCGGGTGATGGGGCGAGAGTTTTCCGTGCAGGTCTAGAAGCGAAGCTCGATGCCCCGGTCGTCGAGCCCGAACGTGCCGTGGCGCCTCCTCGGCGGCGCGGCACGCCCGACGAAATGGCGGCTCTCGTCGGTCTCCTCCGCCCTGCGCCCTCCACCGTAGGGCCTGCTCCTTGGGGCGGGGAGCGTCAGGCCTGGGCCTCGACGACGGCGATGGCGGTCATGTTGACGATGCCGCGGGCGGTGACGGAGGGGGT